>DBCG01000001.1 GCA_002292945.1 Proteobacteria bacterium UBA964 | reverse complement strand
GTGGCACAAAGATTTTCGACCCGCGTCACGGGGATCTGGGGCAGCCGCAGCGCCATCGACAGGGCGAGCGCCGACTTCGACACGCTCTGCTCGTCGTAGAACACGCCGAGCCAGCCCGCCTCGAGGTCATCGCGTTCGAGGCCCGCGTCGCCGAGCGCCTCCGTGAACGCCTCGATCATCAGGTCATCGGGGCCACAGTCCCAACGCTCGCCGAACTGCGAGCAGCCCATGCCGATGATCACGACCTTGTCGCGTATCCCGCTGGCCATGTCAGGCGTCTCCCAGGGGAGCGGCTTTCCAGAAATAGCGACGGAACCCGCGCAGCCGGTCGATGTCCTTGAGGCGGAACACGAACCGAACTGCGGCGTCCACCTGCGCTTCACCGGGCTCGAAGTCGGCGAACTCGATGAACGCATTGCCGCCATCGGCGAAAGCGATGTTGCCGTAGACGAGCGGCGGACGGGCGGTGAAGGCCAACCAATCCTCGGTGAAGGTCTTGATGCGGCCGGTGTTCTCGGCGAGCAGATGCGGTGATTGCGTGTCGGTCGCGCGGCATTCCGGAGCGACGCAGACCCGCGAACGAGGGAACTGCACCGTGCCGCAGCGCCCACATCGGCCCCCGGTCAAGGCGGTGACCTCGGCATGCTTGCGCCACAGCGCCGGCTGGGCGGTGCGGGCATCGCGCTCGGCGCGCATGCCGGTCTCCACCTGCAGGATCCCGCAATGGGCGAGGAAACGCGTGTAGTCGGTCTCTTCATGTCGCGCGCGTAGAGCGGCGGCGACGCCACGGCGTGGCCGCACCGTCCCGATGCGGTCGGTCGCCTGCAGCAACAGCGCATCGACACCTTGGCCGAAGCCGATCAGAAGGATGTGATCGCCAGGCGCCGCCCGTTCGAGCACTGCCGCCAGCATCAGCAGGGGATGACCGCAGCCGGTGAGTCCGCACAGATCGGTCATGGGGTCGGTCAGGCGGTCCTCGGCGATGCCGCAGAGCGCGGCGAGGCGTTTGCCGATCGCCCGATCCGCCGCGACGATGAAGTGGCGGATCGCCGAACTCGGCAGTCCGCTCGTGTCGAGCAGATCACGCACGACGGGGGGCACTTGGGCGAACCAGCCGGCCTCGCGGGTCCAACGCTCCTCGAGGGTGTAGTCGAAGCTCTCACCCGCCAAGCGATGGTGGTCGACGAAATCCGCTGCGAGGTGCCGCGCACCGATCCAACGGGCCAGACCGTCGTCCGAGCCGACGACCACCGCCGCGGCACCATGGCCATAGGTGAGCTCTTGCTCGCTCCCGGGCCGCGCCAAGCGCCGGTCCGCGGCGGCGACCACGATCTGTCCGTTCGGACCGATGGCTGCGCTCTGCGTGAAGGCTTGTGCCAGCGCTGAGGTTCCGGCCCGTTGCGAGCCGCCGACATCGGCCGCGAGCACCGAGTCCGGCAGGTCGAGCGCGCTCGCGACCACGGTCGCGTTGCTGCGATCGGCGAAGGGCAGGGTGGTGGAGGCGAGCACCAACGAACGCACGTCACGGCGCGAGGCGTAGTCGGGCAAGGCGTCGCGGATGGCCTCGAGCCCCATCGTCAGGCTGTCCTCGTCCCAGTTGCAGGCGGTGCGTTCGCCGCGCCCCGACTTCTTGCCGCCGTTCAACCAACCCATGGCGCCTGCGATCAGCTTGCGCGGGATGCGCAGGCGGGGCAGGTGGACGCCATAAGCGGAGATGCCGGGCATCCGGTCAGTCCTTGATCCAGGGCGCCAACTTGGGCTGCACGCGCAGCTCGGGCGGGATGCGTCCCTCGCCGATGCGCCGATCGAGTTCCTCGTGCCAGTGATAGATCCGACGTTCCTGGTAGTTGAGCGTGATGCCCTCGAAAGCCCCGGACTCGACGGATTCCTGGATCTGCTCGGCGAACTGGGTGTCCTCTTCGAGGATGCGCTCGAAGTTCGAGAGCCGCTTCTCCCAGAGTGGATCGATCTCGCCGCCACCCCAGTCCGGGGCGAACCAGGCGATCTCGATCTCCATGGAGCGCGGACCGGTGGGCCAGAACAGGATGAACGGGTTGCCGGTGGCGTCGACCGGCGTGACCAGGTTCGGGTAGAAGAGGAACGAAGGGTTGTTGGAGCGCGTGATCTCGGTGGCGGTCTCGATGCGGCGCATGCCGCGGGTTCCGGGGTCCTGCCAGTCGGGGCGCCGGTTCGGCGTGACCATCAAAGAATGACCGCGCGGCCACAGCGTGATGTTCGTCCCGCGATGATCGAGGAAACGGTCGACCGTGTGGGTGTGGATCGACTTGAGGTGATAGACCTCGAGGAAGGCGTCGAGCAGGATCTTGACGTTGCACTTCACCGGATAGCTCTTGCGGTGCACGAAACGCACCTGTTCCGGCTGGATCTCCTCGAGCATCGCCGGCATCGGCCCGAGATGCGTGAGCAGCGGCTCGGCGTCCGGGTCTTCGTTGACGAAGATCCAGTTGCCGAAGCGCTCGCAGCGCACCGGGGAGAGCGGGTGCTTCGAGAGGTCGAGGTCGACGAAGTCGCGCTTGTCGCGCAGGTTCATCAGGCGTCCGTCGAGGCCGTAGGTCCAGCCGTGGTAGCCGCAGACGAGTCCGTCCACGCGACCCTTGCACTCGCGCACGAGCGGGGCGCCGCGGTGCCGGCAGGTGTTGTAGAACGCACGGACGACGCTGTCCTTGCCACGCACGATGAGGATCGGTGAGCCGGTGCGTTTGAAGAGCTGGAAGCTGCCGGTCTCGGGCAGTTCGTCGATATGACAGGCGTAGAGCCAGGCCTTGCGCCAAAGATGACCGTCTTCGAGTGCGAGGAACGACGGGTCGGTGTAACGGCCGCCTGGGATGACCGGCAAAGCCGGGAAGCCCTCAGGGGGCGCGACGCGTTCCGCCTCGAGGCGCATGGCGTCCTTCAATCGTTCTACTGTCGCTGCGTCCATGGGGGGCGTCTCCGCGCTACACTCCGGCGGCGTCAATGATAACCCGCTGCCATCCTGAAATAAACAAACCTGACTGTTTTTTTAGCGCGCGAGGCGGTAAAGTTCAGTCATGGCCGACCTGATCCTCCACCACCACGATCCCTCGCCCTTCGGCGAGAAGATCCGGCTCTGCTTCGGGCTCAAGGGGCTCCCCTGGGACTCCGTGCAGGTGCCGATGTTGCCGCCTCGGCCTCTGGTGGAGCCGTTGACCGGGGGATACCGGAAGATCCCGGTGTTGCAGGCGGGTGCCGACATCTACTGCGACACGCGTCTGATCGCGCGCGAACTCGAGCGCCGCTACCCGCAGCCGACCTTGTTCCCGCAGGGCAGTGAGGGCTTGGCGATCGCGCTTGCGGCCTGGAGCGACCGCAGTTTCTTCGACCCGGGTGCCGGATTGTCGATGGGGCTCAACCGCTCGATGATCCCGCCGGCGATCATCGAGGATCGCAAAGATTTCTTCAATTTCATGGATTTCGACCGTCTCGAGGACGATCTGCCGCACCTGTTCACGCAGTTCAGCGCGAACCTTTCTTATGTGGAGCGGATGTTGGCGGATGGTCGTCGCTTCGTGCTCGGTGATGCGCCGTCATTCGCCGATATCGACGCCTATTTCCCGGTCTGGATGGCACGCGGCAACATCGGCGACGCGCCGCGCTTGCTGCAGCCTTTCGAGCGTTTGCGCGCCTGGGAGGCGCGGATGGATGCGCTGCCGCGCGGTATTCGCCGCGAGATCGACGGCGAGCAGGCCTTGGACGTGGCGCGTGCGGCGTCGCCGCTCGAGCCGCTCGGCGTGGATGGCGACGATCCCTTGCGTCTGTCGTCGGGTGATGCGGTGGTCGTGACGCCCGATGACTATGGGCGCATCCCCGTCACCGGCGAGCTCGTCACCCTTAACGTCGATGAGGTGGCCGTGCGCCTGCGTTCAGCGCCGATCGGCGAGGTGATCGTGCACTTCCCGCGGCTCGGCTATCGTGTCGAACGCGGTCGCTGAGCGCTCAGGTCACCCCTTGACGGTGCAGTTCGGCGATCGCGGCCGCGTCGTAGCCGAGTTCCCTCAGCACTTCGTCGGTGTGCTCGCCGAGCAGCGGCGGTCGGCGCGTGATGCCTGCGGTGTTGGCCGAGAAACGCAGCGGCAGATCGGGCACGGGAGCGGGGCGCGGCAACCCCGGATAATCCGCCACCGGTCTGAACCAGGCCATCGCGGCGGCCTGTGCATCGTCGAGCGCTTGCTGGGGCGAGAGCACCTGAGCGGCGGGCAGACCCGCAGCGGCGAGTGCTTCGAGGGCGCTCGCCGTGTCGCGCTCCGCGCACCAAGCGCGCATCCGCTCGAGGATCGCGGCGCTGTGCGTGCCGCGGCCGTCATCCGTCGCAAATCGCGGATCGCCGGTCCATCGCTCGGCATCGCCCATCAGGCGTGCCCAGCGACGGAACAGCCCGTCGCCGACCACATGCGTCAGCACATGACCGTCGCGCGTCGCGAACACGTCGGAGGGCGCCGAGGTCTGCACCCGGTTGCCGGTGCCGACCCGGTCCGGCTTTGCGACGGCTTGTTCGATGAGGTGCGAGCCGAAGACCGACAGCGCCGTCGCCTGCAGCGCGGCCTGCACATGCTGGCCGCGTCCGGTGCGCTGCCGCTCGATCAGCGCGGCGAGCGCGCCGAACGCCGAGAGCACGGCCGTCGAGTAATCGACATAGGGTGCCGCCGCCTTGGCGGGAGAGCCGGGTGTGCCGGTGATGTACATCGCGCCGGAGAGCGCTTGACCGACCCCGTCGAATCCGCCCTGCGCGGCACGCGGGCCTTGGTCGCCGAACGCGGTCTGGGTGACCAAGATGATCTCCGGGCGCAGCGCCGAGAGGGTCGGCCAATCGAGGCCGAGCGCGGTGAGCCCGCTCGGCGGCAGGTTGGCGACCACGATGTCCGCGGTGTGCACCAGCCGCTGCACGATCTCGCGACCTGCGGCGCTGCCGGGATCGAGCGTCAGCGAGCGCTTGTTGCAAGCGGTCTGGAAGAACACGCCGCCTTCACCGCCCTCGCAGATCGGCGCGATGTAGCGATCTTCGCCGCCGCCGATCTTCTCGATGCGGATGACCTCCGCGCCGAGGTAGCCTAGCAAGGTCGCACAGTAAGGACCGGCGACATAGCGACCGAAGTCGAGTACGCGGACGCCGGAGAGAATCGGTCGGGTTTCGATCATGGGAGATGCCTAGGATGGATTTCAGTCTGACGGAAGAGCAAAGCGCATTGCAGGAGACGGCCCGCAAGTATGCACGGGAACGGTTGCCGCCGATCGCAGCCGAGTGTGAAGAGTCCGACCATCCGCCCTCGGCGGAAGTGGTGCGTGAGTACGCCTCGATGGGGTTCCTCGGCATCAATGTCGCCGAACGCTATGGCGGCCTCGGTCTCGGCAATGTCGAGGCGTTGATCGTCATCGAGGAACTCGCCAAGGTCTCCGGTGCGGTGGCCTTCCCGGTGTTCGAGTCCTGCGTCGGACCGGTGCGCGCGATCGAGCACTTCGCGAGCGAGTCGCTGCGCCAGCGGGTGATCCCCGCGGTCTGCCGCGGCGAGGCGATGGTCGCGGTGTCGATGTCCGAGCCGCAGGCCGGCTCCGCGCTGACCGACCTCACCACGCGTGGCGTGATCCACGGCGACACCGTGGTGCTGAACGGCACCAAGCGCTGGTGTTCGGGCGGCGGCCACGCGGACGGCTATGTCGTCTATTGCCGGTTGTCGGATGATCCCGGTCCGAAGGGCATCGGCGCGGTGTACATCGAGAAGGACACGCCCGGCATGACCTTCGGCGTGCGCGAGAAGCTCATGGGCTTCCGCGGTGTGCCGTCCTCGGACATCTATTTCGACGACTGCGCGGTGCCGCTCGACAACATCGTCGTGCCGGCGGGCGGCTTCAAGAAGCTCATGGAGGCGTTCGACCTCGAGCGCTGCGGCAACGCGACCATGGCGCTCGCGCAGGCGAGCGGGGCGCTCGATGATGTGCTCGCCTATGTGCAGGAGCGTCGGCAGTTCGGCAAGCCGATCGTCGAGTTCCAGGCCGTGCAGTTGCGCCTCGCCGAGATGCGCATGCGCATCGATGCCGCGCGCCTGCTCATCTGGCGTGCAGCGGCGAACGCCGAGCGCGGGCTGCCCTCGGTGCTCGAGTCGTCGATGGCGAAGTGTTTCGCCAACGAGATCGCTCGCGAGGTCTGCGGCCATGCGGTGCAGCTGATGGGCGGCTACGGCTACTCGCGGGACTATCCGATGGAACGCCGACTGCGCGACGCCTGGGGCTGGGGCATCGCGGGCGGTGCGGTCGACATCCAGAAGGTGAACATCGCCGCGGCGATGGTGGGGCGCCGGTTCGATCAACGACGTTGAGCCCTCAAGGGCGCAGCGCAACCTCGACCTGCCCGTCGACGATGCGCAGCGCGTGGGTCTTGAGCGGGGCGACGGCCGGTGCGCCGAGCACCGCGCCGTCACGGACGTCGAACGAGGCGCCGTGCAGCGGGCAGATCAGGCGACAGCCGCGCAGGCGGCCCTCGCTCATGCGCGCGTAGGCGTGGGAGCAGACATCGTCGAGCGCGAACCAGCCCTCGCGGGAATGACAGACGACGATCTCGCGCCCTTCGAGGGTGAACGCGCGCATCTTGCCCTGTTCGATGTCGCCCTCTGCGGCGACCGGCCACCATGTATCCATCGTCGGATATTTTACCACTGCACCGCGTTCAACCCGCAGCCGCAGTGCGTCCGGCTTTCAGCGCAGCGTTGATCTCGGAAGGGCTCGGGTTGCGGCGCAGGGTCAGGCCGCCGTTGACCTGCAGCACCTCGCCCGTCATGAAGCTCTCATCGCTCGCGAGCCATAGCGCGGCATTGGCGACATCGAGCCCGGTGCCGATGCGTCCGAGCGGATACTCCTTGACGAAGGTCTCGCGCAGGCCCGGCAGGCTCATCTCCCGCGCCGTCATCGGCGACTCTGTGAGCCCCGGCGCGAGCGCGTTGACCTTCACGCCGCGATGCCCGAACTCGTTGGCGAAGCAGCGCACCATGGCCTCACCCGCGGCCTTGGTGGCGATATAAGCGGCGTGGTGGTGCAGGACAGCGTGCACCGACGCCGAAGAGAGCGTGATCACCGACCCGCCGCCCAGCTGCGCCATGCGTCCGACGAAGGTCTGAAGGAAGAAGTAAGGGCCCTTGAACTGCAATGCCGAGATCCGGTCGAGCTGCTCCTCGGTGGTGTCGAGCAGCTTCGCGAGCAGGCCCCATCCGGTGCAGTTGACCGCGACATCGAGCCGGCCGTGGCGCTCGAGCGCGGTCGCGGCAAGGGCGTCGACCTGCGCCTTGTCGGTGATGTCGCAGAGTGCAGCACTGCCGCCGATCTCGGCGGCCAGCGCCTCGAGTGGTTCGGATCGACGACCGGCGACCACCACGGTCGCACCTTCTTCGGCGAACCGTCGCGCCATCACCTGACCCATGTTGTCCTGTCCGGCGGCGCCGAGCACCACCGCGACCTTGCCTGCAAGTCTGCCCATCCTCGTCTCCTTGATCGCGGGTGCGTGGTCGGTCATGCGAGGCGTCGGAGCGGCTCCGAGCCGTCCCAGTCCACCGCCTTGCGCCGGACGAAGGCATAGAAGCGCGTCAACGCCTCGCCCGGTTCGTAGAGTTCGATCATGTGTCCGAGGCTACGGCGGGTGTCGAGCATCGCGAAGGACACGCCCGTGTTCGTGCGTGCTTCGAGTGCGGCGCTCACGCCGCGCGATGCGAACCCGGCGACGGCCGCAGCCAGGTCGGGGACGAAACAGGCGACATGATGCAGCCCCGTCTCGTGTGCGGCGAAACAGTCGCGCAGGGCGGAGGGGGAATCATCGTGCTGTGTGATCAGCTCGACCATCATCTCGCCGGCTTGACCGTAGGCGGAGGAATGATCGAACCGACCGGGCGCACCGCGGTGACGGACCTCCTCCAGCGCGATGTGTTCCATGAGGTAAAAAGGACCCCAGCCGTACTCTTTCGCGAATCGCACCGCAGCCTCGGCAGGGTCGGCCACATGGTAGGCGACCTGCACCGGGCGGAGCCCGAGGATGTCGGCATGCGGCCCTCGGGTCATGGTGACCTCGAACGGTTCAGCCAAGCCGCCGTAACGGTCGATCGCCGTCCCACCCGTCCGCGGCTGCGCGTACGAAGCTGAAGAAGGCGTCGATCGCCGGTCCGCGCTCGATCAGTTCGATCATCCCGCCCGGATGCGAACCGGGCAGCGCGTCGGTGTCCACATAGGCGAAGCGGATGCCGTTCGCGGTGCTGCCGGATTGGGTCGCCGAGATCCCTCGGGCGGCGAGCATCGCCAACTGCGTCTCCACCGAGTCGGTCATGACCCCGAGATGCTGCAACCCGCTGCCGCCGACGAAGCTCGAGTAGATGGTCGGCACCGAATCGTGCTGCCGGATCAGCTCGACTTGGACCTCGCCCCATTGCCCGACCGCCACCGACATGTCGAAGGACACCGGCTGGCCGCGGTAGCGGCACTCGGCGTACTGGATGTGCTCCATCAGGAAGAACGGACCGACGCCGAGCCCTGCCCAGTGCAGGGCGGCGGCCTCGAGGTCCGGGACCACGAAGCCGAGCTGCATGACCGGCCCGAACAGCGTCGGTCGAGCGGCGGGGGTCATCCCACCCACTCGAAGAAATCGATGGTCATGCCCTCGGCGCCGCCGTCGAGACATTCGAAGATGGGCGGGACCAGGCGGTCGTGGAAGTCGGTCTTCTGGTGGAACTCGAAAGCAGCGGGATCTTTGAACCGTGCATAGACCGCGTACACGCCGGGTTTGTCGACATGCCGCACCACGTCGTAGACGAAGGTGTCGGGTTCGGCTTCGTGGGTCAGGCGGGAGAGCTCCTGTTGCAGGCGCTCGAAATCCTTTTCATGGCCGGGTTTGACCTTGAGGGTCGCAAAGAAGACAGTCATGTTGACCTCGCTGTTGCGGGATAGGTTGTCAGGCGGAAAGTCCGAGTTCCTCGATCAACGCCGTGCGCAGCCGGAACTTCTGGATCTTGCTGGAGCTCATCGGCCACTCGGTCACGAAACGGACCTGCCGCGGCACTTTGAAGCTCGCGATCTCGCGACGGCAGAAGTCGATGAGCTCTTCCGGGGTCGCGCTCTGACCGGGCTGCAGCTCGACGAAAGCCGCGGGCACCTCTTCGTACTTCGAATCGGGTATGCCGACAACCTGCGCGAGCTTCACCGCCGGATGTCTCTGGAGCTGAGATTCGATCTCGGCAGCGGCGACGTTCTCGCCGCCCACCTTGAGCATGTCCTTGATGCGGCCGTGGAAGAGGATCGTCCCGGCGGCATCGAGCGAACCGATGTCGCCGGTGTGGAACCACCCGTCGGCA
>DBCG01000052.1:769-29703 GCA_002292945.1 Proteobacteria bacterium UBA964 | reverse complement strand
CCGGAAGCGCTGATCGAAGCTCGGCTCGGGGAAGGCCTGACCCCAAGGACCCGCCGCACGCAGCGCCTCGGCGGTGACCAGGGAGATCTCATCGATCGGGAGCGGCCCGTCGGTCTCGACACGATCGGCGAGCGAACCGCCCGCCTGCCACCGCGCCACCTCGGCATCGAAGGCCTCTGCGAACTCATCGAGACGGCCGCGCGCCAGCGTCAGCCCCGCCGCCATCGCATGGCCGCCGAACCGGCCGAGCAATCCCGGATGACGCGTGGCGACGGCATCGAGCACGTCCCGGATGTGCACGCCGACGACCGACCGGGCCGAACCGCGCAGCTCGTCGGCACCGGCGTCGGCGAAGGCGATGACCGGGCGGCGCATGCGGTCCTTCAGACGACCAGCGACCAGCCCGACGACGCCTTGGTGCCAACCGGGGTCGTAGAGGCAGAGCCCATGACGGCGGCGTACCCGATTTCCCGACGACGCGCGTCCATCGGGCGCCGGGCGGCGCCCGTCATCATCAGGGTCCTTGAGGTGCCGCACCGCGGCGATCGCCTCCTCCTGCATGCGACCTTCGATCGCGCGGCGCTCTTTGTTGAGCTGGTCGAGACGGTTGGCGAGCTCCTCGGCCTCGGCGGGAGAATCCGTGATGAGACAACGGATGCCGATCGACATGTCATCGAGTCGTCCCGCCGCGTTCAACCGAGGTCCAGCAGCGAAGCCGAGATCGGAGGCGACCAGACCGGCGAGCGGACGACCACCGATCTCGAGCAGCGCACGCAGCCCCGGTGTGCAGCGACCGGCACGGATGCGCTGAAGGCCCTGCGCGACCAACACACGATTGTTGTGGTCGAGCGGCACGACATCGGCGACGGTGCCGAGCGCGACCAGATCCAACCACGTCGCGGGCGACGGCAAGGCGGCATCACCGAGCGCACGATGCAGCGCGGACATCACGTAGAACGCGACGCCGACACCAGCGAGACAGCGTGAGGCGAAGGTGGCACCCGGTACGTTTGGATTGACGATCACGTTGGCATCCGGCAACTCGGCGCCGGCGAGGTGGTGGTCCGTGACCAGCACCTCGATGCCGCGCGCACGCGCGGCAGCGACGCCGGAGATGCTCGAGATGCCGTTGTCGACGGTGACGATCAGCGTCGGCGCACGCTCCGCCGCAAGTGCGACGATCTCGGGTGTGAGTCCGTAGCCGTACTCGAAGCGGTTGGGCACGAGGAAGTCGACGGCGGGCCAACCCCAGGCCTGCAGCGCCCGCACGATCAAAGCCGAACTGGTCGCGCCGTCCGCATCGAAGTCGCCGACCACGAGCACGCGCCCCCCGACGCGGCGGTGCGCGAACAGCAGGTCGACGGCTGCCGCGACGCCGTCGAGCGAACCGACCCGCAACAACCGATCGAGGGAGTGCGCGAGTTGCGCGGGTTCCTCGATACCGCGCGCTGCATACGCGCGTGCCAATACCGGCGGAAGTCCCGCAAGCGCGGCGAGGCGCTCGGGATCCACCGACCGGTGGACGACCTCGAGCTTCAAGCGTCACCCTCGAGCAAAGCTTCGAGCAGGTTGCGTGCCGGCCGCCAGAAACGGTGGCGGTCGCCGGCCGTGACGCTGACGGCGCGATCACCGGCGGCCAAGGTCAAGCGCCCGAGCCGCCCGGTGCGCAGCGCCTCGGCAGCAGGCAGGATGTAATCTTTGTCGATCATCGCGATACCTCGCCCGAGCACCGGCAACACCGCACATCCGGCGTCGGACTCGGCCGCAAGCAGCGGCGCGAGGCTCGAAGGCAGGCCCTCGACAGTCTGCCCGGCCAATCGGCCGAGCGCCTCCACCCACACATCATCCGACCACACCGCCGGCCACCGCGACCCGCCCGGAGACACCGCCAAGGGTTCACGCAGCGGCTGGCCGCCGCCCCAAGGCCAGAGGGTCGTCACCGGGGGTTCGCCACGCAGACCACGCTGCCGATTGAGCGGCAGCGCATGCAACCACATCTCGCACTCGGTGAGGAAAGCCCGCAACGGCGCGCCACCGGCACCGCTCGGCAGCGCCTCATCGAGCGCGCCGCCGAGCAGTCGCGACGGCTCCACCGTCAGCGCGCCCGCCGCGTCCAGTCCTTCGAGCAGGAAGCCTGCGGAGCGGGCGGGCCTCAATCGCAGTCCCTCACCACCGAGATCCCGGGCGAACCCGACGCACAGCTCGGCCGCCTCCTCTTCCGTCAGCCGAAGCAGGCCACCCGGCGCCAGATGCACCGTCTTGAGGCCCGGCACGAGGTGCAGCGGTGACAGCAGCCAGGGATCGGACCAGGCTTCCCCCGGCGGATCCGACGCCCCGACTTCGGCGGCCACGATCTCGGCGGGATCGACAGCGACCAGATCCGCCCGACCCAAGCCGCGCGACAAGAGGCCGCGCCAACCACCGCGCAGCGGCGTCGATCGCGCGAAACGCAGTCGGGCGAGCCCCGGACCGCGGGCAGAGGCGGCATCGGAGTCGAAGAGGAAAAGGTCCGGCAGGATGAGCACGAGGTCGCGCACTTCGGCTATGGTACCGAAGCATGGCCCTCGATGTTCCACCGCCGAGCGCGGCACTCCTGATCCGAAGCTACTCCGATGGCGAGATCCGCATCGGTGAACAGCGCTTAAGGACGGCGATCTGCCTCGATGCGCTCGGCGAGATCAATCCCTTACGCCCACAACGCCCGGCCGAGCTCTGCGAGGCCGACCTTGAGCCGTTGTTCGGCGCCGCACCGGAGCTCGTGATCATCGGCTGGGGTGGTGGCCAGAGCTTCCTGCCCGCCGCGCAGCGGCAATGGTTCCTCACCCGCCGCATTGGTCTGGAGATCATGGCGCTCGGCCCCGCGTGCCGCACCTTCAACCTGCTCGCACAGGACGGTCGTCGCGTGTGGGCGTTGTTGTTCCCTGCGACGGACTAAGCGCCGCGAGGCACGCTCTTCAGCGCACGGCCCCGGGCGGAGCGCCGTTGCCGGGCGACCCGACCACCCCCGCAAGCATCGGCACGAACGACACGGCACCGAGATCCTCGGGCTCGCAGACCGTGCCGCGGCGGGTGTATCGCACCAGACGCTGCCGGCCGTCCGGGCCGACCGGCATGACCAGACGCCCACCCGACGCCAGCTGCGCGAGCAGCTCCTCCGGCACCTCGGCAGGCGCCGCCGCGACCAAGATGCTGTCGTAGGGACCCATCGCCCGCCAGCCCTCGAAGCCATCGCCGTGACGGAAGCGTACGTTGGCGATACCGAGCTCGCGCAGGTTCGATTTGGCGCGCTGCAGCAAAGGCTCGATGCGCTCGATGGTGAAGACCTGCGGCACTAGCCCGGCCAGCACCGCCGTCTGATAACCGCAACCCGTACCGATCTCGAGCACGCTGCGCACCGGTGTGCCCGCCCGCAGCGCCTCGGTCATGCGCGCGACGATGTACGGCTGTGAGATCGTCTGCCCGTGACCGAGCGGCAGCGCGGTGTCCTCGTAGGCACGGCTCGCCAAGGCCTCGTCGACGAAGATATGACGCGGCACCGACCGGATCCGCTCGAGCACGGCGGCATCCTGGATGCCTTGGTCGACAAGACGGCGGATGAGCCGTTCGCGCGTCCGCGCCGAAGTCATGCCGATGCCGTCGAGACGCGAGTGCATTCGGAGTCGACGACCCCGCGCTCAGCCGATGCCGTCGAGCCAGCGCGCGACCGGTTCGACCGCGGCGTGCCGGGTGAGATCGACCTGCAAGGGTGTCACCGAGACGAACCCCTCGGCGACCGCGTGGAAGTCGGTTCCCGGACCATCGTCCTCGCCCTCGCCCGCCGCGCCGACCCAGAAGACCTGGCGACCCCGGGGATCGGTCGCCGGCACGACCCGGTCAGAGCGGTGACGCGCGCCGAGCCGCGTGCTGCGAAAGCCGCGCAGCGACTCGAACGGCAGATGAGGGATGTTGACGTTCAGGATCATCGTGCGATCGAGCGGCGCCGCCAACAGCCGCTGTACGATGAGGCGGGCGACCCGCGCCGCAGCGGCGAAATCAGGCTCACCCGATGCGGGGCGCCGCAGCGAGAAGGCGACCGTCGGCAGACCGAGGAAGCGGCCCTCGATGGCTGCGGCGACCGTGCCCGAGTAGAGCACATCGTCACCTAAGTTCTCGCCATGGTTGATGCCGGAGACCACCATATCGTGCTCGAAATCGAACAGACCGGAGATCGCGAGGTGCACGCAATCGGTGGGCGTACCGCTGACGAAATAGGAGGCGGGTGCGACTTCGGTGACCCGGAGCGGCATCTCCAAGGTGAGCGCATTGCTCGCGCCGCTGTGGTTGCGCTCCGGGGCGACGGTGGTGAGCTCGGCGAGCCCCTCCAGCGATCCTCGCAAGGCGAGGATGCCCGGGGCGCGGTAGCCGTCATCGTTGGAGACAAGGATCTTCATGACGCGCCGCAATATACTGAATGCGGCGACCCGGGGACAGTACGAACCCCGTAGCCAGGAGCCCTCGACCATGCGCAAGCCGACCGATGACGACATCAAGGCCTTCCGCGAGGCGGCAGACGGCGCACGACCGATCAAACACGAGCCACGCGTCGCGCCGAAGCGTCGCAAACCGGCTCCGAAAGCCCACTTCCGACGACGGGCCGAAGTCGAGGTTCTGGAGGACAGCCTGCTGCTCACACCGGAAGACCTCGAGGTCGAGGCCGCCGACGAACTTTCGTTCCGCCGCAACGGCATCCAGGACACGGTGATGCGCAACCTGCGTCGCGGCCACTACCGGGTGGAGGATGCCCTCGACCTGCACGGCATGACCCAGCGCGAAGCCAAATCCGAGCTGCGCGATTTCCTCGCACGCGCCACCGCTCAGCACCTTCGTTGCCTGCGCATCGTGCACGGCAAGGGACTCGGATCAGGCCCGCGCGGACCGGTGCTCAAGAACGTCGCCAACATCGTGCTGCGGCGCGACGACTCGGTGCTCGCCTTCTGCTCGGCACGCCGCATCGACGGCGGCACCGGCGCGATCTATGTGCTGCTGCGCGGCCGCTAGCCCGGACGGCCGCGACCCATCATCGATCGTTCAGCGCGGCTTGCGGCCGAGCGCGGCCGCCATCTGTACGCGGGTCTCGTCGGTGATCCAACCGCCTGCGATCTCGCTGGCGACGCGTTCCGCCGGGATCCGGAACAGATCCGCCAGCCCGTTTCGCGTCAAGGCCCGCGTGCGTCGATAAGTCTGTTGCGGCAGCGACGCGAGTTCGGTGGCGAGCGCGAGGGCGCGTGGCACGACCTCGCCGGGCGCGGCGACCTCGTCGATGAGCCCGCAGGCGAGCGCCTCGTCCGGCGTCAACATCGCGCCGCGAGTCAACAGCGACGCAGCTCGCCCCGTCCCCACCAGCCGCTCCAGGCAGCGGAAGATCACTTCGCCGGGGTACAGCCCCACGCGCACCTCATTCAGGCCGATGTGGAAGTCCCCGTCGGCCATGATGCGGTGGTCGCAGAGGATGGCGAGCACGGCCCCTCCCGCGGGCGAGTGGCCGGTGATCGCGCTCACCACCGGCAACGGCCCATGGACCAGTCGTTGCTGCAGGCGCCAAAAGCCGGTCAGCAAGGCCTGCAACCCGCTCTCAGGACCGGTGACCTCGCGGATATCGAGTCCCGCAGAGAACATGCCGGGCTGCCCCGAGAGCACCACGGCACGCACGCCCCCTTCCGCTTCCCCATCGGCGTAGGCCGCGGCGAGCGCCTCGTCCAAGGCCACGGTGAAGGCGGCGCTCAAAGCGTTGACGGGCGCCCGTGCGAGACGGATCTCGCGGACCGGCCCATGGTCGATGATCTCAAGCATGTTCGTCCTCCGGTGCGGCGGTGGTGAGGCTGACCAGTTCCCGCAGCACCACCGTCGCAAAACTGCCCGAGCGCAAAGAAAACCGCAACTCACAGTCCTGTGCGGGAGCGCTGCCCGGCGCGACCCCGGACGGCATCCACGCGAATGCGAGGTCACGGACCACCGCACGCAGCGGACGCCGCGCAGGCTCCATGCCTTCGACCCGCAACATCTCCTGGAGCGCCGGATAGCGCCCGGCGACCATCTCTTCGAGTTCAGCCACGGCGGCGCGCGCCCCGCCATCGCCCGTTCCCCACATGGGACCGGTCGGATGCAGGTCGAGCGCAGCGAGACGTTGCTCGAGCGCGATGTCGACGGCTTCGACGAGGAAGTTGGAGTTGCGGCCCTCGAGGTTCGCCCGATCGCCCACGAGCAGCCGGTCCCAGCTGCCGCGCTCGACGCGCTCGGCGAGCACCGCGTTGAATATCAGGCTGCGCGCGGCGGACAGCACGAAACCACGGCCGTCGCGCGGCGGCGATCCGCCCGAGAGCACCGCGAGGTTCGAGAGCTCGCGCCCGAAGCGCTGTGGCCCGAAGTAATTGGGGACGCCGTGGCTGCGCAGCCGCTCCAGCCGTGCCTCGATCGCAGCCGGCTCGCCGGTGACGCCACGCAGCATGATGCGGAAATCATTGCCGGCGAGCGCGCCGCGCGGCAGCTTGCGGCGATGGGCATGCGCCTCCAGCACCTCGAACCCCTCACCGCCTGAGCCCACGAAGTCGGCCGGCATCCGTCGCCGTGCCGGCAAGCTGAACCACTGGGTCGTCACCGCATTACGGTCTTTCAGCCCTGCATAGCCCACATCGTGCTGCCGGACATCCGCCAGACGCGCCAACTCGCGTGCCACCCACGCCGTGTTCTGGCCGCGCTTGCGCACCCGCAGCAGCAGGTGCTCCCCGGATCCGGACGGTTCGAAACCGAGCCGCTCATCGACCTGGAAATCCTCGGGCGTCGAACGGATCACCGCGCTGCCGATCGGCGCACCGGCGGCGCGCGGCGGATCGAGCGCAAGTTCGGTCCAGGTATCCACGCGGGCCTCAGCCTACCGCCGCCAGCAGCACGGTCGCCTGCGCGGCCAAGCCCTCGCCACGGCCGACGAATCCGAGCCTCTCGGTCGTGGTGGCCTTGAGGTTAACGACATCAGGCGCGATGCCGAGCAACTGCGCGACCTGTCGACCGATCGCCTCGCGATGCGCGCCGATGCGCGGCGCCTCCGCAAGCAGGGTCAGATCGACGTTCACCACCCGCCAGCCCCGCTGCTCAAGCATCACGATCACTTCGGACACGAAGCCAGAACTCGGAGCGCCACGCCAACGCGGGTCGGTGTCGGGGAAATGCTGGCCGATGTCGCCGAGCCCTGCCGCCCCGAGCAGGGCATCGCAGAGCGCGTGCAGCAGCACATCGCCGTCCGAATGCGCGAGCACACCGCTCGAATGCGCGATCCGGACCCCGCCGAGCATCACATGGTCGCCCGGTCCGAACGCGTGGACATCGAATCCCGATCCAACCCTCATGGTCATGCCTGTGCTCCTCGGTCCCGGGCTGCGGCGAGTATCGCCTCTGCGAGCCGTACATCCCCGGCGGTGGTGACTTTCAGGTTCGTCGATTCGCCGGCCACCAAGTGCAAGGCGAAGCCCTGCCATTCGAGCGCCTGCGCCTCGTCGGTCGGTTGGCGTCCGCTCTCGAGCGCAGCCTGCAGCGCGGCGCGAAGGTCGCCGAGCCGGGACATCTGCGGCGTCAGTGCGCGCCACAGCGACTCACGCGGCAAGGTCGCCGAACTGCGCACCGCAGCGCCGGATACCGCGGCACGCTTTAAGGTATCGGCGAGGGGCAGCGCAAGCAGGCCGCCCACCGCGTCCGGCTCCGCAGCCACGGCGCGGCGCAGCGCCGCGATCTCAGAAGCGGTGATGCAGGGCCGCGCGGCATCGTGCACCAGCACCCAATCCTGCGCATCGGCACCGGCGGCCGACAACGCTTCAAGCCCTGCGCACACCGATTCTGCGCGCGTCGCTCCACCTCGGGCCTCGATCACCTCGCGGCCGAGACCGGCACGCAAGTCGGCCCAGTGCGGATCACCCGGCGCCACAGCGACGACGATGCCACGGCAAGCCGCATCCACGACGAACGGCTCCAGCGCCCAACCGAGCATCGGTCGACCGTGCAGAGCAAGATACTGCTTGGGGATTTCGGCGCCGAGACGTTCGCCCCGTCCGGCCGCCGGCATGACGAGCCAATAGGACGAAGGCGCCAACCCGGGACTCAGCGTTGCGCCGTGCGGGTGCGCTCAGCACCCGCGGGCGCGCCTTGCGGTACGGGTACCGTTTCCGGCGATGGTGAGTTCGAAGGTGACGGTGGCGCCACTTTCGTGACCACCTGGTAGAAGGTCTCGTTCGGACCGATCATGCCGAGTTCGCTGCGCGCACGTTCCTCGACTGCGACGAGTCCGCTCTTCAGGTCGGCGACCTCGGCCGCCAACTGATCGTTACGGCGCACGAGGGAGGCGTTGGTGCTCTGCTGTGCGGCGACAGCCCGCTCCAGACGCCGGACTTCGCTGAGTCCGTCGTCGGACACCCAGATGCGGAAGTTGAGGGCCAACGCCGCGACGAGCAGGATTCCGGCATACCACTTCATGACGGGTGCAAGGTTAACGCCGCATCGGGCCGAAGGAAAGCATCCGCCTCAGACCCTGACCGGGAAGGCATCGCGACCGGCGTAGCGGGCCCGCCGCCCAAGCTCGCCCTCGATGCGCAACAGCTGGTTGTACTTGGCGACCCTGTCCGAACGCGACAACGACCCGGTCTTGATCTGTCCGGCACCGGTCGCCACCGCGATGTCGGCGATGGTGGTGTCCTCGGTCTCTCCGGAGCGGTGCGAGACCACCGCCGAGTAACCGGCGCCCTGCGCAAGTGCGATGGCCTCGAGGGTCTCGGTGAGCGTGCCGATCTGGTTGACCTTGATGAGGATGGAGTTGGCGATGCCCTTGGCGATTCCTTCGGCGAGGATCTTCGGGTTGGTCACGAACAGGTCATCACCCACCAACTGCACGCGCTTGCCGAGGGCACGGGTGAGCCCCGCCCATCCGCTCCAGTCGCCTTCGGCCATGCCGTCCTCGATGGTGATGATGGGGTACTTGTCGACCAGCTTCGCGAGGTACCGCGTGAACTGCTCCGCGTCGAAGCTGCGCGCCTCGCCGTGCAGCGCATAGCGCCCACCTTTGTAGAACTCCGAACTGGCCACGTCGAGTCCGAGGTGGATGTCACGCCCGGGCTTGTAGCCGGCACGCTCGATCGCCTGCATCAGCAGCTTCAAGGCCGCTTCGCTGGAGGCGAGATCCGGTGCGAAACCGCCCTCGTCACCGACCGCGGTCGTGAGCTTGCGGCCCTTGAGGATGCCCTTGAGGGTGTGGAAGACCTCGGCACCCTGGCGCAGCGCCTCGGAGAAGCTCGCCGCGCGCACCGGCACGATCATGAATTCCTGGATGTCGAGGCGGTTGTCCGCATGCGCGCCACCGTTGATGACGTTCATCATCGGCACCGGCATCGAGGGCCGACGGCCATGAGACAGATAGCGCCACAGCGGCTGACCGGCATCGGCTGCGGCCGCATGCGCGGTGGCCATAGACACCGCGAGCAACGCATTGGCGCCGAGGCGGGATTTGTTGTCGGTACCATCGAGCGCGATCAGGCGCGCGTCGATCTCTTGCTGGTCTCGTGCATCGCGCCCGCGCAAGGCCTTGCGGATCGGACCGTTCACATGGCCGACCGCCTTGAGCACGCCCTTGCCGAAATACCGGCGCTTGTCGCCATCGCGCAGTTCGACCGCCTCACGGGTGCCGGTGGACGCACCGGAGGGCACGGCCGCGCGGCCACGCACGCCGCTCGTGAGCGTCACATCGGCCTCGACCGTGGGGTTGCCGCGCGAATCCATGATCTCGCGGGCGCAGATGTCGGCGATGCGGCTCATAGCTGGTCTTCCTCAAAAGGGCGTGATTTGGCGATCCGATCGAGCCCGACGAGCGTCTCGAGCAGCGCCGGCATCCGGTCGAGCGGCCAGGCGTTGGGGCCGTCCGAGAGTGCGCGCGCGGGATCAGGGTGGGTCTCCATGAACACGCCGGCGACGCCGGCGGCGACCGCTGCGCGTGCGAGCACCGGTACGAACTCGCGCTGACCGCCCGAGGCGCTGCCCTGCCCGCCCGGCAGCTGCACGGAATGCGTAGCATCGAAGACCACCGGACAACCGGTACGGCGCATCACGGCGAGCGAACGCATGTCGGAGACGAGGTTGTTGTAGCCGAAGGAGAACCCGCGCTCGCAGACCATGATCTGTTCGTTGCCCGTCGAGCGCGCCTTGTCGACCACGTTCTGCATCTCCCAAGGGGAGAGGAACTGGCCCTTCTTGATGTTGACGGGCTTGCCCTGGGAGGCGACGCCGACGATGAAGTTGGTCTGGCGGCAGAGGAAAGCCGGGGTCTGCAGCACATCGACCACCGCTGCCACCTCGGCGAGCGGGGTGTCCTCATGCACATCGGTGAGCACGGGCACACCGAAGCGGCTGCGGATGTCCGAGAGGACCTTGAGCCCGGCATCGATCCCCGGACCCCGGAAGCTCGAGCGCGAGCTGCGGTTGGCCTTGTCGAAGGAGGCCTTGAAGACGTAGGGGATACCGAGCGGACGGGTGATCTCGAGCATGCGACCGGCGATCTCCTCGCAGAGCGCCGGGCTCTCGATGACGCAGGGACCGGAGATCAGGAACAGCGGTTCGTGCGCACCCGCCACGAAATCACCGAGGCGCACCTTCAGGCCCGCCCTGCCGTCACCGTTGCCGTACCCGACCCGGCGCCGCCAGCGACAGCCGCATCGTGGTGGCGGCGCGCAGCAGCGAGGAACCCGGTGAACAGCGGATGACCGTCGCGCGGGTTGGAGGTGAACTCCGGATGGAACTGGGTGGCGAGGAACCACGGGTGAGAAGCCAGCTCGACGATCTCCACGAGCCCGTCGGGCGAGAGCCCGGTGAGCGCCAATCCGCCGTCGCGGTACCGATCGAGATAGCCGTTGTTGAACTCGTACCGGTGCCGATGCCGTTCGCGGATCACATCGCGGCCGTAGAGCGCGCGCGCCCGCGACCCCGCCGCCAGATGCACATCTTGGGCACCGAGACGCATCGTGCCGCCCTTGCCCGAGGACTCGTCGCGGGCCTGCGAACCGCGGGTGGCATCCTGCCACTCGGTGATGAGCGCGATCGTCGGATGCGGCGCGAGGCGGTTGAACTCGGTGCTGTTCGCGCCCTCGAGCCCGAGCACGTTCCGGCCGTACTCGATGACCGCGAGCTGCATGCCGAGGCAGATGCCGAGGTATGGGATGGCGTTCTCGCGAGCGTAACGGATCGCGGCGATCTTGCCTTCGATGCCGCGCTCGCCGAAACCGCCCGGCACCAGGACCGCATCCATGCCCGCGAGCAGACCCGTGCCGCGCTCCTCGATGTCGGTGGACTCGATGAAGTGGATGCGCACGCGGGTGCGGGTCTGCACGCCGGCGTGGGTCAGCGCTTCGTTGAGCGAGATATAGGAATCGCGGATCTGCACGTACTTTCCGACCATCGCGATGTCGACCTCACCGGTCGGGTCCGCCTTGGCATCGACCACGCGCTGCCATGACGAAAGGTCGGCCGGACGCGCCTGCGCCTCGAGGCGCAGTTTCTCGACGATGATCCCGTCGAGGCCCTGCGCGTGCAGCAGCATGGGGATCTCGTAGATGTCGCGGGCATCGACCGCGGAGATCACCGCCCGCTCCTCGACATTGGTGAACAGTGCGATCTTGCGCCGCTGCTCCGCGGGCAAAGGGTCATGCGCACGGCACAGCAGGATGTCGGGCTGGATGCCGATGCCACGCAGTTCCTTGACCGAATGCTGGGTGGGCTTGGTCTTGATCTCGCCGGAACCGCCGACCACGGGCACCAGCGTCAGGTGCATGAACACGCAGTGGCTGCGACCGAGCTCCACGCCCAACTGGCGGATCGCCTCCAAGAACGGCAGCGACTCGATGTCACCGACCGTGCCGCCGATCTCGACCATGCAGACGTCGGAGTCGCCGGCGCCGAGCAGGATGTTGCGCTTGATCTCGTCGGTGATGTGCGGGATCACCTGCACCGTCGCACCGAGGTAATCGCCCCGCCGCTCCTTGGCGATCACACGCTCGTAGATGCGGCCGGTGGTGAAGTTGCTGTTACGCCCGGTGACCGTGCGCACGAAGCGCTCGTAGTGACCGAGGTCGAGGTCCGTCTCGGCGCCGTCGTCGGTGACGAACACCTCGCCGTGCTGGAACGGGCTCATGGTGCCCGGATCGACGTTGATGTAGGGGTCGAGCTTGACCATCGCGACCTTCAAGCCGCGGGCCTCGAGGATGGCGCCCAATGAGGCGGAGGCGATGCCCTTCCCCAGCGAGGAAACGACACCGCCCGTGACGAATACAAAACGAGACATGGACACCGCCGCTGTGGTTGGCCGCGGCCGGGACGACCGTGGCGCGACGGGAAGTCAGGTTAGCAAATTGCGGCACTCTCCTCAACGCGGAACTCGGGGGGGTCGACCCATTCAAGGCGTAGGCGCCCGCCACGCCCGGCGTCCCTCGCCTGATAGGGTGCGGTGACGAAGAGGCCGCCCACCGCCACGATCCGCGCGCCATCGCACACCACCGGCAAGCGGTCGCGCTCCCAGGGCAGGACGCCCCGCACACGCAGCAGCTCTTTGACGGCATGGGTCGGGCCGCCCGGGCGCAGCGCGACCGTCGCGCCGGGCACCCGGGTGCGCACCCAGAGGCGAGGTGGCAGTGTGTCGCGGGCGATCGGTCCCCGCGGGTCGACGAGCAGACGAAGCGCCCCGCGACCCGACCCGAGCTCGAACGGCCTGCCACGGGCCCATAGCCACTCACCCGGCAGGACGGGCCGGGAGTCCGCCACCGATGCGGCCATCGGCGGGAAGAAGTACAGGCGCGCGCGGAACCGCCGCACCTCGCCGCCTTTCCAGCGGACGAAGGGTTGCGCATCGCGCCGTGCCGCGGGCAACTCGACCCGGATGCGCTCGAGGTGCACCTCATCGGGCAGCAGGGCGCCCTGCTCCCGCAGCCAGGAGCGCAAGACGTTGCGCTGGCGGGCCGCACTCAAGCTCGCGAGCCCCAGCAAACCGAGACTGCGCGGCGACGATGCCCCCTCTGGAGGCGCCGGATCGAGCCGCACCGGATCGATCCGTGCAAGGTCTGCCTGCGCCAATTCTTCGAGCAACCCGCGCGCTTCGCCGAACAGGCGCGCGCTGCGGGCGACGGCGCGCGATGCTCCGGACCAACGGGTCTCGAGCAACGGGGTCACCCTGTGCCGCAGGTAGTTGCGGTCGAACCGTTCGTCGGCGTTGCTGGCATCGAGGACCGACGCGAGACCCCGCCGCGCCACGAAGGCCGCGAGCGCCGAGCGCGGTTCCTCGAGCAGCGGACGCAACAGCCAGCCTTTGCCGAACGGCTGGGCTGCCGGCATCGCTGCGAGACCGTGTACACCTGACCCACGCAGCAGCATCAGCAGTACGGTCTCGAGCTGATCGTCCAAGTGATGAGCGGTCAACAGCGCCTCGCCAGGCTGCAGCGCCGCGACGAAAGCACCGCGCCGGGCTTCGCGCGCCGCGGCCTCGAGCGAACGACCACGCCCTGTGGCGACCACGACCTCCCGCACCGACACGGGAACGCCCAGGGCGCGACCGAGCTTGCGGCACTCGCGCGCCCACCGGTCGGCCTGCGGTTGCAGACGATGGTTGACATGCAGCGCGCGCAACGGCAACCGCGCGGACGACGCCCGCCCTTGACGCGCCGCTGCCAACGCCGCCAACAACGCCACCGAATCGGGGCCCCCGCTCAACGCCACGCACAACCGGCTCACCGGGATCGCCTGCAACAACCCGTCCAGCCGCTGCACGAGCGCTGCGACCCAAGGATCGGCGATGGTGGGCGCGGTCGCGCCCGCAGACCGGCGGTTCAGCCGGCGACCTCGGCGTAGGCACCAAAGCCCGCGATGCGCTGTTGACGCTCGGCCAACAGCTGGTCGATGGGCTTGGCCGCGAGCGCAGCGACATGCCGCTCCAATGCGGCACCGAGCGCGGCGCTGATCGCATCGACATCACGATGGGCGCCACCGAGGGGCTCGGGGATGAGCTCATCGATGAGCCCGAGCTGTTGCAACCGGTCGGCCGTGAGTCCCATGGCT
The DNA here is from genome assembly GCA_002292945.1 of Proteobacteria bacterium UBA964. Taxonomy (GTDB): domain Bacteria; phylum Pseudomonadota; class Gammaproteobacteria; order Steroidobacterales; family Steroidobacteraceae; genus UBA964. The sequence goes on along the minus strand of DBCG01000052.1, from coordinate 15,597 downwards.
TCGGCGGCGGCCTCTTTCTTGTCGGCGCTCTTCCAGAGGATGCTCGCGCAACCTTCGGGCGAGATGACGGAATAGGTGCTGTATTGCAGCATCAACAAGCGGTCGCACACCCCGATCGCAAGTGCACCGCCCGAGCCACCCTCACCGATCACCGCGCTGACGATCGGCACCCGCAACCGCGCCATCACGAAGAGGTTGCGCGCGATGGCCTCGCTCTGCCCGCGCTCCTCGGACTCGAGCCCGGGATAAGCGCCCGGCGTGTCGATGAAGGTGATGAGCGGCAGCCCGAAACGCTCGGCGAGGCGCATCAGGCGTAACGCCTTCCGGTAGCCCTCCGGCTTGGGCATGCCGTAGTTGCGTCGCACCCGCTCTTTGGTGTCGCGACCCTTCTGGTGACCCACGACCATCACCGGCCGGCCGCCGAGCCGCGCGAGTCCGCCCACCAGGGCCTGATCGTCCGCGAACATGCGGTCGCCGTGCAGCTCCTCGAATTCGGTGAACGCCCGCGACAGGTGATCGAGGGTGTAGGGCCGCTGCGGATGCCGCGCGAGTTGTGTGATCTGCCACGGCGAGAGCTTGCCGAAGATGCTGCGCGTGAGCCGGTCGCTCTTCACCTGCAGACGGCCGATCTCTTCCCGCAGGTCGACGCCGCCGTCGCGGGTCACATGACGGAGCTCGTCGATCTTCGCCTCCAGTTCGGCGATCGGCTGCTCGAAGTCGAGGAAGTTGATACCCATGGGTTCAGACTACACCGTAGGCCGAACCTGCGGTACCCGCCGGCGGCCCGTAGGCCACCCGCAGCCCTTCGGTGCCCACCAACTGCTCCAGCGCTTCGAGCAGCACCGGGTTCGCGCGGACCCGCCACTCGTCACCGAGCTCGAGCGACACGCCCGCCTGCTCGCCGGAGTAACGCACGCCCACGGCGCAAGGGCCTGGTCGATGTGGCCCCAAGACCTCGGCGAGCCGCTGCAGCATCAGACGATGGTCGGCGCCCGGTGCTCGCGGCCAAAGCAGCACGATGCGTTGTGCCTGCTGTTCGCGCGCGCGGTCGAGCTCGGAGATGCGGCGGGCCGACAACCGCCAGGCATCACCGGTCTCGTCGAAACGCAGCTGGCCCTCGACCAGCACCAACGCATCTTTGATGACGAGTTCGCGGTGCCGCTGCATGACCTCGTCGAACAGCGTGACCTCGATGCGACCGGTACGATCGTCGATGACCATGGAGGTACGGTTGCCGCGCTTGCGCACCTCGTGCACATAGCCCGCCACCGATACGGTGCGACCCCCGAAATAGCCGCGTTCGGGCGAACCGGTCGCCGGCCGGTCACTGACCAGATCAGCGATGCGACCGCTGACGAAGCGCGCGAGGTCGCGCTCGTAGCGGCTGATCGGGTGGCCAGTGAGGTACAGACCGAGCGTCTCCCGTTCGCCGGCGAGACGCAGGGTCTCGCTCCACTCCGGCAACGCTGACGGCGACCCGATCTCGATACCGCCGGCCTGCGCAGCGCCCGATGCGGTGCCATCCGATGCCGTACCGCCGCCCGCCGGGGCGCCGAGCCCGAAGAGGTCGTCTTGGCCGGTCTGCACCGCCCGGGTCGTCTGCTCACCGAGCTGCATCGCCGCGGGCAGCCGCGCCATAAGCGTCGCGCGGTTCGCGCCGAGGCCATCGAGGCTGCCGGAACGGATGAGCGCCTCGAGCACACGACGATTGACGCGGCTGAGATCGACGCGCCGGCAAAGATCGTCGATCGAGCTGAACGGACCGCCCGCGGCACGCTGCGCGACGATGTTCTCCGCAGCGCCCTCGCCCATGCCCTTGATGGCACCGAGCCCGTAGCGCACGCGCCGTACACCGGCGACCACGAACGCCCACGCCGAGGTGTTGACGTCGGGCGCCAGCACCTCGAGCCCCATACGGTCGCATTCGTCCTTGAGGGTGACGATCTTGTCGGTGTGCGCCATATCCGCCGATAGCACGGCCGCCATGTAGGCCTCTGGATGGTGCGCCTTCAGCCAGGCGGTCTGATAGGACAGCAGGGCATAGGCAGCCGAATGCGATTTGTTGAAGCCGTAGCCCGCGAACTTCTCCATGAGATCGAAGATGTGCGCCGCCTGCGGCTCGGGCACGCCCCGGCCCTTGGCCCCATCGACGAACACGCTGCGCTGCTTGGCCATCTCCTCGGCTTTCTTCTTGCCCATCGCGCGGCGCAGCAGGTCGGCTCCACCGAGCGTATAGCCGGCGAGCACCTGCGCGATCTGCATGACCTGTTCCTGGTAGAGGATCACGCCGTAGGTCGGCTTGAGCACGGTCTCGAGGCTCGGATGCAGATAGTCGATCGGGCCTTGGCTGCGGCCGTGCTTGCGGGCGATGAAGTCATCGACCATGCCTGACTGGAGCGGACCAGGGCGGAACAACGCGACCAACGCGACGATGTCCTCGAAGCGGTCGGGCTGCAGGCGCCGCACCAGATCCTTCATGCCGCGCGATTCGAGCTGGAACACCGCCGTGGTCTCGCAGGCTTTGAGCAAGGCGAAGGTCGGCGCGTCGTCCATCGGCAGATCCGCCATGTCGAGCGGCGGACCGACCTCGCCCGCCGCGACTCGCGCAGCGTTGATGGTGCGTACTGCATGGTCGATCACGGTCAGCGTGCGAAGGCCCAGGAAGTCGAACTTGACGAGGCCAGCGGCTTCCACGTCGTCCTTGTCGAACTGCGTCACCACCGAGCCGCCACCGGCTTCGCAGTAAAGCGGGGCGAAGTCCTCGAGCATCGACGGCGCGATCACGACGCCGCCGGCGTGCTTGCCGGCGTTGCGCGTCAGTCCTTCGAGCGAACGGGCGAGATCGAGCAACGCGCGGACCTCCTCGTCGGAGTCGCGCAGCTTGCGCAGCTCCGGCTCCTTCTCGAGCGCAGCATCGAGGGTGATGTCGAGCTCGAAGGGCACGAGCTTGGCGATGCGGTCCACCCACCCATAGCCGTGGCCGAGCACGCGCCCCGTATCGCGCACCACCGCCTTGGCCGCCATGGTGCCGTAGGTGATGATCTGCGAGACGCGGTGGCGCCCGTACTTCTCGGCGACGTAGTCGATGACACGATCGCGGCCGTCCATGCAGAAGTCGATGTCGAAGTCCGGCATCGAGACGCGTTCGGGGTTGAGGAAACGCTCGAACAGCAGGTCATACTGCAACGGATCGATGTCGGTAATGCCGAGCGAGTAGGCGACCAAAGAACCCGCACCTGAACCGCGCCCAGGACCGACCGGCACGCCGTTGGCGCGGGCCCAGCGGATGAAGTCGGCGACGATGAGGAAGTACCCGGCGAAGCCCATGTTGCAGATGACCTCGAGCTCGGTACCGAGGCGCACTTGGTACGCGGCCCGGTCGATGCCCGCCGACAGACGCAAGAAGCGCGTCGTCAGACCGCTGGACGCCTCAGCCCGCAGGAAATCCTCCGCACTGCGCCCATCGGGTACCGGGAAGGCGGGCAGACGGCTCTCGCCGAGCTTCAGCGGCAGGCTGCAACGCCGCGCGATCTGCACGCTGTTGGCGATGGCCTCGGGCAGATCCGCGAACAACTCCGCCATCTCCGCCGGCGTACGCAGGTATTGCTGCGGCGTGTAGCGCCGCTGGCGCGACGCATCGGTGAGCTGCGCGCCGTCGTGGATGCAGACCCGGGCCTCATGGGCCTCGAAGTCCTCTGCGGCGAGGAAGCGCACATCGTTGGTCGCGACCAAGGCCACACCTTCCGCCACCGCCAACGCGGCGGTCGCCGCCACCAAGGGCTCTTCGCCCTCGCGGCCGACCCGCGTGACTTCGAGATAGAAACGGTCACCGAGGAGCTCTCGCCACGCCGCGAGGTGACGCGCCGCCTCCGGAGCACGGCCCGCCGTCAACGCACGACCCACATCGCCCTCTGCGCCACAGGACAACGCGACCAGACCTTTCAGGCTCGCCGCACTCAACCATGCCCGATCGATCTGGGGCACCCCGCGCTGCTGGCCCTCGAGATAGGCCCGGGACACGAGCCGGTTGAGGTTCAGGTAACCCGTCTCATCGAGACACAAGAAGGCGATACGCGTCGGCACCGCCCGCTCCCCGCGTTCGGCGACCAGCAGGTCGACACCGATGATCGGCTTCACGCCCTGCGTCATCGCCTCGCGGTAGAACTTCACCATCGCGAAGAGGTTGTTCTGGTCGGTGATGGCGACCGCCGGCATCCCGGACGCCGCCACGGCCGCGACAAGCTCCGGGATGCGCACCACGCTGTCGACCAGCGAGTACTCGGTGTGGAGGCGAAGGTGGACGAACCCGGTCATGGCGAAAGGGATTTTACCGGCCCGAAGCTCATGCGGTGCACAGCTGAGGGACCGTGCGCCCGCAACGCCGCGAGATGTGCGGCGGTGGGGTAGCCCTTATGGATCGCGAAACCATATGCAGGAAATCGCATATCCATATGTTCCATAAGCGTATCGCGGACCGTCTTGGCGAGGATGGAGGCGGCGCTGATGGCCGCTCGGCTGGCGTCCCCCCGGACCACCGCCTCGGCCGAGACGATCCCCGGCAGACCCTCCAATCGGGGCAATCGATTGCCGTCGATCTCGACATGGCCGGGCGCGAGCGCAAGCCCGGCCACCGCCCGTCGCATCGCCAGCAAAGTGGCCTGCAAGATGTTGAGGGCGTCGATCTCCGCCGGGCTCGCAAGACCGATGGACCAAGCGAGCGCACGGCAGCGGAGCGCCGCCGCCAGTTCACGACGTACCGCGGGCGTGAGCGCTTTGGAGTCGGCGAGCCCCGCCACGGGGCGCGCCGGGTCGAGGATCACGGCCGCTGCGACCACGGGCCCCGCGAGCGGGCCGCGCCCGGCCTCATCGACCCCGGTCGTCAGTACGCCGCTCATCGCGCCAGCAGTTCGATCACCGCATCGGCGGCGAGCCCCGCGCCACCGCAACGCAGGCGTTCGTGTATCTCATCGAAGGCCGCTTGCAAGGGCGGCAGCCGCGCAGGGGAATCGAGCCAACCGAGCAGCGCAGCCCCGAGCGCCTCTGGGGTCGCGGCGGCCTGGAAGAACTCGGGGACCACCTCCCGACCCGACAACAGGTTGGGCTGTGAGAAATGCTGGACCTTCACGAGGCCGAGCCGCTGCAGCAGGAAAGCGGTGGCGGCCCCCAATCGGTACGCGACCACCATCGGCCGCTTGCTGAGCAGCGTCTCGAGCGTCGCCGTGCCGGAGGCGACCAGCACCACATCCGCCGCGGCCAAAACCTCACGCGAGCGGCCCTCCACGCCATGCAGGGGGACACCGGGCGCTGCGCTCGCCCAGGCCGACTCGAAGCGGATACGCACCGCGGCATTCACCAGCGGCGCCACGAACCGCAGATCCGGGCGTCGCGCCGCCAACCACGCGGCAGCACCGGCGAACGGCTCGGCNNGGCTCGGCGAGCCGCGACACCTCGCCCATACGACTGCCCGGCAGCACTGCGACCACCGTGTCGGTGGCGCCCAAGCCGAGCGCTGCCCGTGCCGCATCGCGATCCGGACGCATCGGGAACTGATCCGCGAGCGGATGACCGACGAACCGCGCCGCGATGCCATGCCGTTCGTAGAAAGCCGGCTCGAACGGCAACAGGCAGAGGATGCGGTCACAGGCCTCGCCGATGCCGCGCACCCTGCCCTGCCGCCAAGCCCAGACTTGCGGGCTGACATACTGGACCGTTCGGATCCCCCGCGCTTTCATCCGCGCAGCGAGCCCGAGGTTGAACTCCGGTGCATCGATACCGACGAACACATCGGGACGCAACTGCGTCAGTTCGGCGACCAACCGGCGACGCAACTTCAAGAGCCGCGGCAGATGCCGCAGCACCTCGGTGAGCCCCATGACGGCGAGCTCCTCGGCGTCGGCCAGCGCTTCGCAGCCCGCAGCACGCATCCGCGGCCCCGCGACGCCCACGATGCGCACGCCCGGCAACCGCGCACGCAGCACATCGATCAAGGCGGCACCGAGGTTGTCTCCCGAGGCCTCGCCCGCCACCAAGGCGATCACGGGCGCCGACCTTGCAGCAGGATCGGCCGGCGGGACGGTCGCGGCCATGGTTCGCTCGCCTAACGGATGATGCTGCGGGTCGAACGACCGATGAAATCGATCATCGGCTGTATCTCGGGCTGCGTCGTCGCCGCTTCGCGCAAGCGCACGAGCGCATCATCGAGCGTCAGCTCCGAGCGATAGAGCGTGCGGAACGCCTGCTTGATGTTGCGCACCTGGTCGGCGCTGAATCCGCGACGCGACAATCCGGTGCCGTTGACGGAGTGCGGCTCAGCCGGATGCCCGACCGCCATGATGTAGGGCGGCACATCGCGGGTGACCGCGGTGTTGTTGCCGATGAAGGCATGCGAACCGATCTTGCAGAACTGGTGCACGCCCGTGAAACCCGCGAGGATCACGTGGTCCCCGATCTCGACATGTCCGGCCAGCGTCGCGAGGTTCGCGAACACGCAGTGATCGCCGATCACGCAGTCGTGCGCCACATGCGAGGAGGCCATGAAGAGGTTGTCGTGACCGATCTGCGTCACACCCTTGTCGTGGGTGGTGCCGCGGTTGACGGTGACGTATTCGCGGAACACATTGCCGTCGCCGACCTCGAGCCGCGTCGGCTCGCCGGCGTACTTCTTGTCCTGCGGCGCATCGCCGATCGAGGCGAACTGGAACACACGGTTGCGCGCACCGAGCCGGGTCCAACCCGTGACCACGGCATGCGGTCCGATGATGCAGCCTGGCCCGAGCTCCACATCGGGCCCGATCACCGCGAAGGCACCGACCTGCACATCGGATGCGAGCTTCGCGCCTTCCGCCACCACTGCGCGTGGATCGATGCTCATGCCGCCCCCTTGCCGGTCTCCGGCGCGACCATGAGCGAGGCCGAGGCGACCTCGGTGTCGCCGACCAGCGCGGCCGCACCGAACTTCCAGATACCGCGCATCTGCCGCTGCAGGGTCGCCGTCAGGATCAGCTGATCGCCGGGCTCCACCGGCCGGCGGAAACGCGCCTCGTCGATGCCGACGAAATAGAACCGTGTGTTGTCATCGGGGAATACGCCCGCAGTGACGAACGCGAGGATCCCCGCCGTCTGCGCCAAGGCTTCGATGATGAGCACGCCGGGCATCACCGGCCGTTGCGGGAAATGCCCCGGGAAGAACGGTTCGTTGTAGGTCACGTTCTTGAGCGCGCGGATGCTCTGGCCTTTGTGGCACTCGAGCACACGGTCGACCAACAGAAAGGGGTAACGATGCGGCAGCTGCCGCAGGATCGCGTTGATGTCGAGGGTGATGGGATCGTTCACGCGGGCTCCTTGGGGGATCAAGATCGAAGTCATTCATCGGCGTCGGAGCCGGCTCCGGCACCGCGCTCGAGGTCCGCGACGCGGCGCGCCAAACCGTCGAGACGCTTGAGCCGTCCGACCACGCGCCGCCAATCGGTCGCAGCGGCGGCTGGGATGCCGCCCGAATAGACACCCGGCTCGCGGATATCGGAGGTCACGAAGCTGTACCCGGTGAGGGTCACATCGTCGCAGACTGTGAGATGGCCGGCGAGACCGACACCGCCTCCTACGCGGCAGCGGGCGCCGACATGGGTGCTGCCCGCGAGGCCGGCGCAGCCGGCGATCGCCGTATGTTCACCGACGGTGCAGTTGTGGCCGATCTGCACCAGGTTGTCGATCTTCACCCCGTCACCGATCACCGTATCGGTCAACGCACCCCGATCGATGGTGGTGTTGGCGCCGATCTCGACGTCCTGACCGATGCGTACCGTGCCGACCTGCGGGACATGCACCCAAGCCGGACCCTCCGGCGCGTAGCCGAACCCCTCTGAGCCGACGACCGAACCCGGATGCAGGATGCTGCGGGCGCCGATCGTCACCCGCGCGAGCACGGTGACCCGCGCCACCAATCGGACATCCTCGGCAAGGTCGGCGTCTTCAGCGACGACGCAACCCGCGCCGACCACGACACGCGCGCCGATGCGTACGCGCGCACCGATGACGCTGAGCGGTCCGATGTGCGCCTCGGGATGGATGACGGCGTCGGTAGCGATCACGGCGGAGGGATGCACGCCAGGCGCCTCGATCTGCAAGGGATGCAGGACCGCGGCGATGCGGGCGAATGCGGCGTGTGGGTTGTCCGCCAGAAGACAATCGACCGGGCTGGCACTTTGCGCGGCCGGATGCAGGATCACGGCGCCCGCACGGCAACGGGCAAGGCGATCGGCGAGCCGGGGGTCGGCGAGAAAAGCCACCTGCCGCTCGCCCGCGGAATCGAGCGTGCCGACACTCTCGACCACTCGCGCGGGGTCGCCCCGCAGCGCGAGACCGAACCGGACCGCCAGCTCCCCGAGGGTGACCTGCGCCATCGTCTGCGCGGCCGGCGAGTCAGGTCCGTCGGACGGGCGCGAAATCAGCGCCCGGCCGGCTTGGCCGCTGCCGGGCGCGACTGCAGGGACTGCAGCAACGCCGGCGTCATGTCCATGGCCTGCGTGGCGTAGATCACGCCTTCGGTGATCACGACGTCGTAGTTCTGCGCCTTGGCGAAGGCACGGACCTCGGTGATCAGGTCGCGCTGCAACTTGCCCATCTCTTCGTTACGACGGTCGTTGAGCTGGTCCTGCGCCTCGGCCTGCCGGCGGGCGAGATCGCGCTCACCGTCGCGCAGCTCGCGTTCAGCACGCGTGATCTGGTCGGGCGACATCGTGGCACGGTCTTTGGCGAGCTTGTCGCGCTTGGTCTGCAGCGCCGTCGCCGCACCCTGCAGATCACGACGCTTGGCAGCCGCTTCGTTGCCGAGCGACTCGAGCAGGACCTTACCCTGGGGGCTCTCCTCGAGGAGACGACCGAAGTCGAGCACACCGATCTTGGTCTCGGCGTGGGCGGGGACACCGGCGAACAGACCGATGACCGCGACCGCTGGCAGCAGGAACTTGATTTGGAACGCGCGCATCTTGCTTGGAGCCTCTTGCGTGTAGATCGGCTCAGAACGCCTGGCCGATGGTGAACTGGAACCTTTCCTCTTCGTCCGGGAACAACACGTTGTCCCCTCGATAGGCGTTCAAGGGGAACGCATAGCTGAACCGGAACACCCCAAGGGGCGCGAGCCACTGCACCGCAACGCCCGTGGAGTGCTTCAATTTATCATACTCGAACCGGTAATCGACCGGAGTGACCCCATCCACGCCGGTGAACTGGTAGCGGTTGCCCGTGGAGAACACGTTGCCGATGTCGTAGAAGACGGTGGCGCGGGCCGAGGTCGCCCATTTCTCCGGGGTCGGGATGATGAGTTCAGCCCGAGCCGCCACTTTCAGGTTGCCGCCGAAGGGATTACCGAAGCTGTCCTTCGGGCCGAGGCGGCTTTCACGGTAGCCACGCACGGTGTCGGGGCCGCCCGCGAAGAAATTTCGGTAAGGCGGCGATGCCGTGGTCGGGCCGATGTCCATGGAGAACCCGAACTCGGCTGCGAGCGCCAGCGTCCAGCGACCGATGAGCGGCACGAACTGCAGGTAATCGTAGTTGGCGGAGTAGTACTCCACATCGCTGAACGGCAGCGTGTAGCTGAGCGATAGCGTGTGACGCATGCCGCGATCGGCGAACAGGGCCCGGTTGCGAGAATCGTAGCTCCAACCGAGGACGAGCTCATAGGTGTCGAACTGAGTGGTGTCGAGCACGGTCCCTGGAGCGATGAAGCCGTTGCCGTAGTCCGACTCCGGGATGATCTGCTGCCGGTAATCGCCGTTGTTGCGCACCCACTCGCGCGCCTGCTCCGCGCTGCCATCGCCGGTGATGAGCGAGGAGCGCTGCGCCGAGAGCCCGAGCCGCAGCGACTGGAACTCCGAGATCGGATAGCCGTAGTCGATGCCGAGCGCCAAGGACTCCGAGGAGAAATCCGATGAGGCGGACACGAACTGCGTGACATCGCGGTAGGTGAAGGACATCGTGCGCGCAACGCCATCGATGTTGGTGTACGGGTCGGTGTGCGAGAAGCCGTAGACTTTCGAATAACGGCCCGAGTTCAGGTCGAGCGAGATGCGCTCGCCGGAGCCGAGGAAGTTGCTGTCGGCGTAGTTGCCGTTGAGGATGAAGGACTGCGACTCGGAATAGCCGATACCGCCGCCGAGCTGGGCGGACGGCCCTTCCTTGATCTCGAACTCGACATCGACGAGGTCCGCGGAGCCCGCCACAGGCTTGGTCTCGGACTCGACCTTCTCGATGAACGGCAACCGCTGCAGGCGCTGCTTGGATCGTTCGAGCAGCACATTGGACAGCCAAGCGCCCTCCAGTTGGCGCATCTCGCGACGCAGCACGTCGTCGTTGATCTTGGTGACGCCGTTGAAGAGGATCTGCCGGACATACACGCGGTTGCCCGGATCGACGAAGAAGGTGAGCGCGACCTCGCCGGTCTTCGGGTCCGGCGTCGGCACCGGATCCACCTTGGCGAACGCGTAGCCCTCCAGGCCGAGCCGGTTCTGGATGAACTCCTGCGTGGACGTGATCTGCTTCTTGGAGAAGGTGTCGCCCGACTTGACCAGCACGTAGTTCCGCAGCTCCGCCTCCGACACGACGAAAGTGCCCGCGAGTTTGACGTCGCTGATCTTGAACACCTCGCCCTCGGTGATGTTCACCGTGACGAAGATGTCGTCCTTTTCGGGCGCTATCGCCACCTGCGTCGAGTCGATGTCGAAGTTGGCGTAACCCCGGTCCATGTAGTACGAGCGCAGTTTCTCGAGATCCCCCTGCAGCGACTCGCGCGAATAGCGGTCGTCCTGACGGTACCAAGAGAGCCAGTTGGGCGTCTTGAGCTCGAAGTCCTCGAGGATCTCGTCCTCGGTGAAGGTCTCGTTGCCGACCACATTGATCTGGCGGATCTTCGCGCGCTTGCCTTCCTTGATGTCGATGTTGACGCGCACCCGGTTGTCCGGCAGGTCGTCGACGCGGGTGTCGACCCGCACTGCGTACTTGCCGCGGCTGAAGTACTGGTCGGTGAGGTACTGCTTGACCTCATCCAGCACGGAGCGGTCGAAGGTCTTGCCGTTCGCAAGACCGACATTGCGCAGACTCTTGCTGAGATCCTCGGTCTTGATGTCCTTGTTGCCCTTGATCTCGAAGCTCTCGATGGTCGGACGCTCGAGCACGGCGACCACCAGCGTACCGCCGTCCCGCCGCAGTTCGACGTCGCGGAAGAATCCGGTGTCGTACAAGGCGCGGATCGCTTCGCGGGTGCGTTGCGGGGTCAGACGGTCGCCGATGTTGACGGGGAGATAGTTGTACACCGTGCCCTCGGAGACACGCTGCAGACCCTCGACACGGATGTTGTCGACCCGGAACGCATCGGCGCCGGTCGAGGTTTGTGCAGCGACCGGCGTGGCCAGGGGCAGGACCCCGAGCGCAGCGACCAGCGCGAGCAGACTTGAACCGAGCATCGCCCGGGTGCGGCGGAAGGTCATCCGAACTGCCTCGCAAGATCGTTGAAGAGCGCGACACCCATCAAAAGGAAAAGCAGGGCGATGCCCACGCTCTGTCCTGCGGCCTGGACGCGCTCGGACAATGGGGAGCCTTTGATCCATTCGATGGTCTGGTAGACGATCTGGCCGCCATCGAGCATCGGGATCGGCAGCAGGTTCAGGAACCCGAGGCTCAACGAGATGAGCACGAGGAAGCCGACGAACCCGGTGAGACCGCTGCGCACGGAGTCACCGGCGTACTCGGCGATGGTGATGGGTCCCGACAGGTTCTTGATCGAGACCTGGCCGATGATCATCCGCGCGAACATCTTGGCCTGCAGGACCGTCATGTCCCACGCGCGCTGCAGCGACTCGCCGAGCGCCTGCACCGGCCCGAAACGACGGTGAACGATCATGGAGTCCGGCAACGGTGCCGATGGCGGGGTCTCGATGCGGATCCGCCCCACCTCGCGGCCATCGACCAGATCCGCCGAGGTGCGCACTGTCGTGGTGGCGGACACGCCGCCGCGCTGGTAACGGATGACGACGTCGCGGTTCGGACGCACCGCCAAAGCCTCGCTCATCGCCACGAAATCTCCGATCGGTTGACCGTCGATGGCGGTGATGAGATCGCCCACCTGCAAGCCGGCCTGCTCGGCCGGTCCGGCGGGCAACACCCGCCCGATCTGTGCCGGGACCGGCTGCGACCAGAAACGCATGCCCACGCCGCGCATCAGCGCCGAGGGTTCAGTCAACGCCCGACGCTCGGCCGGATCATCGACACGCAGTTCAAGTTCACGCTCCGCACCGCTCGCCGAACGCACCGCGAGCCGCGTCACACCATCGCCTGACATGGCATCGATGAGGCCGAGCACGACATCTCCCCGCCCCTGCACGTCAGCGCCGTTGAGCCGGATGATCTCGTCGTCCGCCCGAAGCCCCGCCCGTGCGGCAGGCGAACCGGCAGCGACGCCGCCGACCACCGCCCGGACATCGGGAGAACCGACGATCCAGAGCATCCCCCAGAGCAGCAGGATGGCGAAAGCGAAATTGAAACCCGGACCTGCGAGCAGCACGAGGATGCGCTGCCAAGGCGGTCGGCGGGTGAAAGCACGCGAGACTTCGGCGGCATCCACCGGCCCCTCGCGTTCGTCGAGCAGCTTGACGTAGCCGCCGAGCGGCAGCGCCGCAAGGACGTATTCGGTGCGGTCGGCGCCCACGACGCGACGCCACAAAGCCGGGCCGAACCCCACCGAGAACCGAAGTACCTTGAATCCGAGCTTGCGGGCGGCCCAGAAGTGGCCGTATTCGTGCACCGCCACCAGCAGGCTGACCGCCACCACGAAACCGAGCACCGACCAGAGAAGAGTCATCCCGTCGCTCCTGTGCGCCCGAGGCGCACCACTTCGCGCACCGCCCGCTCACGCGCGCTGGCATCGGCCGCCAGGACGCTGTCGAGATCGGTGGCCGTACCCGACGGACCTGCGTCGATCACCGCCTCAATGACCCGGGAGATCCCGCAAAAGTTCAAACGACCCTCCAGAAATGCAGCGACGGCGACCTCGTTGGCTGCGTTCAACACCGCCGGCGCCAGTCCGCCCACCCGAGCGGCCTCGCGCGCCAGCGGGAGACAGGGGAAGCGCACGGGGTCCGGCGGCTCGAACTGCAACGAGCCCGCCTGTGCGAGATCAAGCGATTGTACACCGGAGTCGATGCGCTCCGGCCAACCAAGCGCATAGGCGATCGGGGTGCGCATGTCGGGCGAGCCGAGTTGGGCGAGCAACGAGCCGTCGACATACTCGACCAGCGAGTGCACGAGACTCTGGCGATGGACCACGACATCGATCCGGTCGGCCGCAAGCCCGAACAGGATCCGCGCCTCGATGACCTCCAGCCCCTTGTTCATGAGCGTCGCCGAGTCGACGGAGATCTTGCGTCCCATCACCCACTTGGGGTGCTTGCAGGCCTGAGCAGGCGTGGCTGCGGCCAGCTGTTCGGCGCTCCAGTCGAGGAAAGGCCCACCCGAGGCGGTGAGCAGGATGCGACGCACGCCCGGCGGCTCACACCCCGGTGCGAGCCCCGGTGGCAAGCACTGGAAGATGGCGTTGTGCTCGCTGTCGATCGGCAGCAGCATCGCGCCTGAGGCGCGGGCCTGCGCCAGCAACAACGGCCCCGCCATCACCAAGGATTCCTTGTTGGCGATCATCAACCGCTGACCAGCCCGCGCGGCAGCGAGCGTCGAGGCGAGACCCGCCGCACCGACGATCCCGGCCATCACAGCCGGGGCTTCCGGCAACGCCGCGATGTGTTCGAGCGCTCCCGGCCCGGCCAGCACCCGGGTCGGCAAGCCACGCTCCCGCAGCGCGCGCTCCAGGTCGGCAGCCGCCTGCGGTTCGGCCAAGGCGGCGTAGTCCGGACGGAACCGCTCGCATTGCGCCAGCAGCTTGCCGACATCACGCCGCGCACCGAGTGCCACGGCGCGGAACCGCTCCGGATGGCGCGCGATCACATCGAGCGTGTTCTCGCCGATGGTGCCGGTCGCACCGAGGATCGCGACGCCCATCGGTCCGCTCATGACGGCCACCGCGCGCTGAGCAGACCGACCTGCAGCAGTCCGAGCACGAAAATCGGTACACCGGCGGTCAAGCTGTCGATCCGGTCGAGCACGCCGCCGTGGCCGGGCAACAGCTGTCCGCTGTCCTTCAGCCCCGAGTGCCGCTTGAGCAGACTCTCCACGAGGTCACCCACCACCGAGAACGCCGCGGCTCCGAGCGCGAGCGGGATGACGGTGAAAGCCGGCCAACCAAGCAGCACGGCACCACCCCAAGCGACGAGCGCGGACAGCGCCAGCCCACCGAGCACACCCTCCCAAGTCTTGCCGGGGGAGATGCGCGGCGCGAGTTTGAGCCGTCCCCATCGATGCCCGGCGAAATACGCGCCGACATCCGCCGCCATGATGACGGCAAGCGCGAACAGCAAAAGCCAAGCGCCCTGCGGCTCGAACAGGCGCAATCGCCCGAGCGCCACGGCGGCGGGGATGAGCGCAGCCAAACCGGCGACCGCGATGAACACGGCCCCGACCCGCCCGGGGCCGCGCGCGATCCAGAGGAGCGATGCCAGCCACCACACACCGGCAGCGACCAACAACAGAACGAAGTCCGCATGCACCTCGCTCGCCTGCCAAGCCACCATGATGCCGAGACCGACCAACGCGACGAACGCCGCACGGAGGCCGCGCCGGTCTCGGGCGAGGAAAGCCGACCACTCCCAAGCGCCCACGAGGAAGGCTGCGAAGATGAGCGCGAGCGTCGCGATGGGGGGCAACCAGAACAGCACCCCGCAGACGAACGC
>DBCG01000052.1:0-689 GCA_002292945.1 Proteobacteria bacterium UBA964 | reverse complement strand
GCCCGTGCCGCGCTGCCGACCGGTGCGCCCGAAACGGCGTTCGCGGCTCGCGAAATCAGCGATCGCCTCGGCGAGCACCGTCTCGTCGAACTGCGGCCAGAGCACATCCGTGAAGAAGAGCTCGGCGTAGGCGATGTTCCAGAGCAAAAAATTGCTGATGCGGTGATCGCCACCGGTGCGAATGAAAAGATCAGGATCCGGCAGGTCGGCGAGCTGCAGCTCGCGCGCAAACCGCTCTTCGTCGATATCGGCCGCTCTGATCGCACCACTGGCCGCCTGTGCGGCCAAGCGCTTGGCCGCTTCGATGACATCCCAACGACCGCCGTAGCTCACCGCTACCTGTAACTGCAGACCGGTGTTGCCCGCGGTCAGTGCTTCCGCTTCGGCAATACGCTGTTGCAACCCCACCGCGAGACGCTGCCGATTACCGATGATGCGCAAGCGCACGCGGTTCGAGTGCAACTCCTGCACTTCGCGCTCGAGGGCTTCCATGAAGAGCCCCATCAGCGTCGAGACTTCCGTCTCGGGACGTCGCCAATTCTCGCTCGAGAAAGCAAACAACGTCAGCGCACCCACGCCCAAGCGCGCGCACTCCCGGATGGTCGCACGCACCGGTTCGATACCGGCGCGATGACCTGCGGTGCGCGGCTCGCCACGGGCTTCGGCCCAACGGCCGTTGCCGTCCATGA
>DBCG01000136.1:44168-68768 GCA_002292945.1 Proteobacteria bacterium UBA964 | reverse complement strand
AGGGCGTCAGCACCGATGAGTCCATCGCTGCCTGGCTGGAGATCGCGCGCGAAGCCAACGCGGCGGGCGTACGCCCGACCATCACGATCGGCGCGTCGTTCGGGTGCCCCTTCGAGGGAGAGATACCCGTCCAGCGGGTCATCGATGTCGCGTGTCGGGTCGCCGAGGCAGGGCCCTACGAGATCGCGTTCGCCGATACCATCGGCGTCGGTGTGCCCGCCCAGGTGGCCGAGATCTTCGGACGGGCCCGCGAGGCGCTGCCCGGCGTCCGGCTGCGCGGTCACTTCCACAACACCCGCAACACCGGACTGGCCAATGCCTATGCGGCGGTCCAGGCCGGTGCCGTGACGCTCGATGCGAGCGCAGGCGGGATCGGCGGTTGCCCATTCGCGCCCGCGGCGACCGGCAATATCCCCACCGAGGATCTGGTCTACCTGCTCGGGCGTTCCGGTATCGCCACAGGCGTCGACCTCGATCGGCTCATCGCGACCGGCGAGTGGCTGCAACAAACCTTGGGTCGAGCCGTCCCCGGGATGCTCCTGAAGGCGGGCAATTTTCCGGCGGCCTCGCGGTCGGCCTGACCGCTACGCGACGGTCTTCGTCGATATCACCCGGCGTGCGGACGGCCATGGATTGCGTGAGCGGCCGTCAGGCCGGATACTCATGGCTTCTCACTGCAACGAGAGCCCAAAGGGGGGCGCATGTCATATCGTCTGGGTGTAGATGTCGGCGGCACATTCACGGATCTGCTGCTGGTCCACGAAAAATCGGGGCAGACCTGGTCCGCCAAGGTCCCCTCCACGCCGGCTGATCAATCGATCGGCGTCCTCAACGGCATCCTCCGCGTCTGCGAGCGTGCGGGCATAGACCCGCAGATCATCGACCATGTGATGCACGGTACGACCGTCGCCACCAACACGGTGCTCACCGGAACCGGCGCCCGGGTCGGCCTCGTCACGACCAAGGGCTACCGGCAGGTGCTCCAGATCGCGCGCTCCTACGTGCCAGGCGGTCTCGGCGGCTGGATCATCTACAACAAATCGCTCCCGATGGCGCCGCTTGCCTGCACCATCGAAGCCGAGGAGCGGGTCAGCGCGAAGGGCGAAGTGGTGCGCGATCTCGATGAGGGCGCGTTGCGCAAGAGCCTGCGCACCCTCAAATCGCAGAAGATCGAGGCGCTCACCGTCTCGCTCATCAACTCTTTCGCCAATCCGGCGCACGAGCGTCGCGTCCGCGAGATCGCGATCGAAGAGCTGCCCGGCACGCCGGTCTCGCTCTCCTCCGATGTCGTGCCGGAGATGCAGGAATATGAGCGTACCGTCACCACGGTCGCGAACTCCTACGTCCGTCCGCGTGTCGATCGCTATGTCGGCAACCTCAAGGCCAAGCTCGCCAAGGTCGCCAAGAACGCCAAGCTGCACATCCTCCGGTCGGATGGCGGTCTCGCCTCGGCCTCGTCGGCGGCGGAGTTCCCGGTCAACCTGCTGATGTCCGGGCCTGCGGGCGGTGTCACCGGGGCACTCTGGGTCGCCGTGCAGGCGGGATTCCCGAACCTGTTGACGGTGGACGTCGGCGGCACCTCGACCGATGTCGCCCTCATCAGCGGCGGTCAACCACGGCTGCGTCGCGAAACGACGGTCGGCGATGTCACCGTGCGCGCCTCCTCCGTCGACATCCGCACGGTCGGAGCGGGTGGCGGTTCGATCGCCCACGTCCCCGAGCTCACCAAGGCGCTGCGCGTTGGTCCGCAGTCGGCAGGCGCCGACCCGGGTCCGGCCGCCTATAACCGCGGCGGTACGGAGCCGACGGTCGCCGACGCCAATATCGTCCTCGGCTATCTGCCCGAGATGCAGAAGCTCGGTGGTGACATGGTGCTCGACCGCGCGCTCGCCACGACCGCCGTCAAGAAGATCGGCGATGCGCTGGGGCTCAGCACCAAGCAAGCTGCGCAAGGCATCTACAACATCGTCAACGAGAACATGGTCGGCGCGCTGCGTCTCGTGTCCGTCGAGCAGGGCTACGACCCCCGCGAGTACGCATTGATCGCGTTCGGCGGCGCAGGGCCGCTGCATGCGAACGCGTTGTCGCGTCTGCTCGGGTCGTGGCCATCGATCATCCCGCCGGGACCGGGCGTGCTGTGCGCGCTCGGTGACGCCACCACGGCGGTGCGTGACGAACGCGCCCGTACCTATGTGCGCAAGTTCAGCGAGACCACCGCCAAGGAGATCGAGAAGATCCTGAAGGCGCTCGCGTCCGACGCGTCCAAGGGCATCGAGGCCGAGGGCGTCAAGAAGTCCGAGATCAGCACCGCCTACCAGGTCGATGTGCGTTACAACGGCCAGGGCCTGCGCCTGTCGGTCGAGGTGAGCCTTGCGGACCTCCAGAAGAAGGGCTTGAAGGCGATCTCCGACAAGTTCGATGCGGAGCACAAGCGGCTCTTCACTTTCACGCTGCCGCGTGAACACGAACTCGTCACGCTGCGCGCCGCGGTCCACGGCCAGGGCATCAAGATCAAGCGCCCCTCGCTCGCCAAGGGAGGTTCAGACCCGAAGGCGGCGATCGTCGGCAAGCAGAAGGCGTTCATGGACGGCAAGGACGTCAACGCGATCGTCTATGACCGTTCCAAACTCAAGGCCGGCAACAAGGTCCGCGGTCCGGCGATCGTGATGGAGATGGACTCCACGTCGGTCATCCTGCCGAAGCATACCGGCCACGTGGACAAGTCCGGCTGCGTCCTCATCTACCCCGACAACTTCAAGGCGCCCAAGAAGGCCGCCGGCAAGAGGAAGTGATCCCATGCCCGCAACGATCGTCCAGCGCAACAAAAAGCCCTTCAAGAAGACGAAGGTCGACACCGTCACCATCGACATCATCGAGAGCGCGCTGCGCAATGCGCGCTACGAGATGGATACCGTGCTCTTCCGCACGGCGATGTCGCCCGGCATCCGCGAGCAGCACGACGAATTCCCGATGATCGCCAACACCGACGGCAAGATGGTCGTCGGGCAGTTCGGTTCGTTCATCTGGGGGTTCATGCAGGGTTACGATGGCACGGTGGAAGAAGGCGACATCTTCCTCACCTCCGACCCGTACTCGGTCAACGGCGCCATCAGCCACGCCAACGACTGGCTCATGCTGATGCCGGTGTATCGCGGCGGCCGCATCATCGCCTGGTCGGCGATGTTCGGCCACATGACCGATGTGGGTGGCAAAGTACCAGGGTCGCTGCCCACCGACGGCACCACGATCTACGAGGACGGGATCGTCGTCCCGCCCACCAAGATCTTCAAGGCCGGCAAGCTCAACGAAGATGTGCTGCGTGTCGTGCTGCACAACTGCCGCCTGCCGGAATGGAACCTGTCCGACTTCAACGCCATCACCGCGGCGCTGCGCACGGCGGCCGCGCGTTGCGTCGAGATCGCCGAGCGTTTCGGCGACGACGTGTTCTACTCCGCGATGGACGCCATGCTCGAGCGCAACAAGCGAGCGATGCGTGCCCTGATCCGTCAGAACGTCCCGGAGACCAAGCAGTTCTTCGAGGACTACATCTGCGATGACGGCCTCGACATGGGCCCGTACCGCATCAAGTGCGCGATGTGGCGCGAGGGTGACAAGTGCATCTTCGACTTCACGGGCACCGACCCGCAGTCGATCTCCTCGATCAACTTCCTGTTGAACGAAGAGATGTTCAAGATGTTCGCCGGCATCTACATGATCATGGTCTTCGACCCGCAGATCCTGTTCAACGACGGCTTCTACGACCTCATGGAAGTCCGGATCCCGCCGGGCAGTCTGCTTAAGCCGCTCAAGCCTGCTGCGCTGTCCTGCCGCACCCATGCGCTCGGCCGCATCTTCGACATCCTTGCGGGCCTGCTGGGTCAAGGTAACCCGGACTTCATGTGCGGCGCCGGCTTCTCGGACAGCCCGCACTTCATGTACTCGGGGTACGACAAGAACGGCGAGTGGTATCAGCTCTACCAGATCACGTTCGGCGGCATCCCGGGCAAGCCGTTCGGTGACGGCCCGGACGGACACTCGCTCTGGCCCTCGTTCACCAACGTGCCGAACGAGTTCCTCGAGAGCTACTTCCCGCTGCGCATCGACATCTACGAGACCATCGCGGACACCGGCGGCGCCGGCAAGAACCGCGGCGGCAACGGCCTGCGGATCGGCTATCGCTTCCTCGAGCCCGGTGAGATCTCGATCCACGACGATCGCTGGCTCACCTATCCCTGGGGTGCGAACGGCGGCGAGCCGGGCGCCCGCAGTCGCAAGCTTCTGCAGCGCGCGGACGGTACCGAGGCGCTGTTGCCCTCCAAGATCGATCACGTGAAGGTCGAGGCCGGTGACCTGCTGATCGCCGACACATGGGGTGGTGGCGGTTGGGGCGATCCGCTCGAGCGCACGACCGAACAGGTGGCGTTCGATGTGGCGGCAGGGCTCGTCACCATCGACGGAGCGCGCCGTTACGGCGTCGTGATCACGAAGTCGGGCGAGGTCGAGGCTGGCGCCACCGAGGCGCTGCGCGCCCAGATGCGTGCCAAGCGCGGGCCGAAGAAGATCTTCGACCGCGGCTTCGAGTCGATCGAGGAGCTCAAGGCGCGCTGCAAGGCCGAGACAGGCTTCGAGCCGCCGCGTGCCCCGGTCTTCACCAAGTGGGCGAAGGTCGCGGCGGAGGCCATGCTGGCGAAGGAGCTGGCGGCCAAGAAGCTCGCGACCAAGACCCTCGTGACCAAGAAGAAGCGCCGCAAGGCCGCCTGAGCGCGTGCCCCGCTGGCGATGACATCGGTCCCCGCTCCGCAAGGTGCGGGGATTTTTTTTGACGACCGTGATGCCCGGGAGCGGCAGATGAACGACAGATATCGGCAGGTCGGCTACTCGAGCGGAGACATCGGCTTCGGCAGCCGTGCCGCGGTCCTGGTGGTCGACTGGCAACTGGCCTTCACGGATCCCCGGTACGAGCTCGGCGGCCTAGAACGGCTGCATCGCGCGCGTGACGAGACCTCCGGCTTTCTGAAGGTGGCGCGGGCCGCAGGGCTACCGGTCGCCGCTTGCTATACCGCCTACTGCAGCACGCGCGACATGCCGCTCTGGAAGGTCGGCGCGGTCCGCCGCGAGTTCTTCTACGGCCATCCTTGCACGGAGATGGACCCGAAGATCTTCGATCCGACCGATTTCACCTACTGCAAGAACGGTCCGTCGATGTTCTTCCACACGCCGCTGATCAGCTATCTCGTGCGTGAAGGGGTCGACACCGTTTTCATCACCGGTTGCACCACGAGCGGATGCGTGCGCGCCACCATCGTGGACGCGTTCTCCTACGGGCTGCGTGTGCAGGTGGTGGCGGATTGTTGTGGCGATGCGGAAGCTGGCCCCCACGAGGACACCCTGCGGGACGTCGGTCGGCGGTATGCCGATATCATCGATCGCGCGAAGGCCGAAACCTGGATCCAGGGGCTACAGCCGACGGCGTCACAGCGACCTCCCGGCGCCTGAGCGGATGACCTCGCCACTGACAGCCGAGTCGCCTGCGCGTCGCCGCTTCCTGCAGGCGGCGGCCCTCACCAGCGGCGGTCTGTGGTTGGGCGTGAGGGCAGGTTCCGGTCACGCCGAGGTGCTGGCGCCGGGAGACCTCGCGGAGGTTGCGCGCCGTGCCCGCTTCAGCGTGTTCTTGGCGATCACTGCGGACGGCGTGGTGCATATCACCGGGCCACAGTCGGAGATGGGGCAGGGGACCCACGACGGTCTCGCCAAGATCCTCGCGGAGGAGCTGGAAGCGGACTGGGCGCAGGTCGTGATCCACCTGCCGAGCGCCGACGATGCCTTCCGTCATCCATCGACCGGCCGCCATCGCACAGCCGGCAGCGATTCGATCAGCAGCTACGGCGATGTGATGCGCCGAGCCGGCGCTAGCGCACGGGAGATGCTCATCGCTGCAGCGGCAACGCGTTGGGAGGTCCCCGCAGGTGAGTGTGTCGCGGCGGCTTCGAGCGTGATCCATACGCCGACGGCGCGGCGCTTGGGATTCGGCGTTTTGGCCGATGCGGCAGCGTTGCAGACCGTGCCCACCGAACCGCGGTTCAAGGATCCGGCGACTTATCGGCTGGTCGGACATACCACCCCGCGCAAAGACGCCATCGGCAAAGTCACCGGGACCGCGGTGTTCGGCATCGATGTTCAGCTGCCAGGGATGCTTTACGCCGTCCTTTGTCGATCGCCGAGCGTTGCGGGCCGGGTCATCAGTTTCTCACGCGATGCGGCGTTGGCGATGCCCGGCGTGCTCGACGCCTATCCGATCAGTGATGGCATCGCGGTGGTCGCTCGGACCACTTGGCATGCGATGCAGGCTGCGCGTGCGCTCGAGGGGCATCCGCAGACGCTGTTCGACGATCGCGATTCCCTCGGCGTCGAGAGCGATGGCATGCGGACCCGGCTACGCGAGGCGCTCGCGCAGGACGATCGGGCCCAAGTCGCCCGTGCGGCGGCGGGTCGCACCCACGATCGCTCGGCCCACGACGCGGCGCTGCGTGCTGCAACCCGCCGGTTCGAGTGGACCTACGAGGTGCCGTTCCTTGCGCATGCGACGATGGAGCCGTTGAACGCCACGGCGCGTGTGACGGCAGAGGGCGCACAGGTCTGGGCGCCGACGCAACATCCCGATGGTACCCGCGATGTGATTGCGCAGGCGTCCGGGTTGCCCCGTGATCGCTGCTCGTTGCAGGTGACTTTTCTCGGCGGAGGATTCGGGCGGAAGTGGGAAACCGATTTCGTTCGGCAAGCGGTGGAGGTCGCACGCGGTCGGCCGGGTACGCCGATCAAGTTGACGTGGACCCGCGAGCAGGATTTCCGTCACGACCGGTTCAGGCCGGCACATATGGCCCGTAGTCGGGTCGGCCTCGATGCACAGGGGCGGATCCTCGGTCTGCACACCCGCATCTCGGGTATCAGCATGTGGCGTTATCAACGACGCGCACCCGTGCCTGGGCTCGGCGATCCGTTCATGACGAGTGGGCTGATCGGCGACCGCTATGCCATTCCCGCGCCGTTCGCGGATTTCGTCGAGACCATGGAGCCGGTACCGGTCGGCACGTGGCGTTCAGTCGCGCAGTCGATGAACGGGTTCTTCTCGGAGAGCACGCTCGACGATATCGCCGCGGTGAGCGGTCGCGATCCACTCGCACTGCGTCTGGAACTGGCGGCTGGCGACCCGCGGGCGGTCGCGGTGCTCACCGAAGCGGCGCATCGGATCGGTTGGAAGCTGGATGTCCCACCGCACGCGACGCGCGGCGGTCGCCCGCCCAGTCACCCGTCGGGCGGGACTGTGGGCCGCGGAATCGCGCTCACGGTCGGGTTCGGTTCTTGGTGTGCACAAGCGGTCGAGCTGCGTGCGGTCGGACGTGCGCTACACATCGAGCGTATCGTCGCGGTCGTTGATTGTGGACGGGTCATCGATCCGGGTAGTGTCGAGGCTCAGGTGTCTGGTGGGATCTTGTTCGGGCTGTCTGCTGCAATAGATGGCGGGATCGATTTCGCAGACGGCAAGGCGAAAGCCAGCAATTTCGACGGAGCGCCATTGCTGCGGTTCTCTGGTGCGCCGCCGATCGAGGTACACCTCATCGACTCGACCGCAGCGAGTGGCGGCGTCGGCGAGATCTCGACCCCGGGGATCGCACCCGCCTTGACCGCGGCGATCTTCGCCGCGAGCGGCGAGCGGCCCCGTCGATTGCCGCTCGTCACGGGCGGCTATTCCTTCGCATGAGCGTCGGCCGCAGCGGATTCTGGATCGGCGTGGCGTTGTTCGCCTCGATGCAGGCGATGCCGGCACCGGCAGGCCTGTCAGCCGAGGGATGGAGCGTTGCGGCGCTCACCTTGTTGATCGCCTGCTGGTGGTTCACCGAGGCGGTGCCGGTCGCCCTGACCGGCAGCCTGCCGTTCCTCGCGCTGCCGCTCATGGGTATCGCCAAGCCGGACGCGGTCGCAGCGCAGTACATGTCGCCCGTGATGTTCCTGATCCTCGGCGGGGCGATGCTCGGGCTCGCGTTCGAGCGGTGGGGCTTGCATCGTCGGGTCGCCTTGTCGGTCATGTCGCGCGTGGGTTCCTCGCCCGGCGCTTTGTTGTTCGCGCTCATGGCGGTGACCGCCTTCATCTCGATGTGGGTCAACAACTCCGCGACCACGGTGATGATGCTGCCGATTGCGCTCGCGGTCTTGTCGACGACCCACGGCGAGGGTGCGACGACGCCTCCCGGCCGCGATGCCCGGAATTTCGCCGCCGCACTCATCCTATCCATCGCGCTCTCCTCGAATCTCGGCGGATTCGCCACACCCATCGGGACGCCCGTCAACGCGATCGCGCTCGGTATCCTCGAGCGCAGTTACGGTGTGCAGATCTCGTTCCTCGACTGGATGGCTTTCGGCGTGCCGTTCATGTTGCTGGCGCTCCCGGCGTGTTGGTGGATCCTGCGGCGCATCACCCTGCCGTTCGAGCTCGCGGCTGCGCATCCGGATGCCTTGCGCACTGCGCTCGGCTCCCCGGGTGCGTGGACCCCACCCGAGTGGCGGGTGCTCGGCGTGGTGTCGCTGGTGGCGGCGGCCTGGATCTTCCAACCGTTGATCGCAAGATATCTACCGGGCATCACCGACGCGGGGATCGCCGTGGCAGGCGCGCTGCTGCTCACGATCCTGCCGAGCGGCACGGTACGCGACGGGACTGCGCCGCGTCTGCTCGAGTGGGAGGATGCGCGTCGCGCGCCTTGGTATCTGATACTGCTTCTGGGTGGCGGTCTGGCGCTCGCCGATGCCGTGGTCAAGTCAGGATTGTCGGCCTGGTTGGGCAGCGCATTGGGCGCCGTCGGCGGACTGCCTTTGTTGCCGATGCTGTTGGCGATCGCCTTGCTCTGCGCGCTCATCACCGAGGCGGCGAGCAACATGGCGACCGCCACCATCTTCATGCCCATCGCCGGTGGACTCGCCGCTGGCGCCGGATTCGATCCGGCGCTCGGCGCGCTCTGCGCCGCGATGGCGGCGAATCTGGGGTTCGCCAATCCGGCGGCGACGTCCTCCAATGCGCTCGTGTACTCGAGCGGGCAGGTGCCCATCGCGGCGATGCTGAAATCAGGCCTCTGGGTCGATCTCGTCGGTGCGGTGTTGATCGCCTTGCTCTGCGCCTTCATCGTCCCGCTCGTGATCTGAGCGCCAACGGGCGAGGATCGCTGCCGTGACCCGACCGGAGCGGCGCGCCAGGGCGAAGATGTCCGTCGGGTCGATACGCTCGTCGGCGGCGTCCGAGATGAGGCGCAGACAGGCGAAGGGCAGCCCGAACTCATGGCAGACCTGTGCGACCGCCGCACCCTCCATTTCCACACAGGCGGCGCTCGGCACACGGCGGCGCACCGCGTCGCGCGCGGTACGGCTGCCGATCACCTGATCACCGGTGGCGATATCCGCGCGCACGACCCTCCGGGGACGGTCCATGTCGTCCTCGGACTGCGCGCACCACGCCTCTGCCGCGCTCTGCAGCGCCTGCGACAGCCGAGGATCCGTCGGTAGCGCGGCCCGCCCAAGCAGGGGCACCTCGGTCGGCGCGAAGAACGGCGAGGCGTCGAGATCGTGCTGATAGAGGTCGCGGCCGACGACGAGATCGCCGATCGCGAGGTCCTCACGCAGCGCACCGGCGATACCGGTGAAGATCACCTGCGACGGTCGCGTCCGGGTGATCAGGTGGGCAGCGGTCGCTGCCGCGGCCACCTTGCCCCAACGCGCGAACGCGAGCGTGACGTCATGGCCGTGCAGCCGCCCACGCCAAGCTGCGCGAGCCGTACCGGCGCCCTCGAGGGTCCGCGCATCCGACAGCAGCGGCCGCAGCGACTCGATCTCCTCGGGCATGGCGGACAACAGCAGCAACATCTCAACGATGCCTCGGCGTCATACACCAAGACCCGCTATCCAAGCCGAGATCAAGGCGACACCCTGCGGATCTGCCACGGAGCGTCCCAACTCCGGCATGGCGACCCCAGGCTCCGTCGAGGCCATGCGATGGATCATGATGGAGCGCTCGGGGTGGGCAGGTTCGATGACAAAAAGACCATCGCCCGCACCGCGACCAGCGGCGACCGGCCGCTTCGCGAATCCCAGCGTGGTTCCCGGCTTCTCCGACCAACCTAGGTAGAGGCCGGAGTTCGACGCGCTACCGGCGCGTTGATGGCAATGGGCGCAGTTGACGTCCAACCATGCGCGAGCGCGGGTCTCGATCGGCGCATCCCGGTCAAAAGCCGCCGGTACGCGCGGCGCATCCGCCGCACGCGGTGCACCCACGAGCAATCCTCGATGTGTCCAATCGTCTAGCTGATTGAGCGCATCCGGCATCGTGACTCCGACCCCCGTCTGACCGATACGCATCCGGTTCAGGTTGCGCGCAGTCGGACCGATTGGCGCAATGGCATCGCCGGATTGATGGCAGGTCTTGCATTGGTTCTGGTTCGGCACCGACCACGAGATCTTGAGCGGCGTGCCGGCAGGATCGATGACCTGCCACGATCGCCGGGCGCCGACCGGTGCGTAACGCGCCTCCTTCTGGTCGTCATCCCAGACGTAGGGCCAAGCGACCCAGCCATCGCTTCGATGGACCAGCACCCGGGTCTCGATGCGACGGGCGCCCGACTGCGGGTTCCGCAGATCCGGCGCGAGCGAGAATGTCTTGATGAGCGCGCTGCCCACAGGGAAGACCAGGACGCCGGTGGCGTCGTAGCGCACGGCGGTTCCCGGCGGCAGGTAGAGGTGACGGTCCTTGGTCGCGTGATCGGTGAACAGGGCGTTGACGAGGTCATAGCGCTCGACTGCGGCCCGCGTCTTCAGCGGTCCGCCGGGCTCCGGCTCATCAAAGAAATAGAACTCGGAGAGCAGGGCGGGCGGTCCAGCGACAGCCAACGATCGCGGATCCGGGGTGGAGCGGGGCGCACAACCCGCCGACAACACCGCGAGCGACACCGTGATGAGCCAAAACCGGGACATCGGAATGGGGTGCGGATCGCGCCGGATCAGAGCGGGTCCTGCGGAACGACGACGGGCTCCGGCTCTCGGACCGCGACGGCGATCGGACGCTGGGCGGAGGGCTTCGCGCTCTGCAGGTCGACCGGCGTACGGTTGAGGCCCAGGTCGATGAAGCCGACGGTCGAGGGTTCCACGATCGCGATGGATGGGCGATTCGTGACCGCCCGGTGGCTGACGACGCCATCCCACACGATCGGCGGCAACGCCCCGCCCAGCGCCTTGGCGAGCGGCGCGAGCATCCCTTGCGGATCGTCACCACCCGCGCCATAGCGGTTGTCGCGGACCACGACATCAGCGGTCAGTGGATCGAAGTAGGGGTCCGTCATCGGCAGGAAATACGACGAGATGAGCACGTGCGCGGTCTTGTTCATGCTCAGCTGGTTGCGCAAGACATGTACACCACGGGCCGCCATGACCATGATGCCGGTCCCGCTCGGGACGCTCGCCACGATGTTGCCCGGCGGAGCGAAGTTCGGCGTGTCGTTCGCGAACACCTGGTTGTCGAAGACGCGGATGTCCCGCCCGTCCTTGATCGGCAGGTCCGGCAGGTTGAAGACCAGGATACCCCCTGCGTTCCGGGTGACGATGTTGTCGAACACATCGGCCTGAGAGGAGTTCTCGATCTCGATCCCTGCGACATTGAACTCCGCGCGGCTCTTGCGGACGATGATATTGCGTGACTGTCCGACATAGATTCCGGCGTCAGACGCCCCCCGGACGGTCACGCGGTCGATCAGCACGTCTTGGGACTCGACCGGGTAGACGCCGTAGGCGCCATTCTTCTCCGAGGGTCCGCCGGTCCATTCGACACGCAGGTCACGATAGATGATGCGATCCGCGCCCTTGGATTTGATCCCATCTCCACGGGTGTCCTCGATGGCGAAACCCTCGAGCCTGACATCGTCCGACGTGACGAGCAGACCCTCGCCAGCGGTCGTCTGTCCCGCGAACGAGAGGATGGTGGCGTCAGGACCGGCGCCGCGTACGGTCACGCGGTCGACCGCGAGCGACAGGCCATCGGCGAACTCGAACTTCCCGGCCGCGAGCGTGATGATCGCGCCGGGCTTCGCCTCGATCAGCCGACGCTGCAATTCGGTCGCCGCCGACGGGCCCGGGGTCAACGGAGCAGACAGATCGCTTGTGGACTTGGATGAACAGGCGGCGCCGGCGAGCGCGACACCCAGCAGGGTCACCGTCAGACGCCACCGCGCGGCTGAGAGCATAAGGGAGCCTCCGTGAACGACCGCCGACTCTCGTCGGGCGTATGGCCGGGTGTCAAGTCCGCCGAACAGCGGCGGCAGCGCACGGGGTGGCTGAACAATCTCCATCGCGCCTATGCCTATTTAACATAATATACATTATACGAACTTAACCATAGGATCTGCTCAGTCGGCGCCGGCCCGTATGGCTGACGGGTAAACTGTGCGCCCTCGACGAGGATGTCCCCGATTGCGTCTCTTGGTCTACAACATCCGCTACGCGACCGGCACCGGCGCGGCGTTCCATCTTCCGGTACCTGGCGCGGGTTATCTTCGCAGCAGCCGCCGAACCCTCGATGACATCACGCAGTTCATCCGGCGCGAAGATCCGGACCTCGTCGGCCTCATCGAGGTCGACATGGGTTCCGTGCGCAGCGGCCTCATCAACCAGGCCGAGCACATCGCGCAACACCTCGGGCACTACACGGCCTACCAATGCAAGTATGGCGCGGCCTCGCTCAACAACCAGTTGCCGATCGTCCGCAAGCAAGGCAACGCGATCCTTGCCGCGCCGCGGGTCCATGGCGAGCGCTTCCATTACTTCCCGAGCGGCATCAAACGCTTGATCATCGAGATGGAGCTCGACGAGGTGTGTGTGTTCCTCGTGCATCTGTCGCTCAAATACCGCCACCGCCAAGAACAGCTCGCGCACCTGCACGACCTCGTGCGCACGGTGACGAAGCCGGTGATCGTCGCCGGCGACTTCAACACATTCACCGGTCGCGATGAACTGTTCTTGTTCGAACAGGCCACCGGCCTGCGCAACGCCAACACGCGCCACCTCGCGTCCTATCCGGCGCGGGTGCCGCGATCCGAGCTCGATTTCGTGTTGGTGAGCCCGGAGATCGAGGTCGAGGATTTCCGCATCCCCGATGTCCGGCTCTCCGACCACCGCCCGATCATCTGTGATTTCCGCGTGCTGCCAGGCAGCGCGCAACGTCGACCCGCAGCATGAGGATCTCTCGCGCATGATGACGCTACGAAACTGCCGTATCGAGACCGACGACGAGGGGATCGCCTGGCTGACGCTCGACAAGGCCGACGCATCGGCCAACAGCTTGAACGCCGAGATGCTGCAGGAAGCCGCGGAGGTTTTGGCCGCGCTCGAAAAGAACCCGCCACGCGGTCTCGTGATCCGATCTGGAAAGCGCAGTGGTTTCGTCGCCGGGGCGGACATCAACGAATTCACGACCTTGCGGAGCATCGAGCAAGCTGAACGGCTGACCAAGGCGGGCCAGTCGGTCATCGACCGATTCGAGGCCTTGCCCTGCCCTTCGGTGGCTGCCATCGAAGGCTTTGCGCTCGGCGGAGGACTTGAACTCGCGCTGGCCTGCACCTACCGGGTGGCGGTCGGCAACGACCGCCTCACACTGGGTTTCCCCGAGGTGCTGCTCGGCATCCATCCCGGTTTCGGCGGCACCGTGCGCAGTGTGCAGCTGATGGGGGCGCCCGCCGCGCTCGATCTGATGTTGACCGGTCGCAACGTGCGCGGCACCAAGGCGCTCGCGACAGGTTTGGTCGACCGCTTGGTCGACTCCGCGGACGGATTGGCTGATACCGCGCGCGATCTCATCCGTCGGCGCCCTGCTCCACGCCGAGCGCCGTGGACGCAGCGGCTGCTGTCTCTCGCACCGATACGACCGTTCATCGCGCGTCAGGTACGCGCCGGTGTCGCGCGCAAGGTCCGTGCGGACCATTATCCGGCGCCGTACGCCATCGTCGATCTTTGGGAACGGTATGGGGCCCAGGGACGGGCGGCCTACGATGCCGAAGCGGAGTCGATCGCACGGCTGTTCCTCACGTCGACCTCTCGAAATCTGGTTCGGGTGTTCTTCCTGCAGGACGCGCTCAAGTCACAGCGCATCGCCGGGGCGCGGACGCCGCAGCATGTGCATGTCATCGGCGCGGGCGTCATGGGCGGCGACATCGCAGCCTGGTGCGCGCTGCGCGGCCTGGAGGTCACGCTACAGGACCGCGCCGAGCAGTACATCAAGCCGGCGATGGAACGCGCGACGGCGCTGTTCGAGAAGCGCATCAAGGACCCCACGAAGCGGGCGGAGGCGGCGGGACGTCTGCGAGCCGACCTCGAGGGCACCGGCATCGCGCAGGCGGATGTCGTCATCGAAGCGATCGTCGAGAACGTCGAGGCCAAGCGCGCGCTGTACGAGCGGATCGAGCCGGTGATGAAGGCGGGCGCTGTCATCGCCACCAACACTTCGTCGATCCGTCTCGAGGAGCTCTCCTCGGCGCTCGCAGTCCCCGGCCGCCTGGTAGGGCTGCATTTCTTCAACCCGGTCGCGCAGATGCCGCTCATCGAGATCGTGCAGGGCGAATCCACCGCGACCGAGAGCCTGGGCAGCGCGATCGCCCTCGCCCGCCGCCTCGACAAATTCCCGCTGCCCTGCCGCAGCGCCCCCGGCTTCCTCGTGAATCGCGTGCTCTCCGCCTACATGCAGGAGGCGATGCTTGCGGGCCGTGAGGGCGTGCCCTTACCGGTCATCGATGCCACCGCCGTCGACTTCGGCATGGCGATGGGTCCCGTCGAGCTCTCCGATGTCGTCGGTCTCGACATCTGCCGTCATGTCGGCGCCATCGTCTCCGGCGCGCTCGGCCGGCCGCTTCCCGACACCCGCGAGCTCGACGAGCGCATCGCCGCCGGCAAGCTCGGCAAGAAATCGGGCGAGGGTTTCTATCTTTGGCGCGACAGCAAGCCCCTGAAGGCCACCGCCGCCACGCCAGCAGGCCCGGCGCCCGCTGACCTGCAGGACCGCTTGATGCTCGCGCTCGCCAATGAGGCGGTCGCTTGCCTGCGCGAGGGCGTCGTCGCCGACGCCGACAAGATCGATGCCGGCCTCATCTTCGGCGCGGGCTACCCGCCGTTCCGCGGTGGACCGCTGCAAGCGGCGCGCGACCGCGGCATCGCGGAGTGCGTCGAGCGGCTGGAGGAACTGGCGGCCCGTCACGGACCGCGCTTCACGCCGGATGCGGGTTGGGCGCAGCTCGCGCCGCTCAGCTGATCGCCGCCTCAGCTCCCCGGACGTCGTGCGGCCGCGCCCTGTGCCGTTGCGAGGCGCCACAACACACGCTCGATCGCAAGCGGCTTATTGACCGGCGATTCAGCCCACTGGCGGGCCTCGCGTGCATGGTCGAGCGCCTCGAACAAGGTCTTGGAGCTCGCGCCGCGCTTGCCGTGGCCCCAGTCACGCAGCCGATCGATGAGCCATAGCTCGACACACGCGACCCGCAACGCATAGTCATCCTTGCCCCAGCGGTCGGCGGTTTCGACGACATCGAGTGTCCCGCGCATCGCGTCCTCGAGGGCGCGCTCCGTGTCACGGCGCAATCCGCCGAGCGCAGCGATATCGGTATCCAAGGCGGCGAGTGGCTGGGATCCCAGCACCCCGAGGGCAGCGTGCCAATCAGCCGCACTGCTTCCCGGGCGCTGGGCCTGCAGCCAGGAGACGAACCGGTCGTCGCTCGTGGGTCCCGGCCTGAGCCGCGTGCAACGGCTGCGCACCGTCGCCGGCAAGCGCGAGGGTTCGCCCGTCACGAGCAGCAGCAATGCACTGCCGGACGGCTCCTCGAGAGTCTTGAGCAGCGCATTGGCAGCGTTCCGGTTGAGTCGCTCGGCAGGCGATACGATGGCGACCTTGCGACCCCCTGCATGCGAGGTCAATGCGAGCTCCGCGCTCAATTCCCGGACTTGGTCGACCCGGATCTCTTTGGAGTCCTCGATCGGCTGCACCCGCAGCAGGTCCGGTTGCTCGCCGGACATGACACGTCGACAGTCGAGGCAGATACCGCAGGGCTGCTGACGGAGGGGATCGACCTTGCGGCAGAAGAGCCGCGCCGCGATCCAGAGCGCCAACCATTGACCACCCTGCCCCGGCGAAACCTGCAGCAGAAGCGCGTGACCCAGCCGGCCGGAGGTCAATGCGGCATTGAAAGAGTCCTGCGCGGGGCGCAACCACGGCAGGTCGACATCGAGCGGTAGCGCGGTCATCTCGGCCGCTGCTCCACGGCAAGCAGCGGGGCCGAGGCATCCACCGCGTCCTGCGCAAGCGCGGCAGCGGACTTCGTCGCGTCCAACACCCGCACGCGCCCAGGATCGGCGGTCGCGATCTCGAGATATCGCGCTCGAACGCGATCGAAGAACGCCACGGTCTCCGATTCGAACCGGTCGACATCGCCGTCGCCCGCGGCGCGGCGCCGCGCATGCGCACGCTCGAGCCCGGTCATCACCGGCAGATCGAGCAGCAAGGTGAGATCCGGCGTGAAGCCGCCCAGCACCTCGCCCGACAAGGTCTCGATGAACGACGCCGACACGCCCCGTCCGCCGCCCTGGTAGGCCCGCGTCGCGTCGGTGTAGCGGTCGCAGATCACCCACTCACCGCGGGCGAGCGCCGGCCGGATGAGGTTCTCGACATGGACGGCGCGCGCCGCGAACATCAACAGCGTCTCGGCCTCGGGCGCGATCCGCTCCGTGCCGCGCTGCAACACGACCTCGCGCAGACGCTCGGCGAGCGGCGTGCCGCCCGGTTCGCGCGTGGCCACGACCGTAAGCCCGTGTGCGCGCAGCGCCGCGGCGAGCGCAGCGGCCACCGTGCTCTTTCCGGCGCCTTCGATGCCCTCCAGAGTGATGAAGCGGCCGCGCGGCGTCATCGTGAGCCCTCTGCGGATGCGGCCGCGCGCCTCGCGCGCTGGCGGACCAGCATCTCGGCGACGGCTTGCTGGTGCTCCGCGTAGGTGCGGGAGAACCGGTGCGCACCGTCCGGGTCTCCCGTCGCCACGAAAAAGAGCTCGCCGGTGATGCGTGGCCGCGCGGCAGCCCGCAGCGCGGCGGCGCTCGGCAAGGCGATCGGCGTCGGCGTGAGTCCCGCCCGCGTGTAGGTGTTGTACGGCGTGTCGGTCTCAAGGTCGCGACGGCGGATGTTCCCATCGTACGCGTCGCCGATGCCGTAGATCACGGTCGGGTCGGTCTGCAGCTTCATGCCGAGGCGCAGCCGCGAGACGAACACGCCGGCGATGCGGTCGCGCTCGTCTGCGCGAGCGGACTCCTTCTCGACGATGGAGGCGAGCGTCAGCAGATCGTCAGCGGTGTTCAGCGGCAGTCCGGCCGCGCGCGAGCGCCATGCGGAATCCAATTCCCGGCTCATGCGCGTCGCCGCGAGCCGCAGCAGGTCGATGTCGCTTGTCCCCGCCGCGAACTTGTAGGTGTCGGGGAAGAACCGTCCCTCGGGATGGACCCCCGGCAAGCCAAGCTGCGTCATCATCGACGCATCATCGATGCCGACCAGGGTCTGCGCGACCTCTGGGTGTCGTGCGAGCGCACGCCGCAGCTCGGCATAGCGCGAGCCCTCGATGAAGGTGATCGACTCGAGGACCACCCGCCCCTCCTCGAACTGCTGCAGCAGCGCGCGCGGCGTGATACCTGCGGGCAAGGCGTAACGACCTGCCGTGATGCGTCGCGACGGATGTTGCACGCGGCTGTAGTACTCCAGCAGGCGAGGATGCCGTAACGCGCCGGCCTCGGCCGCCGTCTGCAAGGCCGCGCGCAGGGAACTCCCGGGCTTCACTTCGATGCGCAGCTCAGCGAGGTTCGGACCGGGACGATCGATCTCCGTGAACGCCCACAATGCTGTGGCCACAGTCACGGCCAGCAGCAGCGACAGGGCGATCAGCCAGCGAAGCCAAGAGCGTTGTCTGCGACGCGCCATGGGGCAAGTCTAAACCGGCGGGACGCCGGCCGCCGCTCAGCCTGCGAATCGGCGAAAGATCAGGGTGCCGTTGGTGCCACCGAAGCCGAAAGAGTTCGACATCGCCACCTCGAGCGCCATCTGGCGTGCGGTGCCCGGCACATAGTCGAGGTCACACTCCGGATCGGGGTTGGCGAGGTTGATGGTGGGCGGAGCCACCTGGTCGCGAAGTGCGAGCACGGTGAAGATCGCTTCGACGACTCCCGCCGCGCCCAGAAGGTGCCCCGTCATGGATTTCGTGGAACTCACGGCGAGCCGCGCAGCATGCGCACCGAAGGCCTGCTTGATCGCCTTCGTCTCGGCGCGATCACCAAGCGGCGTGGAGGTCGCATGCGCGTTCAGGTACTGCACCGCATCCGGTGAGAGTTGCGCGTCGCGCAAGGCGTTCTGCATGGCAAGCCTTGCCCCGGCGCCGTCCTCAGGGGGGGCGGTGATGTGGTAGGCGTCACCGCTCATGCCGAAGCCGATCAACTCGGCGAGGATCGTGGCGCCGCGTCGCTTGGCGTGTTCGAGTTCCTCGAGCAGGACAGCACCGCCGCCGTCCGAGGCGACGAAGCCGTCGCGGTCACGGTCCCAGGGACGCGAGGCGCCCTGCGGGTCGTCGTTGCGCTCGGAGAGCGCCCGCGCCTGCGAGAACCCGCCGATACCGAGTTTGGTGGTCGACATCTCGCCGCCGCCGGTGAGCATCACGTCGGCGTCACCATATTGGATGGTGCGATAGCCGAGTCCGATGGCGTGCGTGGAGGTCGTGCAGGCGGTGACCACCCCGAGGTTCGGACCCTTGAGTCCGTAGCGGATGGAGAGGTGGCCCGCGATCATGTTGATGATCGAAGACGGGATGAAGAACGGCGAGATCTTGCGAGGACCACCCACCTTCAGGTAGGCCTCGTATTCCGATTCGATGGTGGCGAGTCCGCCGATGCCTGCGCCGGCGATGACGCCACAGCGCTCCGGATCCAGGGTCGCGAAATCGATGTTGGCGTTCGTGACCGCTTGGACGCCGGCGGCGACCCCGTAGTGGATGAACTCGTCCATCCGCCGGGCTTCCTTCGGCGGGATGTAATCGCCGATGGTGAATCCGCGGACCGCCCCACCGATGCGGGTGGCGTAGGCGCTCGTATCGAAGCGCGTGATCGGACCGATGCCGCTCTCGCCCCGCAGAATGGACTGCCAGGCTGTTTCGATGGTGCTTCCGACCGGGGAGACGATCCCGAGGCCGGTGACGACGACTCGCCGCTTGCTCATGCGCGCTCCGCTCAGGAACTGCGCGGGACCGGCACGAGGCCGGCCCCGCGGGATCGGCGTCGGACGGTCAGGCCTTGCGGCGGGCCGTCACGTAATCGATGGCCTGCTGGACCGTCGTGATCTTCTCGGCGTCCTCGTCGGGGATCTCGGTCTCGAACTCTTCTTCGAGAGCCATGACGAGTTCAACGGTGTCGAGGGAGTCGGCCCCGAGATCGTCGACGAACGAGGCATTGTTGGTGACCTGCTCGAGCTTGACGCCAAGCTGCTCAGCAACGATGGCTTTGACTTGCGTTTCGACGGTGCTCATCAGTGCTTAGACCTCTCTGCGATTCTTGGTATAGCGACCGGGCCCAGACCCAGCGAGGCCGGTATTGTAGGGGATGCGGGCGATTACGCCAAACCCGGGCTCGCAAATCTCTGTTTTCAAACAGAAATACGCCCCTCAGGGCATGTACAGACCGCCGTTGACGTGCAGCGTTTGCCCCGTGAGATACCCCCCAGAGGGCGATGCCAGGTAGAGCACGGCCGCCGCCACATCCTCTGGCGCCCCGAGCCGACCGAGCGGGATACCGCTCATCCAGGCCGTCCGGACGCTCTCGTCCACGGCCCGCGTCATGTCGGTGTCGATGAACCCCGGCGCGATCGCATTGACCGTGATGTTGCGGCTACCGACCTCTTTGGCCAAGGATTTGGTGAACCCGATGACCCCGGCCTTGGCGGCGGCGTAGTTGGTCTGGCCGGCGCTGCCCATGGCACCGACCACCGAGGTGATGTTCACGATGCGCCCCTGGCGCTGCTTGATCATGTGCTTGATGCAACCGCGCGACAGCCGGAACACCGAGGTGAGGTCGGTGAGCAGCACCGCGTCCCAGTCCTCGGGCTTCATGCGCATCAGGAGGCCATCGCGGGTGATGCCGGCGTTGTTGACGAGGATGCCGGGCATCTCGCCAGCCGCCTCCAGGCTCGCGAGCAACCCCTCGACCGAGGCGGCATCCGCCACATCGAGCACGGCACCCCGCCCGGGTGTCCCCGCGTCGCCGAGCCAGGCCGTGATGGCCTCCGCGCCCGCAGCCGTGGTGGCCGTGCCGATGACCTTGGCGCCGGCGGTCGCCAGCGCCTCCGCGATGGCCCGGCCGATGCCGCGCGAGGCACCGGTCACGAGGGCCGTCTGACCCGTCAACGATCCCGTCATGCTGCACCTCCGATGGTCGCCTCAAACGCGGCCGGATCCTCAAGCGCCGTCACCTCGACATCCGGCGTCTTGTCGATGCGGCGGTGTAGACCCGCAAGCACCTTGCCGGGACCGCACTCGACGAAGCGCGTGACACCGAGCCCGACCAGCGCCTGCACGGTCGCCACCCAACGCACCGGGCTTGCGAGCTGCCGGTAGAGCAGATCGCGGATCGCCTCCGGATCGCGGTATTCCTTCGCGTCCACCGAACTGAGGAACCGGCAGTGCGGCTCGGCGAGCGGGGACTTTGCCAAGCGCTCGCGCAGGCGCTCGGCCGCTGGGCGCATGAGACTGCTGTGACACGGCACGCTGATCGCCAGCGGCAGGGCACGCTTGGCGCCCACGGCTTTCGCCCCCTCGATGGCGCGGGCGATCGCCGTGCGATGACCGGCGATGACGACCTGCCCCGGCGCGTTGAAGTTGACGGCCTCGACCACTTCGCCCTGGGCGGCGGTGGCGCACACCGCCTCCATGGCGGCGTCCTCGAGCCCGAGCACCGCGGCCATCCCGCCCTGGCCGGCCGGCACCGCATCGCGCATGAGCTCGCCGCGTACGCGGACGAGATCGACCGCATCCTCGAAGCCGAGGGTCCCCGCCGCGACCAAGGCCGTGAATTCGCCGAGGCTATGGCCCGCGACCCAATCCGGCGCCGCCCCGCCCGCCGCGCCCCAGGCGCGCCAGGTCGCCACCCCGGCGACCAACATCAACGGCTGCGTGACCTCGGTGAGCGCGAGCTGCTCGGCGGGCCCCTGCTGCGCGAGCGCCCACAGGTCGAAGTTGAGAACGCCGGAGGCGGCGTCGAAGGTCTCGCGTACCACGGGGTACGCCTCGGCCAGCGAGGCCATCATCCCGACCGACTGGGACCCCTGCCCCGGAAACACGAACGCTCGCGACATCAGCCCCTCAGAGGGTGGTGGATCAAGGTGGGCGAGTATACGGCCTGTCGCCGAACTCTCCCGCAACCCGCGGGCTCATGTCCGGTTGACCGTCAACGCCTCGTATATAGAGGTTAAGATTAAAACAATGTTGCGATATTCTCTGCATTGCTCACCCGGGTTCCTCACCGGTGGCCCGATGGAACTACAGTACGCAGCGACCCCTCGACCAACCCTTTAATCCTCCAGGAAGCACCATGTCGACAACGACGCTGACCCACGATTCCGACGCCCGTGCACGCGCCCGACTGCTCGCAGCTGCCGTATGTCTCTCGGCGATGGGTCTGAGCGCCTGTGGTGGGGGTGGCGGTGGGGGTGGCACGCCAGCGCCACCGCCGGTTGTGGGTCCACCGCCGCCGCCAGCGCCTCCTCCGCCCCCACCTCCGCCGCCGCCGCCGGTTGGCCCGACTTGGACACCCGGAGTGTTCGCGGCGGCCAGCACGTTCAAGGACCGCTGCGAGATCCCGCGCACCGGCAATGACCTGTTCGGCCGCCCCTTCCCAGACCGCTCTGGGACTGCGCTCGAGGAGCGTTTCTGGTTACGGTCCTGGACCCAAGAAACTTACCTCTGGAACACCGAGGTCACCGACCAGAATCCGGCAGGCTTCTCCACTCGGATCGCCTACTTCAATGTCCTCAAGACCACGGCGAAGACCCCGTCCGCCAAGGACAAGGACGACTTCCACTTCAACGAATCGACCGAGGCCTACCAGCGGCGGCAGCAATCCGCGCCAAGCTCCACCTACGGCGCCGACTATGTGTTCAAAGCGAGCTCACCGCCGCGGGATGTGCGGGTGGGCTACACAGAGCCGCAATCGCCCGCCGCCGCAGTGACCGGCGGGCAGGCTGCGCTGGTGCGCGGTTCACGCCTCCTGCGCATCAACGGCATCGACCTCGTGAACGCCAATACGCAGGACGAGGTGAACCGCTTGAATGCCGCGTTGTTCCCGTCGGCAGCTGGCACTTCGACGACGTTCGTCGTCCGCGACCCGGGCGCGACGGCTGACCGCACCGTGACCCTCACCTCGATCAATCTGTCGCCGAGCCCCGTCAATCGGACGCGCGTCATCGACACACCGACGGGCAAGGTCGGGTACATCCTCTTCAACACCTTCAGCCCCTTCGAGAGCGAGCGCGCGATCATCCAAGCGATCACCGAGCTGCGGATCAGCAGCGTGACCGACCTCGTCCTCGACCTGCGCTACAACGGTGGCGGCCTGCTCGCCGTGTCCTCGCAGCTCGCGTATATGATCGCCGGCGCGAGCCGGACCGAGAACCGCGCGTTCTCGCGTCTGCGCTTCAACGCCGCCGCGGGCGCCATCAACCCGGTGACGGGACAATCCAACAGCCCGACGCCGTTCTACAACCAGACCATCGGTTTCGGGAACATCCTCTCGCCCAACCAGGCGCTGCCGACGCTCACGCTCAACCGCGTCTTCGTGTTGACCACGGCCGACACCTGCAGCGCGAGCGAGGCGGTGATCAACGGGCTGCGCGGCATCAACTTCGAGGTCAACGTCATCGGCGCGACCACCTGCGGCAAGCCCTTCGGCTTCTACCCGCAGGACAATTGCGGCGAGACCTACTACACCATCCAGTTCCAGACCACGAACGACCAGTCCTTCGGGGACTATGCGGATGGTTTCACACCCAACAATTCCAGCGCGGCGTTCGGCGTCCGGGCGCCCGGTTGTCAGGTGGCGGACGATCTCACCCGCGAACTCGGCGACCCGGCGGAAGGACTGCTCGCCGCCGCGCTGCAGTTCCGAGCCAATGGCAGTTGCCCCACCCCATCCTCCGGCGCCGCGCCCGCGGATCAGGACCGTGCAAGCGGCGACAGCGGCCTGTCCCTTCGTCCGCCCGCGCCTGGCGTGATGGAGACCAACTACGACATGACATTGCCAGCAGGCTTCCGCGGAGCACGATGAGATGGTGACGCGCCTCGCAGGCGTCACGGTGCTGTCCGCGCTGATGATCGGCCCGGCGGGCTGTCACACCGTTGAAAACAGCGGGCAGCGGCCCGCCGTGCTCGTCGCGGATACACCAGAGGCGAGGGATGCGATCAAGACGGTGGTGTTGAGCGCTACGCGCGACGGGCAGGTGTCGTTCGCCGGGAGCGATCTTGGCCGCGATCCTGTCATCGTCGTTCAACCGCCGCCGCCCAGTCCTTTTGAGGGGAACAGCCCCGCCCTGCCCGTCTATTTCGATCTGATGACAGACGGCAAGGATTGTTTCGCACGTGAGCGGCGCACGGGAGCCTTACATCCGCTGCCCGGGGTCGCCTGCCGCGCCCGGTGAACCGCGGCACGGGATACCCGACGGCCTTTGCTATCATCCGGACCGTCCCCATCGCTCCGGAGTCCGCCGTGACAGACCTCCGCCGACGCCCCCGCGGCTTCACGCTCATCGAGATCCTCGTCGTCGTCGTCATCCTCGCCCTGCTTGCGGCGTTCATCGTGCCGCGTGTCATGGGTCGCGTGGATGATGCGCGCCTCACCAAGGCGCGCGGCGACATCCAGTCCCTCGAGACCGCGATCGCGATGTACCGCTTGGACACGGCTCGGCTGCCCAGCACCGAGCAAGGCCTCACCGCCCTCGTCACCCAACCGGCCGACCCGTCGATCCGCAATTGGAAGCCGGGCGGCTATCTCGCACGGGTCTCGCGCGATCCTTGGGGCAATGAATATCGCTATCGCGTGCCGGCGCAGCGGGGCGGCGAGTTCGATCTCTGGTCGATGGGGCCCGATGGTCAAGAGGGTTCGCCCGAGTCCGACCGGGACAACATCGGCAACTGGAACCTTGGCGACTGACCGTCGCCCCGCCCTCGGCCCTACGACCGGGTTCACCCTGGTCGAGATCCTCGTCGTGCTCGCGATCATCGGTATCGTCAGCGGCGGCGTGCTGTTCTCCTTCGGTCTGCTCGGCAGTGACCGACGGTTGAGCGACGAGGCTGATCGACTCTCCGCTCGGATCGGGCTCGCCGCAGATCGGGCTGAGCTCGAGGTGCGTGAGTACGGGCTGCGCGTGCAACCCGACGGTTATGAATTCCTCGCCTGGGACAGCCGTCGTCGGGAGTGGCAACCTGCGCAGGACGATGCACTGCGTGCGCGCCGCTGGCCGAC
The DNA here is from genome assembly GCA_002292945.1 of Proteobacteria bacterium UBA964. Lineage (GTDB taxonomy): Bacteria > Pseudomonadota > Gammaproteobacteria > Steroidobacterales > Steroidobacteraceae > UBA964. Next base: position 44,171 of record DBCG01000136.1, on the reverse strand, counting down.
GGG
>DBCG01000136.1:43443-44091 GCA_002292945.1 Proteobacteria bacterium UBA964 | reverse complement strand
GATGCGCTCGAGCCCCCACAACTCGGCGTCGATGCGCGAGGCGAGTTCAACGCCTTCGAGCTGCGCTTGCGGCGCGAGGGCGACCCGCTGACGGAGATCATCCGCCCTGCCGCCGACGGCGGACTCGAACGAGAGCAGGTCCGCCGATGAACGGCGCGCTGACCCGCAGCCGGGGTTTCACCTTGGTGGAGGTGCTGGTCGCGCTCATCATCGTCGCCCTCGGCAGCGCTGCCATGTTGAGCGCCTTGGCGAGCTCGGCGCGGGCCGCAGAGCGCATCCGCGAACGGATGATCGCGGGGTTCGTGGCGCAGAACCGCCTGACCGAGACCCGTCTCGAGCCGGAGTTCTCGGGCATCGGCCGCCGCGAAGGCGAGATCGAGATGGGTGGATCACGCTGGGCATGGCAGCAGGAAGTCGTCCGCACCCCGATCGAAGGCGTGCTGCAGATCACCGTGCGCGTGCGGGGCATCGAGGCGACGGCCCCGGGCAGCACCGCGGCGGCCTCGTCGCAGGCGGGATGGCTCGTGACGATCGCGGGCGCGCGCGGCGCTGCGGTCAGTACCGACCCCTTGCTCGATCGACTGTGGGACAGCGCACAGCGCAGTCCGCCATGAGACCGCGGGGCTTCACCTTGATCGAACTGCTGGT
>DBCG01000136.1:43122-43361 GCA_002292945.1 Proteobacteria bacterium UBA964 | reverse complement strand
GCGATCGATGACCTGCAACGGGCGATGCGGGTGATGACGCTCGACTTCTCACAAGCCGCCCCGCGACCGGTCCGTGAGACCCTCGGTCGCAGCCTCGAACCTGCCGTGCTCGCGGATGCGCGCACCTCGGGCGGTGTCTTCATCACGCGCATCCTCGGTGCACCGGTCCTCGCCGCAGCGGGGCCGGCCCTGCAACGGGTGGAGTGGCGACTGGAGAACGGCGCGCTGATACGGCTCCC
>DBCG01000136.1:32679-43021 GCA_002292945.1 Proteobacteria bacterium UBA964 | reverse complement strand
AGGCGAGTGGCTCGGCGAGTGGCCGGGCACCTTCGACCAAGATGCCGCAGGCGCGGCCGGTCGGTTGCGGCCACGCGCCGTGGAGATCACCCTCGAAGATGACACGCTCGGGCCGATCCGCCGCGTGATCGAGGTCGGTGGATGAAACCCGTCCGCGGCATCGCCCTGCTCGTGGCGCTGATCATCGTCGCGCTCGCCACCGCGATCGCCGGCGCCATCGCCTTCGACACCGGGCTGGGACTGCGTCGAGCGCAAGGCGGTTTCGCACAGGATCAAGCCCTGCAGCTGGCCGGTGGCGCCGAGGCCATCGCCGCGCAGATCCTGGTGGATGAGCTCGCCTCCGGCACCGCCCCGATCCATGACGCCCAGCGATGGCGCAGCCCGATCGGACCGTTGGAACCGCTCGAGGGCGTGCGGGTCAGTGCGCGATTGTCCGATCTGCAGGGACGGTTCAACCTGAACAGCCTGGTCCAAGCGGATGGTCGCCCGGACCCGCAAGCGCTCGAGGTCATGCGTCGCTTGCTCATCGCGCTCGAGCTCGAACCGGAATGGGCGGAGCGCATGGCGGACTGGATCGACGCGGACGACCAGGCTTTGCCGGGGGGCGCGGAGGATTCCGTCTACTCCGGCGCCGTACCGTCCTATCGAACACCGAACATGCCGATCACCTCGGTCACGGAACTGCTCGCGCTCGTCGACTTCGGCGCCGCCCGCTACGCGAAGCTCGCGCCGTTCGTCGCCGCCTTGCCGCGCGATGCCACGATCAATGTCTGCACCGCGAGCGCCGAGCTCCTCGATGCGCTGAGCGGCGAACGCCAATGGCGAGATGCCCCGGAGGCGCTGCGACGAGGACGCGAGCGCGATTGTTTCCCGAGCCTCGATGCGTTGCGCACGACGCTCGGCGCGGAGCGGTTCAATGCCCTGCGCGGCAGTGTCGGGCTCGGCGACCGATCCAGCCACTTCAGGCTCGATGTCGACACGGTCGTGGGCAGCAACGGGTTCACCTTGTATAGTTTGCTGCGTGCCACCACCGTGGCCGAGGGGCCCACACGGGTGCGCGTCATGAGCCGTCAGTTCGCCGAATGACCGATATCTTCCTGCTGCGTCTGCGATCCCTGTCCGCCGACGACCCGGTGGAGGCGGTCCACCACGATCCGGTCCGCGGAGCCCAGGCGCTGGGACGGATCCCGCTCGCCGATGCCGCGGCGCGCGCGGCCGGAAAACGGGTGCTCGTCGTGCTCCCGGCGACGGATGTCCTCGCCCTCTCCCTCACCCTTCCAGACGCCGCGTCTTCCAAGCTGCGAGCCAGCCTGCCGTTTGCGCTCGAGGAGCAGGTCGCCTGCGACATCGAGACGCAGCACTGCGCACTCGGCCCGAGGATGGCGGACGGTCGCTGGCCCGTGCGTGTCATCGCTCGCGTCCGCCTCGAGGCATGGCTCACGCTGTTGCGTGCCGCCGGCCATGAGCCGCAGTCGATGGTCAGCGCGGCCGACGGTCTGCGCGAGAAACCGGGTGATCTGATGCTTTGGCTGGACGGGGAGGATGCGCACTGGCGGGCGCCGGGCGAAGGCCCGTTGACGCTGCCGGCGGGCGGCACCGACTCCGATGACGTTCACGATTCTTTGGTGCCCGGCCTTGTCGCAGCGCTGGGCGAGCGCTCGCGGGGTACGGTAGGTCTGGTCGTCCACGCCGACGACGTCGATCGCGCGAGATATTCCGCCCCGGTGGCTGCACTGCAAGAACAGATCGCACCATTGCAGTGGCAGACCCTCGACGATGGGGCGCTCGCCGCCTTCGCCCCCGTGTACGCCCAAGGCGTCAACCTTCTGCAGGCGCAGTACGCCCCGAAACGTGCCGCCGGTGAGGGTCTGCACGGGCGATGGCGTTGGCCGTTACGCCTCGCCGCTGCGGCAGTACTGCTTCAGTGCGCTGGCCATGCAATCGAGACTTGGCGGTTGCACCAAGCCACGGTCAAGACCGATGCGACGCTGTTGGAGGCCGCCCGCCCTCTGCAGCCCGACATCGTGGACCCCGACGCCGCACGCACCCTGCTTCGCTCGCGACTCGACGCCTGGTCGGCCCGTTCGCTCGAGCCGAGCACGGCGCCGTTGTTGGCCGAGTTGTCGCAACTGGCCCAAGCCAAGGCGGTATCTGCCTCGTTGCAGGTGGTCGCCTTGACGAGTGTGGAGGGTGGCCTGCGCGCCCGTTTGGCGGCGGATGACGCGGATGCTCTCACTGCGGCCACCTCGACGCTCGCCGCCGCCGGTTGGAACGAAACCGATGACGCCGGCCGTGCCGTCGCCACCGCCGCAGACCCGAGCGCCATCGTTGCGACCTGGCGCTCCGGCCCGAGGGCGCGATGATGCTCGCCTCGATGGTTCAGACGCTCCACGACCGGTTCGATGCACTCTCCGCGCGCGATCGACGGGCGCTGCAGGTGGGCGCGCTCGTGCTCGTACCGCTTTCGCTGTTGATGCTCGATTGGACGATCCGTGAGCACCTCGCCGCACGTCGCACCGCCGTGGCGGCATCGGCGGACTTGGCCGATCGGGCCAATCGCGTGATCGGCGCGAGGATCGCCGCGGGCGAGGATCTGGCGGGCGACGCGGCGATGCCGCTGCTCCAGCGGGTGTCACGCTCGCTCGAGCGCGCAGGCCTGCAAGGCAGTCTTGTGACCTCACAATCCGATACACCGGCGGCGGAACAGGTCGAGCTCGCGCTACGCGATGCCCCCTTCGATGACCTGGTATCGACGCTCGGCACACTGGCGCGCAACGACGGCGTCACCGTCACTTCGGTGAACATCGTGCGCACCGGTCCCGGGCGCGTCGATGCGGCGCTCGTGCTGCGCGCACCGTGAACGGACGGCGAGCGGCGGTGCCGCTCCTGCTGTGCTCGCTCGGCTTGATCATCGGCGTTCTCGTCTGGTTTCCGGCATCGCTCGCTTTGCGAGCCCTGCCTGGACCGATCCGCTGCGCCGTGGCGACAGGAACGCTTTGGCAGGGGCGCTGCAGCCGCCTCGTTGCGCAAGAGGTGCCGGTCGGTGCGATCGCCTGGCAACTCCGCCCGGCGGAACTGCTCGGGGGGCGGCTGTCGTTGCACATGATCTGGTGGCTGGAAGACGATCACCTGCGCGGCGAGATCGACGCGACGCGCGACAGCCTCACCCTGTCCTCGCTGCGCGGCCGCCTGGACCTCGCAACGATACGCAGCCTGCCGATCTGGCCGGCGGGCGTGAGCGCACGGCTCGCCCGCACTGAGGGATCCTTACGCGTCGAGCGGTTCGAGGGCACTCGGCGCGGTGGGCGTTGGGTCGATCTGCGCGGCACCCTCGAGGGCGAAGGCTTGGAATGGCAGGCGCAAGATCGCTGGGTCGTCGGCGGGGTGCGGGTGATTCTCGGCGTCGACCGCCCCTCCGTCGGTGAGGTGATCGACACGGGAGGGCCGCTCGAGATCAAAGCGACGCTTTTCCTCGAGGCGGCGCCTACGTGGACGCTCGAGGGGTCCGTCCGCGCCCGTGATGCCGCATGGGTTCCACGGCTTAGCGTGTTCGGACCGCCCGACCCGCTCGGTCGTCACCGGCTCTCGATCGAGGGCCGTTGATCGAGAACCGCTATGAAGCCTCTCGGCCGACCGCCTACCGAGAGAGCGCAGGACGATCGGCAAGCTCTTCCAGCAACTCGCCCATCCGGGTGAACACCGCAGCGAGTGTGGCGGCATCTGGCAGGTTGGTGACGCGGAAGTGGTCGCGATACGGGACGTTGAAGCTGACGCCGGGCGCCACCAAGACATGCTTGCGCTCGAGGAGCTCTAGCGCGAAGGCCTGGTCGTCGAACCCCGGCAGACGATCGGAGTCGACCCCGATGAATGCGTAGAGCGCCCCTTGTGGCTGGCTGACATTCAGCAGCGGGTTGGCACGCGCAGCCTCCACGATGGCGCGACGGGATTCGTATAGCCGTCCGCCCGGTGAGGTCAACTCCCGGATGCTTTGATGGCCGCCGAGCGCGGTCTGCACCGCCCACTGCCCGGGCACGTTGCTGCACAGGCGCAACGAGGCGAGAAGTTCCATCGCCTCGAGAAAACCTTGGGCAGCGCGCAATCGCCCGGAGATGACCGCCCATCCGACCCGGTATCCGCAGGCGCGGTAGACTTTCGACAGACCTGACATCGTGACGCACACCGCGTCATGCACGAGCGTCGCCATCGGCACGAACTCGGCACCGTCGTAGAGCACCTGATCGTAGATCTCATCGCTCATCACGACGAGTCCGCGCTGCTCCGCGATACGCGCGATCGCCGCCAGCACCGTCCGCGGGTACACAGCGCCGGTGGGGTTGTTGGGATTGACGATGACGATCGCGCGGGTCCGGGGCGTGACCAATGCCTCGATCTCGGCGGGGTCCGGCACAAAGCCGTTCTCGGGACGGCAGGGATAGTGGATCGCCCGCCCACGATTGAGGTTCACGGCAGCGGTCCAGAGCGGGTAATCCGGGCTCGGCACGAGCACTTCGTCGCCGTCGTTGAGCAGGGCGCGCAACGCGAGGTCGATGAGCTCACTGACGCCGTTGCCGATGAAGACTTCCTCGGCGCTGACCCCGGTGACACCGCGCGCCTGCTGCTGCATCACCACCGCCTCCCGGGCGGGGAAGATGCCCTTCTGGTGGCAGTACCCTTCGCTCTCCGGGAAGTTCTCGATCATGGCAAGCCGCATCGTCTCTGGCGTGCGGAACCCGAACAGCGCGGGGTTGCCGATGTTGAGGGAGATGATCTCGTAGCCCTTGCGGGCGAGTTCCTGAGCGCGACGGGCCAGTTTCCCGCGGATCTCGTAGCGCACGTTGCGCAGGCTGTCGCTGGTGCGGACGGGTGTATCGGGGTGGGTCATGAGGGCGGTTTCCGGGGTCTGAAGCCCGCAGGACGGGCAGCCCACAAGGATAGCGTGAACCCGACGACCTCCGCACTTGCACCGCGATGGCATCGTGGTAGCGTTCCCGCTCGGAACGCAACTCGACCGGATCCCCGTGAAGGAGGACTTGAGATGAACGCTCTCGCAACACACATGCCGCTCTTGGCGCGGCAAGAAGGCGTCTGGGAAGGCGTCTACCGGTGTTACGACTACCATGGCAACAAGGTCGATGAGCATGCCTCGAAGCTCACCTGTCGTTTGACGCCAGGGTCAGACTTCGACTACCACCAGAGCAACGAGTACCGTTGGGCGGATGGCCGGGTCGAGAACCGCGAGTTCAAGGGGCGCTACCGGGACGGCCGGCTTCGGTTCGAGGATGGACCGATCGACGGCTGGGCCGCCGAAGACTCCCTCGATCCAGATCGGCTCACCCTGTTGCTGCAATGGCGCCGGCGTGATGAACCCACGACCCGCTTCTACGAGATGATCCAGGTGGATGACGCCTGTCGCCAACGCTCCCGCGTCTGGCAGTGGATCCGTGACGGGCGCATCTTTCTGCGCACGCTGATCGACGAACACAAAGTGGCCGACGACTGGCGCTGAGCCGCGGCCGCTTCCAAAGCGGCTGCGACCCGTCTTTCAATCGTGCGGCAAGGCGTTCTCTCGTCGGTCACCCTGACCGTCCCCAGCATCGCGCCGGTCGCAGCAGCCTATCGCGACTGGCTCGGCTACCAGACCGTCGCCGAAGGACGCGTGACGGCGCGACTGGCCGAAAGCTGGGATGCCCCGTTGACGGTCGGAAGCCGTTGGGCCGAATTGCGGGCTGCTGCGGAGACGCAGTGCGTCCTGCGCCTTGTCGAGCGGCCGTCCTACCCGGGGTTCGCCCCGCTCTTGCACCATGGCTGGAACGCCAACGAGATCCTCTGCGCAGATCCGGTGGATCTCGCCGAGCGGTTCTCGCAGCCGGGGTCGCCGTTCCGTGTCATCGGTGCGCCGCAAGCGCTCGACTCGAACCCGCGGATCGTCGCCTTGCAAGCGCTCGGACCGGCGGGNNGCGGGCGAACTCAACTATTTCACGCGGCTTCCCCCTGAGGGGGGCAGCCTCATCAAGACGCCTGCCCGAACGCCGGTCGATCGCAGCTTCATCGTGGTGCTCGGTGGACCCGATCTGGGGCAGATGCAGACCTTCTACCGGGACACGCTCGGGCTGACGGTCTCACCTCGCTTCGGATCGGTCGTGGCCGTGCTCAATGCAGCCCATGAGCTTCCAGGAGATACGCCGACACCGCTGTCCTTGGTGGCCCTGTCGTCGAGCTATGCTATCGAGCTCGACGAATATCCCGCGAGCGCGACGGCACGCCCCTGTCGACCTGGTGACCTGCCGCCCGGCATCGCGATGGTGGGCTTGAGCATGACGGCCCACACGGCACAGGCGCTGCCCTGGCGGAGACCGCCCACGCTGCGTGACAGCGAGGCCCCTCACGCCGGCCTCTACGCGGGGTTGATCGTCGGCGCGGCTGCTGAACGGATCGAACTCGTCGCCCCGATCTGACAGCCGGAATCCGAGGTGCGCGGCGTCAGAGCGATTCGGTGATGATGAACTGAGGATCTTGGGCCATCGACTGGAAGGTCGCGGCGACTTTCTGCATCGTCTCTGTCGAGACATCCGCGCCGAGTGCTTCGAGGCTGTGCAGATCCAGGATCTCGACGTACTGATAAGGCGCAGAACCGCCGCCCAACAGACCCTGCGATCTCAGCACCTCGAACTTGCGGACCGAGGGCAGCGCGTTGACGATCGGCAGGTCGGTGTTGCGGGCGAAGGCCTCGTAGTCCGCGACACTGATGCCGGGCTTGAGGTTGAAAAGCACGATGATCTTGGCCATGGAAATCTCCCGAGATGGAATTTGATGGTTGGTCGCTGGACGAAGGGTCAAAGACCGATCGCGCCGGGGTTCATCCGTCCGTCCGGATCCACCAGACGCTTGAGATCGGCCAGCAATCCGGCCGCGCTCGGCGCCAAGCCTTCCTGATATCGGTAGAACTTGCCGATCTGGAAACTGACCGCCCCCTGCTGCATGAACGCCGTCGCAAGGTCCGCACGCAGCGACGCGACCGCCTCCGCCGCCTGCGGATCCGCTGCGTAGGTGGGCAACCGCGACAGATAGCCCGCATCGAGCACACGCTCGTGGAACGCCTGTCGGGCGTCCGGCCAATAGAGCACAGGTTCGAGCAGCGTGCCGGCTCCGCCGACCGTGCACACCAGATAGCCACGCTCGATGGCGAACCGATGCATGGCGGTCTCGTGACGCTTGAACACCTGTTCACAGGCCTCGTACATGCCGAGCGCGCCTGAGAACGAGACGGTGCCGTGCACCGGCACCCAACGCTCACCGTTCGGCCCGAGCATGCTGTTGAGCTCCGCGAACGGGTTCGCCCGCATCACTTTGGGCACCGTGTTCTCGACCTCGGTGCCTCCCCGGGCCATGATCCGGCGCACCACCGCCGCCTTCGCGTCCGCATCGACCACATCGCGCCCGTCGAGCGAGAGATGGACCGAGAAGGTCCCCTCTTCCAGAAAACCACGCCCGGCCATCACGACCTTTGCGCCCTCTGCCAGTCCCTTGATCACCCCGCCTGAACCGCGTATCACCGCGCCCAAGGCTTTGGCATCCTCGGCCAGACTGCTGCGCTTCATGCGCACCGCCTGCAACCCGGGATCGAACCCGAACTGCTCCGAGACGACCTCTGCGCGCGCGACCTCCGCCATCGCCGCGAACAGGGCCGCCGGTTCACGGAAGGTGAAGGACAGGAACCTCGATTCCGGCTGCGGGCGTATGAGACGGAACGTCGCGCGGGTCTTGATACCGAGCGCGCCGCAGTCGCCGAGGAACATCCCGAGCGTGTCGGGCCCGAACTGCCGGAAAAAGGGCTTGCCGTGCGCTATCGCGTGGCTGCCCAGACTGAGCACACGGCCGTCTGCAAGCACGACATCGAGGCCGATGACGCTCTCGGCCACCGGACCGTAACGACCGGAGCCCAGAAAGATGCTGCCTTGGGACAAGGCACCGCCGATCGTCGAACGCAGCCCGGACAACGGGCCGTAATACGGGGTTCGCACGCCGTGCGGCGCCAAGGCGTCGAACAGCTCTTTCCAGGTCGCGCCACATTCGACCGTGACGAAACAATCCTCGGCGTCGATGACCTGCACCCGCGACATCGCAAGCAGGTCGACCATGATCGAATCAGGGCGACTCGGCAGATAGCCGTCGGTGTAGGACATTCCGCCACCGCGCGGAACGATCGGCAGTTGCGCGTTGGCGATGAGTCGCAACGCCCGCGAGAGCTCATCGGTATCGCGGGGGCGGATGATGGCCGCCGGCAGCAGACCCGCACGGTAGACGTCCTGGGAATGGAATTCGAGTTCGGCCCGGTCGGTGACCACGCGATCCTCGCCGAGGAGGCTGCGCAGGGCGGCGATGGCGCCGTCTACGGCGCCGGGCAACAGGTGGATGGCTTCGGACATCTGCGCGCTCCAGCAGTCGGCGTGATGAGCGGAGTGTAGCCGAGCGCGTCCGCGGGCGGTGCTAGACTCGTACTCCTTAAACGGCCACAGCACCGTCCAAGGTTGTCTCCGCATGGGCATCATCCGCGACCGAATCCCCCACTTCGAATTCACCATACCCGTGGCCGTCATCGGCGCGGGAGCCTGCGGATTGTCGGCGGCGCTCGCCGTACGCGACGCAGGCGTCGACGTGCTCGTCTTCGAGCGCGATGAGCGGCCCTGGGGCAGCACCTCGATGTCTCTGGGTGCCGCTTGCGCCGCCGGCAGCGCCTCTCAAGCGGCCGCCGGCGTCGACGACTCCGCCGACCGTTTCGTGGACGATATCCTTGCGAAGACCGAAGGTCGTGCCGACGCCGCGCTCGCGCGGGTCATCGGCGATCGATCCGGTCCGACCATCGACTGGCTCGCGACCCATCAGGTGCCGATGCTGCTCGATTTCAAGTGGACAGGTCTCGGCCACTCGAGGCCGCGTCTGCATATCCCCCCAGGCCGGAACGGCGAGGAACTGCTCACCCTGCTCTTGAACGCCTGCGCTCGTGCGGGCGCGGAAGTCATGACCTCGGCGCGGGTGGTAGACCTGTATGCCGACGCGGACGACCGTGTCCTCGGTCTGCGCATCGCCCGTCCGAACGGAGAGTTCGAGGAGATCGGCTGCGAGGCCGTCGTGATCGCCACCTGCGGTTTCGGGGCGGACCACGCCATGGTGGCCGAGAACATCCCGGAGATGGCCAACGCCAAATACTTCGGTCACGAGGGCAATCAGGGCGACGGCATCCGGCTCGGCGCTGCGCTCGGTGGTGCCGTAGCGGATATGACGGCCTATCAAGGACTCGGGACGCTGGCCGATCCGCAACAGGTCGTGGTGCCCCACCCGCTCATGATCGAGGGCGGCTTCCTCGTGAACGCCGATGGCGTCCGCTTCACCCATGAGCTCGCGAACATCTCCGGCATGTGTGTGCCGGTGCTCGCACAGCCCGGCGGCATCGCGTGGGTCGTGTTCGATGCACGTCGTCATGAGGCCTGCCTCGCCCACTCGGTCGAGCAGCGACAGTTGCTCGAGATCGGCGCGCTGCGCCAGGCTGACGATTGGAGCGGGCTCGAACGCCTCTGCCGTCTACCAGAAGGCAGCCTACGCGCGGCCAATGCCGAGATCGACGAGGCGCGCCAGAACGGGTGCGCCGACCGTCTCGGCCGAAGCTTCCAAGGTCTCGCCCCGCTCGCCCCGCCTTTTTTTGCGGTCCGTGTCACCGGCGCGCTGTTCCATACACAAGGCGGACTGCTGATCGACGCGGCTGCCCGCGTCTTGCGGGCGGACGGACGGGCGTTGCCCAATGTTTTTGCAGGGGGCGGTGCGGCGCGCGGCATCTCCGGCCCGGATGTGACCGGCTACCTGCCCGGCGCCGGTCTCTGCACCGCGTTGACCCTCGGCAAGATCGCCGGCGACTCGGCCGCGGCTATCGCGTCGCCGACCTGAGGGCGCCGATCACCGCCGCGCGCGTCTGCGGGTCGTCGATCGGCGCATAGCGCATCCGATGTCGCCCCTCCAGGAACCCCTCCGGATCTGCGAGCAACCGGTCGATCGATCCCTCGTCCCAACTCAGGCCGCCCCGCCCGGCTGAGATCAGCACGGGCGAATAATAGAAACCGGCGACGCTTGCTGCCCGGCGGCCGAAGACCCGATGCAGGTTCGGCCCGACGCCGTGAGCAGCGCCTTGCTCGAAGGTGTGACAGAACCGGCAGTTCATGAAATCCCGCTGGGCGCGCGCAGGGAGCGGCGACGGTGCACTGATGCCCGCGTACGGATCGAGCGCGGGTGGCGGACCCGAAGACACGCTCTGTGCATCCGTGGTGAAGGGCAGGACACCGAACACCCGATA
>DBCG01000136.1:31093-32592 GCA_002292945.1 Proteobacteria bacterium UBA964 | reverse complement strand
GCACCCACGCTCGCAGAGGCGCCATCCGCGACATCGCCGCTCGACCAAGGAACTCCGGGCAACACCCTCCATGGACCGATGTGGTAGCGAAATCTTTGCCAGAGGGCGACAACCAGAACGAGCGCCGTCAGCGCCAACAGCAGGAACGACGCAGCGCTGTGCAGATAGCCGAAGACGACCGACGAGTGGTAACTCGCCGTCAGCATCGGCGGCAGGGTGATCAGCCCGAACCACGACACTGAGTAACCCTCCGACCAAGCGAACAACGGCCCGAGCAAGCACAGCAGCAAGAGCACAAGGTATAGCGCGAGGTTGCAACGGCGTGCGAACGTGTCGGCGGCGACCGGAACACCGGAGGGACGCGCAGGTCGCGGCAGCCGCATCCAAAGCCACAGGCGTGGCATCAGAAAAAGCAGGAGGGTCAGCCCGAGCGAGCCATGCAGAAACTGCAGGGCTTCACGCTCCACCGTCCCTCGCGGCGTGGTGGCGACCTGGGTGGACAGATACAACTGCACGAGCACCAACGCGAAGATCGCGATGGAGAGCAGTCTTTCGACCGAGTGCCCGTATCCCGCCGACGGCTGACGGGTCAACGCCGCACCGCGCGCAGCAGTGTGTTGACGAGCGGTGCATCGTCCCATTCTGCAGACGACACACCGGTACGCACGACGACGAGTTCCTGCGAGGGGACGATGTACACGCGTTGACCACCGTAGCCGTCGATGAAGATGACGTCGTCTGCGGCGAACGGCGCAGAGTGACGGGCCTTGATGGTGTGGCGGTTGTAGATCCGTTCCGTGGTCGGTGGCGAGCCGAGCCATACCTGCATGCCGAAGTTCGGATTGCGCGGGGACGGTGTCGTCATCGCCTGGATCCATTCCGCAGGTACGACCTGGTCCTCACCCACCCTGCCGCCCTCCAGGAACAGACGGCCGACGCGCAGCCAATCACGCGCCGTCGCGAACAGGCAGCAGAAACCGCGTGGCTGCCCGCCAGGATGGTCCATCCACAGACCCGCCTCCGCGTTGCCGAGTCGCTGCCAGAGCCGCTCGGAGAGATACCGGGCGTAGCGCTGACCCGTCGCACGCTCCAGGATCATCACGAGGGCTTGGGCACTGGCGTTGTTGTATTGGAACAGGCTGCCGTGCGGGGCCTCGACACCCAAGCCGAGTACGCTGCCCTCGAGATCGGAACCGAGCAGCAGGCGCGAGGCCTGCCAGGTCCCGAACACCGGGACCTCCAATCCACTCGACATCTGTAGCAGCTCCCGCACCGTGATATCGCGATGTGCGCTCTCACGCCAGAGCTCGATCCAACGCGATGCGGGCGCATCCACGGAGTCGATATAGCCGTCCGCGATTGCGGCGCCGACCAACAGACCGAGCACCCCCTTGTGCATCGAGTTCGGATTGGTGCGGGTCGTCGCGTCTGCGCCGCTCCAGTACCGTTCGTAGCGCAACGCACCCTTGTGATAGACCAGAAGGGCGACCGTCTGCGTC
>DBCG01000136.1:2857-31003 GCA_002292945.1 Proteobacteria bacterium UBA964 | reverse complement strand
CCAACGCCTCTTGGGGCTGCGAATCCTGTACGCGCATCGGCTCGGACAGGGACTGCCCGAACAGCAGATTGCGTGGCACAGCGGGATCGGCGACCCACGCCGCCACCGCCAAACCCGTCGTGCCGAGCAGCAGCGCGGCGAGCACCCACCCTAGACCGATGCGGATGATGCGCATCATGCGGTCTTCCGTCTCTGCACTGGATCCTCCACCCGGCTTGAAGCGCCGAGGGCGCCCGATATTATGGGCATTGAGCGCGCCCCCCGGGGCGGCTGTAAATCCACACAGCGGTCTGCCGACCGCCCTGTGGACAGACAAGCTCTGTTGGCCTAAACTCGCGAAAAACCAATGAAATCATCGTTATGGAGTTCTGACGGGATGGAATCCACACGACCGATCCGGGCACTCACGCGCGGACTCGACGCGCTGACCGTTCTGAACCTGCGCAACGGCGCCACAGTGTCCGAAGTCGCGCAGGAGATCCGTCTGCCGCGCACCACGACCTATCGCATCCTGGAAACCCTGAGCCATGCCGGCTTCGTTTACCGCGATGCGAACGACGATCGATATCGGCTCACCATCATGGTGCGTGGCCTGTCGGACGGGTACGACGACGAGGCGTGGGTGACGCAGATCGCGCGACCCTACATCCACGAATTGGGCAAGGACATCGTCTGGCCCGTCGCGGTCGCCTCGCTCTCCGGGACGTCGATGATGGTCCGCGAATCGACCGACCATCGAAGCCCCTTGGCGGTCGAACGCTGTCCCGCGGGATTCCGCGTTCCGCTGCTCGCCTCGTCCTCCGGCCGCGTCTATCTCGCGTTCTCGGCGCCGACGCACCGCGATTCGTTGCTCGACATCCTCGCCCGTTCCACCAAAGAGGAGGATGCGCTCGCGCGTAACCGCACGGAACTGATGAAGATACTCAACGACACGCGCATGCAGGGCTACGCGTCGGCGGTCCGCCCACGCCGCGTATCGGACGAGATCAGCATCGCGGTACCCATCATGGTCGATGACCGGGTGCTCGCGGCGGTCACCATCCGTTTCAGCGGCACGGCCGTCCCCCTCAAGCTCGCAGTGGAACGTTTCCTGCCGAAATTGCGCGACACCGCGCAGAAGATCCGTGAGACCTTCGTCGAACAACAGACCGAACCGCCGCACCACGGGGTACCGGCGCAACGCCGCACCACAGAGCGCTGACCGCAAGCCCCGGGAACGGCTCACAGTCCGAAAGACAAGGCTTAACCCCGGCCCGTCCGGGCTGTAGACTAACGGCTTCCAACCTGCCGAGACCCAGATGAAACGCATCCTCGTAGCGATCAAGCGCGTCGTCGATTACAACGTCCGCATCCGGGTCAAGCCGGACGGTTCGGGCGTCATCACCGACGGCGTCAAGATGAGCATCAATCCCTTCGACGAGATCGCCCTCGAAGAGGCGCTGCGTCTCAAAGAGAAAGGGATCGTAGAAGAGGTGCTGGCCGTCTCAATCGGGCCGGCCGACTGCCAGCAGCAACTGCGTACGGCGCTGGCGATGGGCGCCGACCGCGCGATCCTCGTGCAGACCGATGCCGTCATCGAGCCCCTCGACGCGGCGCGCATCTTCCGCGCCCTCTGCGAGCGGGAGTCGCCGCTGCTCGCGATCCTCGGTAAACAAGCCATCGACGACGACTGCAGCCAGACCGGGCAGATGTTGGCGGCGCTCTGGGGCCGACCGCAGGCGACCTTCGCCTCTAAGGTCGAGATCAACGGCGAAGTCGCGCGGGTCACGCGTGAGGTCGACGCCGGCCTCGAGACCATCGAGGTCGACCTGCCCGCCGTCATCACCACCGACCTGCGACTCAACGAACCGCGGTACGTGAAGTTGCCCGACATCATGAAAGCCAAGAAGAAGCCGCTCGACACGCTCGAACCCGGCGCTCTCGGCGTGACCCCTGTCGAACGGCTCAAGCCGGTCAAGTTCGAACCGCCGCCGGTCCGCTCCAAGGGCGTCATGGTCAAGGACACACAAGAACTCATCGACGCGCTGCGTCGCAAGGGGCTCGCATGAACCGCATCCTCATCGTGGCCGAACACGACGGCTCCCGTCTCAATCCCGCCATCGCCAAGTGCGTCACCTGCGCGCGTGGCATCCCTGATGCCGAGATCACGGTCGCCGTGTTCGCCGCCGATCCGTCCGCTGTGGCGGCGGATGCCGCCGCGGTGGCCGGCGTCGATCGCGTCGTCACGGTCACCCACCCGATCCACGCCAACGCGCTGGCGGCCGCCATCGCCCCGCAGTTGACGGAGCTCGCGGCTGCATACACGCATGTCTTCGGGCCCTCTACCACCTTCGGCAAAGACCTGATGCCGCGCGTCGCGGCCTTGCTCGAGGCGCCACAGGTCTCCGACTTGATGGCGGTGGAAAGCGCCACACGGTTCCGTCGCCCGATCTACGCCAGCAACGCCATCACGACCGTCGAGACTGTCGCGGGGTCGAAGGTCGTCGCCACGATCCGGATCGCCTCGTTCGAGGCGGCCGGCGTTTCGGTAGCGCCCGCGCCCATCGAGGCCACCACCGTCGCCGCGTTGCCGGCCACCCACACCCGCTTCATATCGGTGTCCTCGGCGCGCTCTGATCGGCCTGACCTGCAGACGGCCGCCAAAGTCGTCTCAGGAGGTCGTGCGCTTGCCAGTGCCGACAACTTCGGGATCCTCTTCAAGCTCGCCGATAAGATGGGCGCTGCGGTCGGTGCCTCGCGCGCCGCAGTGGACGCGGGCTACGCAGCCAACGACATGCAGGTCGGACAGACCGGCAAGATCATCGCGCCCGAGCTCTACCTCGCCTTCGGCATCTCCGGTGCCATCCAGCATCTCACCGGGATCAAGGACGCCAAGACCATCGTTGCGATCAACAAGGATCCGGAGGCCCCGATCTTCGAGGTCGCCGATATCGGCCTCGTCGGCGATCTGTTCCAAGTGGTTCCGGAGCTCGAACGCCTGCTCGGATAATCTGTCACGGACGCTTCGGACGGCCCGTAAGAGCTTCCAAAGAGGACAAGCCCATGTCGCGTCCCCGTCGTACTGCGTATGCCGCGCTAGCCAAGCATTCGGCGAAGCTCGCCGGGCGCCCTGTATCGTTTTACATCGCCCTGACGGTCCTCGCGCTGTGGCTCGTGACCGGGCCCCTGTTCGACTACAGCGACACCTGGCAGCTGGTCATCAACACCGGGACCACCATCGTCACCTTCCTGATGGTGTTCTTGATCCAGAACACGCAGAACCGTGACACGGAGGCGTTGCACATCAAGCTGGACGAACTGATCCGCGCCACAGAGGGGGCGCACAACGCCTTGCTCGATCTCGAGGAGCTCACGCAAGACGAGCTTGATGTGTTCAGGCAGCGCTACATGGCGATCGCGCAAAGGGCCCGTGAGGGCCGCAGCCAGGGCGAACGCGACACCGGCACGCCGGAACCTTGACGGTCAGAGCGACTCGGGGGCGACCTTCACCAGCGCCTTGCCGAAGTTGCCGCCGCGCATCAGACGACAGAACGCCTCCGGTGCGCAGGCCAGCCCTTCAGTGACATCCTCGCGATAGCGGAAGCTACCCTCGCGGATCCAACCCGAGACGACGCGGTTCATCTCTGCGAACCGGTGCAGATGGTCATAGACCACGAGCCCCTTGAGGCTCGCACGGGCGCCGACCACCGAACCGAGCGGCGGGCCGGGTGGCGGCTCGTCCATGCTGTAGGCCTCGATCATCCCGCAGAGGACCACGCGGGCGCCTAGTGCCAACTGGCGAAGTACCGTCGCGAGGGTCTCCCCGCCCGCGTTGTCGAAATAGACATCGATCCCGCGGGGGCAGGCGTCTTTCAATTTCGCGGCGAGATCACCATCTTTGTAGTTCACGCAGGCCGCGTAGCCGAGCTCACGGACCGCGTAATCGCACTTCTCGACGGATCCCGCGACGCCGACCACGCGCGCGCCCATCTTCCGGGCGACCTGCCCCGCGGTGCTGCCTACAGGACCGGTGCACGCCGATACCACGACAGTCTGTCCAGGCAGAGGCTCCCCGAGATGGACCATTCCCGCCCAGCCGGTGAGCCCAGGCATACCAAGCACGCCGAGGGCGGTGGAGAGTGGCGCAACCGCCGGATCGAGCCGCCGAACGCCCTCGCCTGTCGACAACGCAAATTGCTGCCAGCCGTTGCGGACGGCGACATGGTCCCCGACGGCAAACCCGGGATGGTGCGACTCGAGCACCTGCGCAACCGTCTCACCGATCATCACATCGCCCGGGGCGAGCCGCTCCGCATAGATCGGGCTGTTCTTCATCACGTTGCGGTAGTACGGGTCGAGCGACAGGTACACCGTTCGTGACAGGAACTGCCCGGGGCCGGGAACCGGGATAGGCGCCTCATCCGCCCCGAAGTCCGCGGGAGTCGGAAGCCCCCGCGGGCTACGGGCGAAAGTGATGCGACGGTTGGTGGCAGGCATCCGCGGTCAGAGCACCGAAAGGACGTGTTCGGCCGAGGACACCTCGAACTTGCCCGGCGCTTCGATCAGCACCTGCACCGCGACGCCGTCCTTGACGACGATCGCGAAGCGCTGGCCGCGCTCGCCCATTCCGAAACCGCGTCCATCGAGCGTCAGGCCGAGCGCGCGGACATAATCACCGTTGCCGTCGGCAAGCATCGTGACGGTATCGCCGACATTGCCGGCCTTGCTCCAAGCGCCGAGCACGAACGCATCGTTGACGGCGGTGCACGCGACGATGTCGACGCCCTTCGCCTTGAAGGCGGCGGCATGCTGAACGAAGCCCGGCAGATGGCGCGCGTCACAGGTCGGCGTGAAGGCGCCGGGCACCGAGAACAGCACGACCGTCTTGCCGGCGAAGAATTCGTCGGACTTGATCTCCTTGATGCCCTCGGCCGTCGGGGTCTTGAAGGCGCCCACGGGCATCTTGTCGCCGGTCTTGATGGTCATGATTCGTTTCCTCTGTGATCGTGTCGTAGGGGATTTGATGATACCGCAAGCGCTGGAGCGCTTCCGCGCCTAGGCATAAGGGCGGTGAAGATAGCGCCCGCTCGGCTGACCGACCGGCTGACCTTGGTCATAGATCAACCGTCCGCGCAGGAATGTGCTGGCGACGCTGGCCGACATCTCGACGCCTTCGAAGACCGAGAACCCCTGATCGGAGTCGGAGGTCTTGCTGCCGGCCATGAAGCTTCGGGTCGGGTCGACCAACGCGATATCCGCATCGAAACCCGGGGCGATGTCGCCCTTGGCCTTGAGCCCGAAACGCCGCGCCGGATTCCAGGATGTGAGTTCGGCGATCCGGTTCCAGCTCAGGCCGCGTGGGCGCCCTTCGGTGATGAGCGCCGGCAACAGGAACTCTGTACCCCCGAAGCCGGATTTGGCGACGAAGATATCGTCCTTGCCGCCCTTGCCGACCTTGTCCTCCAACCGGCAACACGCATGATCGGAACAGACCCAATCGAGCTTGCCATCGAGCAGCGCCTCCCAGAGGAACTCGACATCGTCGCGCGAACGGATCGGCGGATTGACCTTCGCGAGATGACCGACCTTGGTGTCGTAGTCGAGGCAGAGATGCGCGATGGTCACCTCTCGGCGGAAATCGACATGCGGGAAAGCCTTCGCCATCGTGAGCGCCGCCTCGACCGCCTTGCGCGAGGTCAGATGCAGCAGGTTGATGTTCGCGCAGTTCGTCTCGTTGGCGAGATAGGCGGCGATGGTGATCGCAAGCCCCTCCGAATGCGCAGGGCGTGCAGCGCTATAGGCGCGCAATCCCGTCAGTGGCCCGCAATCCACGCAGGCCGGGTCATGCGTATCGCCGGTGAGATACGTGTCGAGGTCGGTCGCCTTCGCGCCGCCCTGCACCATCTTGGTGTAGGCGTTGAGGATGTCCGCGAGCTCGCAGTGCAGGCTCAGGGAGATCGAGTCGCGCAGCTTCGGCCGGCGGAGCATCGCGCGATGCACGCCGCGCATCACGAACTCGAAGTGCGCGATGTCGTACTTCTCATCCTCACCGATCATCAGGAACTCGCGCTGCGAGTTCGAAGCGCCGTGCAGGCCGTAACCGCCGTAGAACATGAAGATCTTGAAGGACGTGACGCCGAAGTCGTCGATCAGAGAGTCGATCTCACCGATGTGTGTGCGATCGAGCGGCGCGAGGTGGTAGGCGTAGTCGACCCAAAAATTACCGTCCGACTGCGCGAGCACTTCCGGGTAGACCTCCGCATAGGGGCCGCCGCGCCCCATGTAGTAACCGCCCGTCCGCATGTAGTTGAGGCTGGAGGTGACACCCCCCTGTGCCGCCGCCAAGCTCTCGCTGCGCGCGTCTTGGGCGAGCGGCCCGTAGATGCCGGTATGCATGTGGGCGTCGACCAGCCCGGGGAAAGCGAGGCGCTGCTTGCCATCGAAGACCTGAGCGGCGGTGCCCGCATCGATACCGGGCGCCACCTTCACGATGCGTCCGTCCTTCACGGCGATATCGGCCTGCAAGAGACCCTCTTCGCGGGGACGCACCACACTGACATTCTTGATCAGCAGATCGAATTCGGGCCGCATCTCGGACATGGGCGATTCCTCATGGGTCGGTCGGGATTTCGGTGGTGGGATTATGGGCTGTCGGTCATTTCAAGGCGGCGGAAACGGACGCCGCGGCTACGCTACGGGCGGTCGCTGCACCGGGTTGGGCTTCAAGGTGCAGGTGATACTGGTAGCGATCCGCACGATAGAGGGCCACGACGCGCTCGACCGGTCGGCCAGAGGTCTCCATCACGACGCGTACCAAGCGTAACAACGGTGCGCCGACCTCCACCGCCAACGCCTCCGCCGCCTCGAGGCCGGCGAGTGTCGCTCCGAGAAATTGCTCCGCACTCTTGATCGGGACACCGGCTTCCTGCAGCAACATGAACATGGGTTGATCGCGCTCATTCGCCGAGCCGAGCCGAGCCGCGATGTCGAGCGGCACGAAGGTCGTGATCAGACCGAGCGGCGCGCCGTCGAGCTCTCGGACATGCGTTGCGCGCCGCACCCGTTCACCCGGCAGAAGTTGCAGCGCTGCGAGAGTCTCTTGATCCGGATCGACCTCCGCCGCGCTAAAGCGGGTGACGAGGGTCCGCGCCGCAAGGTCCGACACGGCTCCGGTGACCGCTCCCAGATCGATCGCGACCGCCCGACCCACGCCCGGCGATCGCGCGAATGTCCCCCGCCCCTGTTTACGCTGCAGCCAACCCTCCTCTTCGAGAGCGGAGATGGCTTTGCGTATCGTGATCCTCGATACGCCAAAGATACGACCCAGTTCAGGCTCGGTCGGCAGTTGCGCACCGGGAGGGTAGCTGCCGTCCTGCACCCATGCACGCACCGTCACATAGACCCGGTGATAGCGGGGTGTGGCGGTCACTCCCGTGACCCCCGTCATCCCATCACCAATCCGCCGGACACATGCATCACCGTGCCAGTGACGAAGTCGGCATCCGGATGCAGGAGATATTCGATCGCGTGCGCGACATGGCGAGGTTCGCCGATGCGGCCGAGCGGCACGACCGTCGGCAACCGCGCCAATTCCGCCGGGCTCAGACGACCACCGGTCACCATCGGCGTGTCGATGGGGCCTGGGGCGACAGTGTTGACGCGTATACCCTGCGGCGCCCACTCGAGCGCCAGGTAGCGGCCGAGGTTGACGATGCCGGCCTTGGCCGCCGCGTAGGCCGGGCCAGATAGCTCACCGCCCCCATTGAAGGCGTTGCTGGAGGCGGTCAAGACCAAAGATCCGCGGCTCGCCGCAAGCGCATCGTGGACCGCACGCGCCAGGACGAATGCAGATCCGAGATTGACCGACAGCAGCGCGTCCCAGTCCGATGCGGATACCTGATCGATCGGGCCCCGACCGGCACGACCCGCCAGGTGTACGACATGGTCGATGCGACCGAACCGCGCGAGCGTACGCGAGACACAGACCTCGACTGCGGCGGCATCCGTCACGTCGAGCTGCATCGCCGTGACCGGTCCGGCGCAGGGAAGATCGGCAAGGGCGGCATCGGTCGCGACCACCTGAAGGCCGCGGGAATGCAACCTCGACACCAGTACGCGCCCGAGTCCACCGGCCGCACCGGTGACGAAGACCACCGGGCCGCCGCCCGATGCACCCCCGTCGGCTCCGCGTTCAGTCTGCGTCACGGCCCGACACGCTGGAGAGGATGCCGTCGAGCATCGAATAACGCATCGCCGCCGAGGCGCGTACGGCGGCGATGGCTTGCTGCTGCAGCGCCGGCGTGGTCGCATAGCGCGCTGTCAGCTCGAGGCCCACATGCGCATGCTCGGTATCGCCCTCGATGTGCACGATGAAGAACTCGAGCTCATCGTCGCTGAACCCCATGCGGCGCATCGCTGCCAGATACCCGGGGTACAAGGTCGGCAGCTGACCTTCGAGCGCGACCATGATCCCCGCACAGGCCTCCGCGATGTGCCGGATGCTGGCGAGCTCCCAGATCCACGCGCGCATCGCGCGGGTGGTCGGCAGTATCTCGCCGGCCGCTTCGGCACCCAAGACCCGCCCATCGTCGACGCCGCAGGCCCGGGCGAACTTGCGCAAGAGGTCAGGATGGCGCTTTTCAGGACACGCCGGCATCTCTTCGCCAAGCAGGTTCTCGAGCAGATGCTGGCGTGCATCGAGATCCGGCAAGCGCGCGAACAACTGCGCGAACTGCTGCGGGATGGGGTCGATGTAGTGGAAATGCTGTACCGCCCAATCACCGAGGCGGGCGCGGTCGAGCTCCCCGGCGGCCCACGCACGGCTGAACGGATGACCACCGCCATGCTTCGGTCGACGGGCCGCCTCGAGTGCGGAGAAAAAGTCCTGCGTCTGCAACATCGCGGCTCACCTCGGATCGATCATTCAGAGAGGATGGGACAAGGACGGGACGCGCAGCATCGAGTCTGCAGCGACCTTGAATCTCAACATACCGGCCAAGCGCGAGGGTCCGCGCCGGAAAGCCAAGCCGCGGCACGCTCACGAGCATGGTCGGGGACCGTCGCGACCGCGGTGCCGGGGCTTCGCCTCGTGGCATCGAGGCCCATCTTCGAAGTGGTGGGCCCAGGCGGATCGAGCGACGGATCGAGGCTCGAACCCGACAGACCCTCGACGATGATCGCATCGCGCGACCATTGCACCCGGGTTGCGATGGCCCACTCGAGCGACTGCGGTTGGAAGATATCGACCTCCGGACCGACCGCGACGACGGTCTTCACCCGCCGGTAGGCCAAGGCCGCCATCAACGCATCGCGGGCCTCGCCGGGCGACGGGTCATCGAGCTGCAACACCGCATGGAACCGGCGCCCAGCGGTCGGCACATGGACATTGATGATCGATGGCGCGACCTGCCGTACCAACTCGTAGAGCTTGCCTTCCATGACCAGGTTATCCGGCACCAGCATGTCGGCGAGTCCCGACCCGTAGTCGTGGTAGAGCGCATCGTGGCGGAAGGTGATGCATTCGATGCTGACCGCAGGCGCCTGCACAACGCCACCCAAAAATCCGGTGTACTCGCTGAACGGTCCGTCGCTCACGAGCCGCGCAGGGTCAGCCCAGCCTTCGAGCACGATTTCCGCATCCGCAGGGACCCGCAACCGCTCACCGTGGAGCACCGAAGCGACGAGGCGCAGCGGTGCACCGATCACACCACCGGCGGCAGACCAATGGCTCTCCGGATACCGGAGTTTGGCCTGGGTCCCGAGCAGCACTGCCGGATGGTGGCCGATCCAGAAGACCACCGGGCAGCGCTCGCCACGATCACGGAACTTGCGCAGGTTGCGCGCGTTATGCGACGCCGGGTAAGGGAACCAGGTCATCTCCTGAGAGCCCTTCACCCAACATCGCTGTATCGCAGTGTTGTCGATCCCGCTGTCGGGATCGAAAGTCGTGGCATGGGCGGCGGTGAGATACGGACCGGGTTCGCCCTCGTGTTGCGTCAACACCGGCAGAGAGAACAGGTCGGCGTCACCCTCGCGCAGCACCACCTCCTGCACCGGCGCCTCGGCGCGTGACACGGTCACCGGCTCGATGGCGGCCCGGCTGCGCGTCGCGAAGAATCGCGCGGCTTGACGTGGATCATCCAGACCGACTGCGCGTGCGGTGAGCTCGCGGCTCGCTGTGAGGTTCGTGACTACCGGAAAACGCGAGCGTCGACCATCCAAGGCCGCCACATCGCGGGCGAGGAGCACGGGCGCCCGCCCCGCCGCATCCAATGCATGTTGCAACGCGGTAAGCTCGTGCACCGGAGAGACGGCACCGGGCAGTTCCCAAACCGCGTCGCGATGAATTTCGAGGAATCGGCGGAGGTCTGTCATGAAGGTCCGGCACTCGTTATAGTTTCATGATGACACGCCGGCTCGCCCTCTGCCAATGGCCGGACCACGCCTGAACACCACGGAGTCCGCAGTGACCACAAACCACGCTTCGCACCCGTACTTGATTGCACCGCGGGTCACGAGCCTGATCGATGGTGTGGCCGTGTCTGCGCAGCTGCCCGGTCACGACATCGAGATCATCAACCCGACCACCGAGCAGCAGATCAGTACGCTCCGGGAGGCTGACGCGGCAGAGGTGGATTCCGCAGTGCAGGCAGCCCGTCACGCCTTCGACCGCGGTCCTTGGCCACGGCTCGACATCAACGCCCGCAAAGACATCCTGTATTCGATCAGGGACCATCTTCGGCGCAACGCAGAGGAGTTGACCTGGCTCGAGTGCACCAGCGTCGGACTGCCGCTGCTCAGCGTCAGGAACCAAGTTCAACGGATGGCGCGGAACTTCGAGTTCTTCGCCGAAGTCGCCAGCAACGTGCACGGCGAGACCTATACCCAGACCGCCGGGTATCTGACCTACGTCACCCGCGAACCCAAGGGTGTCGCAGCCTGCATCGCACCCTGGAACGCGCCGCTCGCGTTGTCCTCGATGCGTATCGCCTCATGCATCGCCTGGGGCAACACCTGTGTGCTCAAACCCTCAGAGTACACCCCGCTTTCGGTACGGCGGATGGTCGAAGTGCTGCACGAAGCCGGACTGCCAGCAGGCGTGGTCAATCTCGTGAACGGTCGCGGCGCAGTGACCGGGGACGCCTTGGTGTCGCATCCCGGGGTCGACATGGTGGGGTTCACCGGCGGCACCGCCACCGGGCGCGTGATCGCCGCCACCGCCGGGCGCAACCTGAAACCCGTCGCGCTCGAACTCGGTGGCAAATCCGCCAACATCATCTTCGACACCGCCGATGTCGCGCGCGCCTTGGACGGCGCCCTGGCGGGGATCTACGGTAACAACGGCCAACAGTGCCTCGCCGGATCGCGGATCTTCCTGCAACGCGGCATCGCTGACGCGTTCATCGAGCGCTTCGTCGCGCGTAGCAAACGTATCCGCATCGGTGACCCCCTGCAGCCAGACACGGAGATCGGCCCGCTCGCGTTCCGCGCCCATATGGAGCGCGTCCTCTCTTTTGTGGAGACGGCGCGCGCCGACGGTGCACGCCTCCTGACCGGCGGTCGGCGCGCCGACACCCCCTCTCACGGCTGGTTCATCGAACCCACAGCGGTGTTGGCGCCGAGCAATGCGTCCCGGATCTGCCAAGAGGAGATCTTCGGCCCCTTCGCCACATTCATCGTGTTCGACACCTTGGATGAGGTGATCCGGCTCGCCAACGACTCGATGTTCGGGCTTGTCGCCTACATCTGGTCAGAGGACCTGACCACGGTGATGCGCTGCTCGCGCGAGATCCGCGCCGGCACCATCTGGGTGAACACGCCGATGATGCGCGACCTGCGGGCGCCTTTCGGTGGCTTCAAGGACTCCGGCATCGGCCGCGATGGCCCGCAGAGCAGCCTCGAGTTCTTCACCGAGCTCAAGGCGACCACCATCCCCATCGATGCGGTCACGATGCACCGCTACGGCCTGGGCGTTCGCTGACCTGCCGGGACATCGCGGTAAGCACCTCGCCCCACCCCACACCACACGGAGATCCCATGCCCCTCGCACACATCAACGGCCACGACATGTACTACGAAGTCTTGGGCAGCGGCGAGCCGGTGCTTTGCATGGGCGGGTGGGGCACTTTCTGTCACGAGAACCATCATCATCTGGCGCGAGGGCTCACGGATCGTTGGCAGGTGATCCTGTTCGACTATCGGGGCATCCGGGATTCGGGCGACGACCTCAGCGTGCCATCGACGATGGCGCTTCACGCCGATGATGCGATCGGTCTCTTGGACCATCTCGGCCTCACCCGGGTGCATCTGGTGGGTCTGGTCGGCATGGGGGCCTGCATCGCACAGGAGATGGCGATCAAGCGCCCTGATCTCGCTCGCAGCATGCTCAACACCGGCGCTTGGTGCGAGATGGACCCGTTCCTGCGCGACCAGCTGGAGATGTTCCGCTGGCTGCACCGTGACGCGGGCTTCGAGGCCTTCCAGAAGGCGGTGACGCTGTTGTCCTTCACACCGGAGTACTACAACGCCCACCACACGAAATTGCTCGGACCTGAGGGTGGTTGGAAGGAGCTGAACGGCCGATATCCCGCCCATTCTCGTCTGATCGACGCCTGCGTCGGTTTCGACTCGCGCAGCCGCTTGGGTCAGGTGAGATGTCCGACGCTGGTGCTCCACGCTGCGCTAGACCAGGTCACGAGCCCCCGTACCACGCTGCCCATCGAGCAAGGCATCCCTGGCGCGATCGGCGAGACCTGGGACGATCTCGCCCATGTGGTGGCGGGCAAGGAGCAGAAGATCCGTTTCGCGCGGCGCCTGTTCGACTGGTTGTCATCGACGTGATCGTCGTCCGGCATCCGCGCCAGGAAACCTGAGACCTCCCGATGTTGCGATCGCTCGGCCCTGCGGTCCGTGGCCTGCTGCTCGCCTGCCTTGCGGGTTTCGCGCTAGGCGTCTGGCAACCAGCCGCGATGGAGGTCTTCGCGTTGTGGCCGATCGGCTCGGGCTTCCAACCTTGGCAAATGCTGACCTACTCGTTCCTGCACGGCGGACTCTGGCATCTCGCGGTCAACATGATCGGCTTGGTGAGCTTCGGCCGGGAACTCGAAGCTTGGTGGGGTCCACGGGCGTTCCTGCGGTTCTGGATCGCCAGCGTGCTGAGCGCGGCCTTGGTGCAGCTTTCGGTCACGACAGCGACCGGCTCGACGCAGGCGACGGTCGGCGCCTCCGGCGGCTTGTTCGGTTTGCTGCTCGGCTTCGCGATGATGTTCCCGAAGCGGCGGATCATGTTGTTGATCCCACCGATACCGATGCCGGCCTGGCTGTTCGTGCTGCTGTTCGGCGCGCTGGAGCTATACCTCGGGGTGAGCGGGACCGCTCCGGGCATCGCGCACTTCGCACATCTCGGCGGGATGCTCGGTGGCTTCTGGATGTTGCAGCGGTGGCGGGTCAACGCGCCCAGAGATTGATGCGGCGCCATCGGCCGCTGCGCCAGCGCAGGAACATCACGCCACCGAGGACCACCACATAGGCGGTCAACGCGAGCCAGCCGCCGAGTGCGCCGAGCCCCGCCTGCGGCAATCCGGGCAACCACGCCGACTGCTCGTCGAACACCAACGTGTGGGCGAGCGGCACGAACACCACCCAAGAGAGCAGCAGCGAGGCGACCGCAGGGACACTCGTGTCACCGGCGGCGCGCAGGGCGAAGCTGGATCCGAAATAGAGGCCGTCGAATAGTTGGTAGGCGGCCGCAGGCCAGAGCAGGATCAAAGCGATCCGGATCGCCTCGGCGGAATCTCCGTCACCACTGCCGACGAAGGTGGGCAGCAGCCACGGCGCGAAGACCAACAACATCAATGCGACCCCGAACATCAGACCGGCGCAACAGCGGATGACGAAATTGCCGAGGCGAGCCGCCCAATCGGGATCGCCTGCGCCGATCGCCTGCCCGACGACGGTGGTGCCGGCGGAGGCCAGGCCGAGCGTGGGCATGTAGGCGATCGAGGTCAGCATCATCACCACCTGGGTCGCGGCAGCGCCGGCATTACCGACCTGCGTGACCATCAACTGCATCAGCGCCACCCCGAGTACGTCCGCGCCATACATGACACCGATCGGCAGGCCCACGCTGAGCTGCTTCACGATCAAAGCGGGCTGAGGACGCCATGCGATGCGCGTCCGGTACCGTTTGGCGATCGGCCCTGCCAGAAAGAACCCGAGCGCCACCAGCACCCCACAGCCCTGTGCGATGTTGGTGCCCCAAGCGGCGCCCGCCATCCCGAGCCCCGCATCGAACATCAGATACTGGTTGGCGGGTACGTTGGCCACCAAGGTGACGGCCGTGACCCACAGGGTCACGCGCGTCGCACCGATGCCGTTGAAGAAACCGAGGAACGCCCAAGTGATCGCGCCGAGCACCGCCCCTTGCATGCGGGGCTCCCAGTACTCGACAGCGAGCGCGGCGGTGCTCGCCTGCAGATCGAAGAGGGCGAGCAAAGGGGCGCCCATCACCGAGGCGAGCCAGAAGAGCGGGATGCAGACCGCCGCCGCCCAGACGCCGCCCCATGCGCTTTGTGCCGCGCGCACCCGACGCCCCGCTCCGTCGGCTTGCGAGACGAAGGTCTGCACCGCGAGCCCGACACCCCCGAGCGCGAGGATCACGGCGGTCATCAGCCAGTAGATCGTCCCGATCGCGGCGACCGCCTCGGTCGACAAACGACCGATGAACCAAGTGTCGGTGAGGTTCAACGCGGCCTGGATCGCGTTGGTCAACATCAAGGGGGCCGCGAGATGCAACAACGCGCGCAGATCGATGTGCCGTCGACCATCGGGACCGATGCGCGCCACCGGCAACGGACCGCGTGCCGCCGGCTCAGCGACCGGCACCTCGAACGCCTGTGTCATCGGGTGCCGTTCGCGTCTTCGCGCCGGGTGAACACCGCAGCGAGCCACAGCGCAACCACCAGCATCGCGAGACTGACACCGGCCAAGACCCACGCGACACCCGCCAGACCGAATCCCGCGACCAGTGGATAGACCAACTGCGACAGACTGTCGCCGCCACGCTGCAACAGCGTATCGATGAGGCTCTTGCTCTTGAACTTGCTCTCGGGATTGAGGACCGTGAACAGCATCTCGCGGGTCGGTTTGAAGAGACCGTAGTCGGTCGCGCGGCGCAGCACCTGGGTGGCGATCAAGACCGCCCCGATCGGCGCCAAGGCCAGCAGCAAGAAGGACGCCACCAGCAGCACCGGCACTGCACCGAGCGCGGCGCGCAGACCGCCTCGCGAGGCCAACCAACCGACCACCACCGCTTGGAAAAAGAGCGCGAGCGCGCTGGTCGCCAGATCGATCTTCGCGAACAACGCGGCGCGGCTTTCGAGCCCCACGTAGGCGAACTCGACGAACTTCGCCTGCTCCTGATACATGAAACCACCGATCACCTGCCCGAGCACCACGATGCCGGCGATCGCCAATAGATAGGGCGAGGTCAACAAGCGCTTGAGATCATCCGTCGCGCGGCCGCCGACCGGCAAGGCCAACCGTGCGGCCGGGTCCTGCCCCTCACTGCGCGCCTCGGCAGCTTGGGCACGATGACCGAAAACCGCGGCGATCAAAAGGAAACCGACCGCCACCAGGATGATGACGGTCGTACCCGAGCGCTCGACGAACAAGGCGTTCAAGAGCGGACCTGCGATCGCACCCGCGCTGCCTCCGGCGGCGATGAAACCGAAAACGCGCCGAGCCGCGACGGAGCGCCAGGCGTCGACCATCACGCTCCAGAACACCGAGACGATGAACAGGTTCAGCGAGGTGACCGCAACCCAGTAGATCGCGGGCAAGATTCGGGAGCCTGGCCATGCGGACATCCCGAGCGCGAGACCGGCGAACAACACCGCCACGGCCGAATAGATGACCGGGAACATCAACCGTCTCGGCAACCGGGCCACCACGAACCAGTAGATCGGCAACACGAATGCCATCACCGCGGAGGCGACGTAGAACAGCGTCGCGATGGATTCCCGACCGACCTCGAGCGCGAACGCCTCGCGCAAGCTGCGCAGCATGTAATAGCCGCACAGCAGGAAGAAGTAGGCCGCACCGGCGGAGAGCACCGCCCTGCCCTCGCCATGGCGCAACAGC
Source organism: Proteobacteria bacterium UBA964 (assembly GCA_002292945.1). Lineage (GTDB taxonomy): Bacteria > Pseudomonadota > Gammaproteobacteria > Steroidobacterales > Steroidobacteraceae > UBA964. The sequence goes on along the minus strand of DBCG01000136.1, from coordinate 14,884 downwards.
CCGCCGAGACGCCACGGCGCCTCATCCGCGGGATGGGCGGCCGTCACGGCGTCAAGCCATCGATGACGAGTGGGCGGGTGACGTCACGCCCTACGGTGTAGGTCAGGCGCCCGACAGGTTCCCCTGACTTGGGCGTGGCGCTGCCATCCGCCGAGATCTTCGCAGAGACTTCGACCTCATCCCCGGAGGAGAACACCACGCCCGGTAACATGCTGTCCTGCGGCGTGATCAGCACCGTGGCAGGCAGTACGGCCGGCAAGCGCTTCGCCGCAAGCGGTGGCCCGGGCCGTCCGGGTGTTCTCACGAAGACGAACAATGTCGCGCCGGGTGTCAACCGTGAAGCCATCGAAGGTTCTATCGAGACCTCTACGGTGATGCTGGGAACGCTCGCGGGAGCGGCTGCCACAGCCGGTTCTGCCCCGCCGCGCAGCGTCGCGACCTGCGTTTCGATGATGCTGCGCACTTCCGGCGGGGGGTCGAGCGTCAGCAGCCGCTCGAACCGCTCGATCGCGAGCGGGACTTCCCGACGGTTCTGGGCAGCGATCGCCGCGAAGAACAACGCGCGACCAGACTCGGGGGCGAGTTCGAGCGCGCGCTCGAAGAGACGCCCAGACCTGTCATCCATGACATTGTCGTTCTGCAACATCAGCGCTTCGGCGATACCGAGCACCGCCTCGGCGTTGCGTCCACCCTGCAAGCGGTCTGCTCGCTGGAAAGCACGGATCGCGAGCGGGTGCTGCCCTATCGCATTGTGCGAGCGGCCGAGCGTCAACCAGCCCTCGACGTCGTCAGGCTGCCGCTCGAGCCGTCGCGCCAGCTTGCCCACCATCGCGTTCGCGGTCGATGCGGTCTCGGCCTGTGACCACTCCCAACGGCTCGACCAAGCGTAGAACGCAGCCGATCCAACGAGCAATGCGAGCACAGTCACGATGCCTGCGGTCTTTGACCCGCGACCATCGCGCCACAACGGTCTCGACAGATACGCGGTCGTGACGACCGCCAGCAGGATCGCGATGGACAGGAAGATCGTCATCGGCGTGGCTCCTCGATAGGCGAATCATCCTCGGACACCAGCGCCCCGCGCCGCCGCAACACACGCCACGCCACTCCGAGGCCGAGCAGCAGCAAGGCCACAGGCGCGAGCCAAAGCCAGGCGGTCCGCGCGTTGAAATCCGGCCTGAACAGGATGAAATCACCGTAACGGGCACGGAGGTGGTCGCGCACCTGATCGTCGGTGAGACCTCGCAGCAGCAGCTCGCGCACCTCGCGCCGCAGATCACCCGCGAGCCCGACCGGAGAGTCTGCGATGGACTGGTTCTGACACTGCATGCAACGCAGTTCATGGCTCAGGTCCCGGTAGCGCTGCTGCAGGGCGGGGTCCTCCAACTCGATCGGGTCGATAGCCTGGGCCGAGGGCGCGTAGATCGCGCTCGTCGCCCAGAGCCCCCACAGCATCGCGATCGCGACCGCGCCATTGAGTCGTCTCACGAAGATCACCCCTCCACCGGTGCGCCCGGTGCGCCCGGTGCGGGCACCATGACAGGACCGTCAGGCACCGTCTGCCGTGGCGGCATCCGCGAGAGGAACTCCCGCGCCCAGACTTCGGCGGTCATGGCACCCACATGGCGGTGACGGACGATGCCCTGATCATCGATCAAAAAAGTCTCGGGTGCGCCATAGACGCCCCACTCGATCGCGACCTGACCGTCCCGATCGACCGGTACGGCGTCATAGGGATCACCGAGCTCCGCGAGCCAACGCTGGGCCAAGAGGTCCTCATCCTTCCAATTGAGGCCGATGATCACGATGTCGTCGCTTCGGGCGATCTCGAGGAGCATCTCGTGCTCGACCCGGCACTCCGGGCACCAGGTGCCCCAGACATTGAGCAGGTGCCATCGACCACGCATCGAGGCCGAGTCGAAATCGGCCGACCCATCGAGCGATGGCAGGCGGAACACCGGTGCGGGCTTGCCGAGCAAGGCCGACGGGATGACGCCCTTCTGAGGTGAGCGCTGGATGCCGACGAACAACAGCGCGACCAACAACCCGAACAGGCCGGCAGGCAGGAGGAACCGGTTCATGGCGTTTCTTCGGCGCCCTTGCGATAACGACGGTCACAGGCGGCGATGATGCCGCCGATGGCCATCAACAACGCGGCAAGCCAGACGTAGTTGATGAGCGGACGGACCTGCGCCCGTACGCTCCAACGCCCTGCGCCAAGGTCCTCGCCGAGGGCGGCGAACACATCGCGGGTCAAGTGCATATCGATGCCGGCTTCGGTCATCTGTTGCTGCTGGACCCAGTAATTGCGCTTCTCCGGGTGGAGCACAGCGACCTGACGACCACCCTCTGTGACGATGATCTCGCCACGCAACGCGTCGTAGTTCGGGCCTTCCTGCCCCTCGAGACTCACCAATCGATACTCGAAGTTGCCGACTTTGCCCGATTCGCCGATGGCGAGCGCGAGATCGCGCTCAACGGTGTACGACTCGACTGCGGTGATCGAGATGACGAACGCGCCGAGCGACGCATGGGCGAGCGCCATGCCGAGGATGGCGGGCGTCAGCGACAATTTCCGACGCCAACGATCGATCGGGTCGACGAAGGCCGACAACAGCAGCCATGCCCCGAGGGCGAAGCCCACCGGCGTCAGCACCTTCGCGCCCTCCCATGCGCCGAGCACGAGCGCCACCGCGATCAGCACGCCGAGCACGAGCGTACCGATGATCTCTCGCTTGCGTTGCCCGAGCCGTCCCTTCTTCCAACCGGAATGGAGGCCCACGGCCGCGAAGGCGAGGAGCGGCAAGGTCGGCAGCAAGAACACCGGGTCGTAATACTGCCGTCCGACCGACAGAGTGCCGAGCCCGAGCGCGTCGGAGATCAATGGCGCCATCGTTCCGGCGAAAACCGCTGCCGCCGCGACGATCAGCAGGATGTTGTTGAAGAGCAGGAACGACTCGCGCGCGGTGAGCTCGAAACCCGCCTCGCTGCGCAGCAGCGGCGCCCGCCACGCATACAAGGCGAGTGCACCACCGATGATGATGACGAGGAACGCGAGGATGAACAGACCGCGCGCCGGATCAGCCGCGAACGAGTGCACCGAGACCAGCACACCTGAACGCACCAGGAACGTACCGAGCAACGACAACGAGAATCCGAGTATCGCGAGCAACAACGTCCAGCTCTTGAAGAGCCCGCGCTTCTCGGTCACCGCAAGCGAATGGATCAGTGCGGTCGCCACGAGCCACGGCATGAACGATGCGTTCTCGACCGGATCCCAGAACCAATACCCGCCCCAACCAAGTTCGTAGTACGCCCACCACGAGCCGAGCGCGATGCCGACCGTGAGCATCGCCCAGGCGACCGTGGTCCATGGCCTCGCCCATCGCGCCCATGCAGCATCGAAGCGCCCCTCGATCATCGCCGCGCAAGCGAAAGCGAACGCGACCGACAGCCCGACATACCCGGCATAGAGCAACGGTGGATGCGCTGCCAACGCGGGATCCTGGAGCAGAGGATTGAGGTCGCGTCCGTCCGGCGCAGGTGGATCGAGGCGCGCGAAGGGATTGGAGGTGGCGAGGGTGAACAACAGGAAGCCGATGGCGATGAGCCCGAGGACCCCGAGCACGCGGGCGGCGAACTCCGGCGGCAGATTGCGCGACAGCAGCGCCACCGCCAAGGTCCAAGCGACCAGGATCCAAGCCCAGAGCAGCAACGAACCCTCGTGGGCACCCCAGACGGCCGCGATCCGGTAGCCGACCGGCAACGCGGTGTTGGAGTTGGCCGCGACGTACTCGACCGAGAAATCGTTCTGGACGAACGCGTAGACGAGCGCGGCGAGCGAAAGACTGACGAGGACGAACTGCGCGATCACAGCCGGGCGGGTGACCTCGATCCACGCCTGGCGACCGAGCGCAGGACCCGCAAGCCCGAAGAACGCTTGAGCGATGGCGGCCGCCAGCGCGAGCACCAGCACGAAGTGACCGAGCTCCGGGATCATGTGCGCGGCCCGCTGCGTATGTCAGGGTTCACCGGCATGACACCCCCATGCTTTTCCTTGATGGCACGGGCGACCTCAGGCGGCATGTAATTCTCGTCATGCTTGGCGAGGATCTCGTCGGCGACGAAGATGCCGTCGCGACCGAGTTTGCCGTGCGCGACGACCCCTTGGTTCTCGCGGAAGAGATCCGGCACCACACCCGAATATCGCACCGGGACATCGCGCTGGAAGTCCGTGACCACGAACTGCATATCCAAGCTCCCCGCAGTCCGAGCGACCGTTCCCGGCCGGACCATGCCACCCAGGCGGAAGCGTTTGTCGAGCGGCGCAGCCCCGGCAGCCACCTGGCTTGGATCGAAGAAGAACATGACGTTGTCCTGGAACGCTCGGGTCGCCAGCAGCGCCGCCAACGAGACACCACCCAGGATGCCGACCACCAGCGCGATCCGCCGCTGCCGGGGTGTCATGACGCGTCACCGTCAGCGTCAGTCGAGAGGCGTCGACGCGCCTCGAGCAGCGCCTCTTGATGGGCGCGCCGCGCAGCGACGATGTTCCAGGCCACCACGGCGAACGTCACGGCGTAAGCAGGCCAAAGAAAAGCGGCATAGCCGCCCATGGCGAAGAAATCCTTCAAGACACCACCTCCTTGACCCAGGACGCCCCACGCTCACGTCGCAGCACTTCCGCCCTCACGCGCACCAGCATGACCGCCGCGAACATAAGCGTGAATCCGAGCAGCATCATCAGCAGCGGCGCGAGCATATCGAACGGCATCGAGGGTCGCTCCATCTTCATGACCGAGGGCGCCTGGTGGATCGAATTCCACCACTCGACTGAATATCGGATGATCGGCAGATTCACCACACCGATGATCGCGAGCACGGCACTCGCACGGTCGGCACGCCCGAGATCGTCGATGCCGGACCGAAGGGCCATGTACCCGAGATAGAGGAACAGCAGCACGAGCTGCGCGGTCAGCCGGGGGTCCCAGACCCAATAGGTCCCCCACATCGGCTTACCCCAGAGCATCCCGGTGACGAGCGAGACGAATGTGAAGGAGGCGCCGATCGCGGCGCAGCTCGCAGCGGCAGCATGCGCGACCTTCATCCGCCAGATCAGACCCACGGCGGCGGCGGTCGCCATCACACCGTAGATCATCACCGACAGCCAGGCCGAGGGCGCATGGACATAGATCATCCTGAAGCCCTCGCCCTGCTGGTAGTCGGGCGGCGCCAGGAAAAGGCCGGCGTAGAGCGCCGACACGATGAGCAGTCCTGCGGGCCATGCGAACCACGGCGTCAGGGTACCGGCCACGCGGTAGATGTGGGGCGGCGAGGCAAGGCGATGAAACCAGGTCCAGTCCATGCGTCCGAATCACTCCAGTCCGATGCGTACCGCGGCAGCAGCCGCCAGTGGCGCGAGAGTCAGGGCCAGCACCGCGAGCGACCCGAGCAGATAAAGGACCCCGGTGAGACCTTCCCCGGCGATGGCGAGTTCCGTCGCACGCGCTCCGAAGATCAACACCGGCACCGCCAGCGGCAGCGTCAGTAGCGAGAGCAGCACCCCACCTCGGCGTACCCCGAGAGTCAGCGACGCACCCATCGCACCGATGAGACTCAAGCTTACCGTGCCCAAGGCCAAGGCGCAGAGTATGCCGGGCATCGCCGCCACGGGCACGCCCAACGCGAAGCCGACCACCGGCGCCATCAGGGTGAGCGGTAACCCGGTGATCACCCAATGTGCCGCAGTCTTGCCGAGCACCAAGGCGGCGACGGGCTGGCCGGACAGCACCATCTGCTCTAGCGTTCCGTCCTCCGCGTCCTCGCGGAACAGCCCGTCCAAGGACAATTGCGAGGCCAGCAGCGCCCCGACCCAGAGCACCCCGGGCGCGATCTGCCGCAGTTTGCCAAGCTCAGGCGTGTAGCCGAGGGTGAACAGCAGCGCGACGACCGCGAAGAACGCAAGCGGATGCACCACCTGCCCCGGGCGGCGAAAGGCAAGCCGCAGATCACGCCACAGCACGCCGGCCCAGGCGCTCATGCCGCCCTACGGGAAAGCACAAGTTCGTCGCGGGCCTGCGACGGCAGACCGAGGTCTTGATGGGTGGCTGCGATCACGAGACCGCTCCGCTGCAGATGCCCCTCGATCAAGCGGGTGACCAAGGCCAGGCCGGTGGTATCGAGGTGTGTCACGGGTTCGTCGAGCAACCAGATCGGCGCGGGCGCGAGACACAACAAAGCGAGCGCCACCCGACGTCGCTGGCCGGCGGACAGGCTACGGGCGAGCCGGTCAGCGAAACGCGAAGCGTCAGCCTCACGCAATGCCGCGGAAACCGCCTCGCCCCGTCGCAGGCGGGGAATCCCGCGCATCACGGCCGCAAACCGCAGGTTCTCGGCGACGCTGAGGTCTCCCTTGAGCGGAGGGTCATGCCCGAGATAGACGAGCTCTTTTTGGAACTCGGGCGATCGTGGTTCGACCGGGCCACCCTTCCATCTGAACGCACCACCATCGATCTCGAGCAGCCCGCACAGGGCTCGGAGCAGCGTGGTCTTGCCGCTGCCGTTGGCGCCGAGGACCTGTAGGCAGCGCCCCGGCGCGACGGCGAAGTGCAGCCCGGAAAGCACAGGACGCGCACCGCGGCACAGGGTCAGATCGATGACTTCGAGCACTTTGTATCGGACCGTCGAGTTCGCATCACGCGGATATCGGTTCGTATAAGTGAAGCGTACCATAGGGGCTTAATGACCCTTATCCAACACAAGGGTGGGCCGAGCCACGGCTCGCTCATCCTTGCAGGAGCGTTCTCCATGACCCATCCCCATGCGCCCTACCCTTGTGCACCCTCCCGTACCGTCAGGACCTTGTCGATGCTCGTCGCCCTGGTCGCGCTCAGCGGCTGCGCTGCGGCCGTCGTCACGACCGGCGCCGTCGCCGTCGCCGGTGCAGGCATCGGCGCGGTCGCGAAAGTGGCCGGTGCCGGGATCGATGCCGTCGTGCCCGACCTCTCGGACTACTCCAACAAGTGGCGGCTCGAATGCAGCGGCGGTGCCGATAGCGATGGCCGAGTGGTCCTGCACATCACCCCTAAAGGCGAAGCCCACCAAGAAGTCACGGTCGCGATCGCCAAGGGCACGGGCGAGAACGCCGTCGCACGCGCGATCCGCGATGCACTCAAGGCGCAGCTCGACAGCAAGCGCTTCCATGTCGAGATCGACGATGGCGAGGACATCCTCATCAAGAAGCGCGGCCGGACTCCCGATCTCGCGCTACAGGTCGCCGAGAACACGGTCGCTGGGGTGCGTCTGAACTCGGACAAGGAATGATACGCTGACCGGCCGGAATGGTCGGTGGGTGACTGAGCCCCGGTGGCGAAACTGGTAGACGCAACGGACTTAAAATCCGTCGGCCGAAAGGCCGTGCTGGTTCGATTCCGGCCCGGGGCACCATCCTTGTAATTGGTTTTTTGTCGATGGAGGGATCTCCGCGTGAATCCGATGCCAAGCCTGCCGCGCCGCCCATGGTCTACCGCCGCTGCCTTGTTGGCGCTGCTGTCTCTCTCGGCCTGCAGCAATCCGCCGTCCCGCGTCGACCGCGCGCCAGGGGACGCCGAAACGCTGCGCACGCTCGATACCGGCACCGTGCTCGGCTACGCCAACCCGTTCGGTGGCCACACCTGGCTCGGCATCCCCTTCGCCGCGCCTCCGGTGGGTGAGCTTCGCTGGCGCGCTCCGCGCCCGCCGAGCGCGTGGACCGGGACGCGCAACGCACTGCTCCCGGGCGAGCCCTGCCTTCAGTACGGTTCCCCTCTTGGGGGTATCGGCGCTGCCGGATCACGCCAGGGAAGCGAGGACTGCCTCTACCTGAATGTCTACGCGCCGAGGCTCACGCCGACCCAATCGGCCGGCAGGAAACTCCCCGTGATGGTCTGGATCCATGGCGGTGGCAACACCGTCGGGGCTGCCTCGGTCTGGGAGGGCGGTGCGCTCGCCGCGCGCGAGGGTGTGCTCGTCGTGATGATCAACTATCGACTCGGGCCGATGGGTTGGTTCGTGCCGCCGGAGGGCTCTACCGCAGATCCGCTCGAGCGTTCCGGCAATTTCGGCAGTCTCGACACCCACGAAGCCTTGCGCTGGGTGCAGCGCAACGCGGCCGCTTTCGGCGGCGATCCGGACAATGTCACAGTGTTCGGCGAATCAGCGGGCGCCACCAACACGCTGGTGCTCGCGGTATCGCCGTTGGCCAAGGGCCTGTTCCACAAGATGATCGTGCAGAGCAACGCCTATGGGCTTGCGCCACCCCCGACCCCGGAGGGTCCAGGCGGCAGCACCGCGGCATTGCGCCGGCTGCTCCTCGCGTCGGGCAAAGCCGCCGATGCCGCAGCAGCGCAAGCGCTCGCGCGTCGCCTCTCGCCGGTCGAAGCGGCCGATCTTCTGCGGGCGGCCGATCCCTGGGTCGTCTACGAGGCGATCCGTGGCGACTCCCGGGGGGGCTACGATCCGTTCGTGTCGGTTTTCGCGGACGGCGTGGTGCATCGAGCCGGCACGCTTCGCGACTCGCTCGCCGACCCTGCCACCCACACCGATGTCCCGATGATCGTCGGCTCCAACCGCGACGAGAACAAGATCTTCATGGCGTTCGACCCTCGGCTGGTGCGTACGGTCGCCGGTACGCCGGTCGCACTGCGCGATCCAGAGGCGTACGACCGCCTCGCGCGCTATCGCTCGGCCCTTTGGAAAGCCGACGGAGTCGACGATCTGGCGAGCCTGCTCTCCCGACACGGTGCTCCGGTGTTCGCCTATCGCTGGGATTGGGATGAACAAGGCCGTGCGTATGGTGTCGTCGACCTCTCTCGCATCCTTGGCGCCTCGCACGGCCTCGAGATCCCCTTCGTGTTCGGGCACTTCGATGTCGGCCCGCAGTCCGGCGTCCTGTTCCACGAGCGCAACGAGAAGGAACGCCTTGCGCTCAGCGCAAGGATGATGCGTTTCTGGGCGGAGTTCGCGAGGACGGGCGACCCCGGGAAAGGCCTGCCCGGGAAAGGTCTAGATGATCCGTCCGTCGCGTGGCTGCCATGGTCAGATGAGCCGTCCGGTGCACGACGGTTGATGGTGTTCGACACGCCTGCCGACGGCGGGATCCGCATGATCAACGAGCGGGTCTCACGCGATAGCCTCTTAGGACAGATGGAGGCTGAACCCCTCGCATTGGCGGCGCGCTGCGAACTCTTCCGCGAGACCTTCACGGCCCGGCGCGATACCTGGGCGGACACCGCCTACCAACGATTCGCCGGTGGCCAATGTCCGGGCGAGCGGCTCAACCGCTCGGCGTCGGCGGCCTCGGCGGACTGACGCGGTAGACGACGCCCGCGTAGTCGTCGGACACATAGACTTCGCCGTCGGGACTCTCGAGCACATCGACCGGACGGCCGATGAGCCCGGTCTCGCCACGGAAACCCGTCAGGAACGGGCGCTCTTCGATACGCCCGTCCTCGGCCCAATGCAGCGAGACGACGGCATAGCCATCGGGCACGCTGCGGTTCCAGGAGCCATGCAGCGCCACCAACGCGACGCGCGCCCCGAGGTCACGGTGTGCGGGATGGCGCAGGAATCGCACACCGAGCGGTGCGTTATGGGCGCGGAAGGCGTGCACCGGCTCGCGGGATCCGGCGATCCGCGCCGACTGCCCAGCCCCGAACTCCGGGTCGACGATGCCCATCCCGTGCACGAACGGCCAGCCGTAAAAGCCCCCTAGCTCGATGCGGTTCAATTCGTCGGGGGGGATGTCATCCCCCATGAGGTCGCGACCGTTCTCGGTCGCATGCAGCCCATCATCCCAAGGCGCCCAATCGAACCCGGTCGGGTTGCGCAGACCCGTCGCATACTCGCGCCCCATCGACCCGTCGGCCGCGTAGACCCAGAGCGTGGCCCGTTGTAGGTCGGTCTCGAGACAGACGTTACAGGTGGAACCGGACCCGACATAGAGCCGTCCATCCGGCCCGACGCGCGCAGTCTTACGCCAATGATTGCCGTCGCCACCGAGCCCCGACACCAGCGGCTGCAACGCGCCGCTCGTGGCGCGGGTATCCGCATCGAAGCGCACCCGGGAGATCCGGGTCGCCTCGGCGATGTACAGCCATCCGCCGTGCAGATCGACACCGTTCGGACGGTCCAGCCCGGAGAAGAGCGTACGACGACCGTCGGCCCGTCCATCTCCGTCGGCATCGCGCTCGAGCAGCACGACGAGCCCACCACGCGGCTGGGCGACGATGACATCGCCCGTCGCGCTCGAGGCCATCATGCGCACGCTCGGCAGGTCGGCCGCAAAACGCGAGACCCGATAGCCGGACGGGACGCGCAACTGCCGGGCGACGACCGCCTCCGCGGGCGCCTCAATGCCGCCCCCGCGCAACATGCGCCACAACATCGCGCGGTCCGAGAGCGCAACGCCCCCACCCCACACGAGGTAGACGAAAAATGCGATCGCCGCGGCGGCGAGACCGACCGCCGCGTAGACGAGATAGCGCGCGAAACGCATGCGAAGGGCTGCCATAGGGCCGATTATCGCCTTAAACTCTGGAGGATGAGCATTCTCTCCCGGATCCCCACCGCGGCGATCCCCACCCTCCTCGCCCTCGCCCTGGCTTCACTCGCGCCTTCCGCGTCGGCCGTCGACAACAGCGCCGCCAACGGCAAAGGGATGCCCGGTGACGCCGACCAGCGGTTCGCGCAGCTGGAGACCTTGCTGCCGACCCCGGGCACCACGCGCAGCGCCTCAGGCGCTCCGGGGCCGGCGTATTGGCAACAGCGCGCGGACTATCGGATCAAGGCCCGACTCGACGAGCAACGGCACCGCATCACCGCAACGCAGACGATCACCTACATCAACCGCTCTCCGGATGCGCTGAACTATCTTTGGCTGCAGCTCGATCAGAACATCTTCAGCGACGACTCGATCGCCCGCCGCAGCGAGGTCGCGGCCAATGCGGGTACCCGTCGTGATTCTGCGGGCACCGGCGACAGCGTGAGCTTCGCCGCGATGCGCCGGCACCAAGCCTTCGAGGATCGCGAGTACGGCTATGAGATGGGACCGATCCGTGACAGTTCGGGGCGGACACTGAAGACCACCGTCAACGACACCATGCTGCGCATCGACCTGCCGCAGCCGCTACGCCCCGGGCAGTCGATCCAGTTCAGCTTCGACTTCGCCTTCAATATCGTCGATGAGGCGCCGGTCGGCGCCCGCAGCGGTTACGAGCACTTCCCCAAGAACGACACCTATCAGTATTTCCTGGCGCAGTGGTTCCCTCGCCTTGCGGCCTATACCGACTACACCGGTTGGCAGCACAAGCAGTTCCTCGGCCGCGGCGAGTTCACCCTCGAGTTCGGCGACTACGATGTGGAACTGACGGTACCCGCGGATCACATCGTCGCCTCCACCGGCGTGCTGCAGAACCCGGACGCCGTGCTGACACCGGCGCAGCGCGCGCGCCTGAAGCAGGCCGAGACGGCGGACAAGCCCGTGTTCATCGTCACCCCCGCCGAGGCGCTCGCCAACGAGACCAAGGGCACCACCGCGATGCGCACCTGGCGGTTCAAGGCCGCGAACGTCCGCGACTTCGCATGGGCGAGCTCACGGAAATACATCTGGGACGCGATGGGCCACCGCCAAAAGGACTCCGCCATGCCGTTGGTCATGGCGATGTCGTTCTACCCCAACGAAGCAGAGCCCATCTGGTCGAAGTATTCGACCGAGGCCGTGGTGCACACCATGGAGGTCTACTCGCGTTATTCCTTCGCCTACCCGTATCCGGTCGCGATCTCGGTCAACAGCTGGGAACGGGGCGGCATGGAATATCCGATGATCACCTTCAACGGTTACCGTCCGACACCGGATGAGAAGACCGGCAAGATCACCTATTCCCGCAACACCAAGTACGGCTTGATCGGCGTGATCATCCACGAGGTCGGCCACATCTATTTCCCGATGATCGTCAACAGCGACGAGCGTCAGTGGACCTGGATGGACGA
>DBCG01000136.1:2685-2811 GCA_002292945.1 Proteobacteria bacterium UBA964 | reverse complement strand
GAGTATCTCGCCGAGATCGAATGGGACGCCCGCTTCCCTGCCTTCGGCGAACACACGAATGTGCTCGCCGACATCCCGGGCTACATGCGCTCCACGAACCAAGTGCCGATCATGACGCAGTCGGAC
>DBCG01000136.1:132-2577 GCA_002292945.1 Proteobacteria bacterium UBA964 | reverse complement strand
GCATTCCGCGAGTATTCGACGCGTTGGAAGTTCAAGCGCCCGACACCGGCGGATTTCTTCCGGACCATGGAAGACGCTTCGGCGGTCGACCTCGACTGGTTCTGGCGGGGCTGGTTCTACGGCACCGACCATGTCGACATCGAGATCGGCGAGATCCGCAGCTACCAGATCTCGAGCCAGGATCCTGATATCGAGTTCCCGCTCAAGCGACAGGCCTGGGACGGTCAATACCCGCCCTCCGAGACGGCCGCCCGCGACCGCGCGGAAGGCCGCACCACCCGTGTCGAGCGCCGACCGCAACTCAAAGATTTCTACGACGAGAACGACCGCTTCGTCCCGACCAACAAGGACCGTAACGAGTACCGCGACTTCCGCGCGAAACTCAAGCCCTGGGAGCTGACCGTGCTCGATCGGGCGATCAAGGCGGGCGAACACGTCCACTTCATCGACTTCCGCAATGTCGGCGGCCTCGTCTCGCCCTTGCCCCTCAAGCTGACCTTCGCCGACGGGTCGACCCGGGAGACCGTGATTCCGGCTGAGGTCTGGCGTTACGATGCACTCGAGGTCACGAAGCTCTTCATCGAGAAGCAGCGGCTGGTCAGCGTCGAGTTCGACCCTCGGCATCTGACCGCAGATGCCGACCTGCGCAACAACGCCACGCCGCGTCGCGCGGTGCCGAGCCGCATCGAACTCTTCCGCGGCCGCGACGGCGGGCGCGACCAGATGCTCGACGCATTGGCCGAACTCAAGGTCGATGACAAGAAGAGCGGTCCGAAGGCCGAAGAGACCTCGTCCATGCCGATCGCGCCAGCGCCGGCGGTGCCTCCGCCCACACCCTGATGGACCGCCCGCCCACGGGCCCCCGGTCCCGTCGTCGCCGCGAAGCGCTCGTCGCTCTGGCGTCGTTCACCTCGGTGCTCGCGACGATCGGCCGGCCGCAGACCGCGCTCGCGCACCGATCGCGCGTGGCGCTCACCCGTTTGGCAGCCAACGACGCCGCAGCCACATGGGAGTTCACCACGACGCTGCACCTCCATGACGCCGCCGGCGCACTCGTCAAGCTCACCGGTGATCCCGGTGCTGACCCGACGAGCCCGACCGGAAGCGCCCGCTTGGCCCTCGAACTCGAGCGCTCGGTCAAATGGACCGGCCCGGACGGGCAAGCCTTGCCGCTCACCCTCGAAGGCGCGGAGCTCCTCGGCAACGATCTCGCGTTCTATCAGTCGTCACCCGCCCCCGCGATCGCGGGCGAGTGCTCGGTGGAGGGGCGCTTTCTGCGATCCGTCTTCCCGGACATGGCGCACACGCTGCAGTTCGAGTTGACCGTTCCACCGCGCAGCGAGCGGCTGACGTCCACGCGGACGAGAGCCGTGTTCGCGTGGTCGCCGCCCGCTTCAGCGTAGCTCGGCGATGATCCGTTGCGACAACCGGGAGATGAGCAGATTGCCGGCGTTGTCCGGCGAGTAGTCGATGCCGGGCATGTCATCGACCGTGATCGCTATGGCGATACGACCCTGCGGCGTCCAGACGATGCCGACGTCGCTGCGCAAGGCATCGAGCGAACCTGATTTGCTGGCCACGCGCATCGAGCCGCTCTGACGGCCGATCCCGTCCTTGTACTGCTGGCGCTCGAGCGTGTCGAGCAGGTCACGCGAGGCCGCCTCGTCGACCACTTTCCCGTCCGCCAGCATCCCGAGCAGGCGGGTCATCTCGCGGGGCGTCGATGATCCGATGCCGAAGCGCTGGTTCTCGGGCTCGAGCCCGGCCCGGCTCCAGCCTGTGGCCGCCTTGAGCTGCGTGCCATCACCGCGGATCTTGCGCATGGCGCGCGTCCGCCGCAGATCGAGCGAGTCCATGTGGTCGTTGACCGCATCGGCACCGATCCGATCGAGCACGAGGTTGGTGGCGGTGTTGTCGCTGACCACGATCATCAACCTGACCGAGTCCCGCAGCGAGATGGTTTCACCGTTGCTGAACTCCGACAGCACGCCCGATCCTGACACCTTGGACGCCGCGGAGACCGTGAGACGCTCGTCCCAGCGTGCCCGACCGGCCGCCACCTGCGCCGCGACCGCACAGGCGATCGGAAGCTTGATGGTGCTGGCGGTGCGAACAGGCTTATCCGGTTCGATACCCACCTCTGCACCGGACTCGAGATGGCGGGCATGCAAGGTCACCGTGCCTGGGAAGCCGACGATCAGCGCCCGGAGTTGCCCTTCGAGTTCCGACGACGTCGCCACTGCCACCGCCTGCGGCGATCCGGCGGAGGCGACCGAGGCGGCCAGGTAAGAGGCGAGCAGCAGGAGGAACGAGCGGGATGCAGGCTTGAAGGGCATGGGCAGTCTCCTGGACGCTGGTGCCCGGCCTCTGGCGGCCGGTCAAGAACGAGGGAGGTGGAGGCTGGGGTCGGAATCGAACCGGCGTACACGGCTTTGCAGGCCGCTG
>DBCG01000136.1:0-120 GCA_002292945.1 Proteobacteria bacterium UBA964 | reverse complement strand
CCGCTGCATGACCACTCTGCCACCCAGCCCAGGGCTTTGCGAGCCGTGGAAGAAAAAAACCCCGGGGGCTGTCGCCACCGGGGTTTCCGGACGAATCTGGAGCGGGAAACGAGACTCGAA
>DBCG01000134.1:22611-27313 GCA_002292945.1 Proteobacteria bacterium UBA964 | reverse complement strand
GAGAGATTCGAACTCCCGACCCTCAGGTTCGAAGCCTGATGCTCTATCCAACTGAGCTACGGACGCAGACCCGCAGTGTAGCAAGTGTCGCCGCCATTGCCCCGGTCTGCGAGTGCGCCTTAACATACTCTCCGTCGACCACCTTTCCGGAGAGATCCCGCCATGAAGATGCTGTACTCGCTGGCGCTCGCCGCCGCCCTCGCCGCCAGCCAGGCGCATGCCGCGTGCACCTACCCCAAGGCTCCGGAGAAGATCCCGGACGGCGGGACCGCGACGCTCGAGCAGATGCTCGCCAGCCAGAAAGAGGTGAAGGCCTTCGACTCCGCCATCACGGGCTACCAGGGCTGCCTCGAGACCCAGTTCAATGAGGCCGTCGCGGCGCAGCCAGACATGACGCCGGAAGCGCGTGTCGAGCTCGAGAAGATCCGCGACCAGAAGATGAACGCTGCCGTGGACGAAGCGCAGGCCGTGGCCGACCGCCTGAACACGCAGATCCGCACCTGGCGCGAGAAAAACGCGAAGAAGTGATCCCGACCAACCCGGTCGCGCGAGGCGACCGGGCGTCCTTCGGAGCCCCACCGGTCTGCAGACGGGTGGGTGGGCTACACTGCTTGCATGATCTCCCCTGTCGAAGCCGACGCCCTGATCGCCGGGCAGCTCAACTGCCTGCCGATCGAGTCGCTGCCGCTCGTCCAATGCGTCGGCGCCGTGCTTCGCGAGAACATCTACGCCGAGCGTGACCAGCCGCCGTTCGATCGTGTCGCGATGGATGGCTTCGCCGTCTCGACAGAGGGTCTGCGGGGCGGAAAACCGCTCATCGTCCAAGCGATGCAGGCCGCCGGCGATCCGCCGCTCGCCCTCGCCTCTGCACAGCACGCCATCGAGATCATGACCGGTGCCGTGCTGCCGGCGGGTTGTGATGCCGTCATACCGGTGGAGCAATCGCGTCGCTCAGCGATCGAACCCCAAACCGTGTCCTTCGAGCCAGAGGCGCGCGTCACCATCGGTCAGAACATCCACCGTCGTGGCAGCGATGTCCGGCAGGGAGCGCTGCTGCTCTCCACCGGCGTGCGGCTTGGCGCACCCGAGATCGCGGTGGCAGCCGGCGCGGGCATGCCGCGTATCCGCGTCAGCGCCCAACCGACCATCAGCGTCGTATCGACCGGCGACGAACTCATCGAGCCCGGCGAACCGATCTTGGCGCACCAGGTACGCCGCTCGAACGCCTACGGCATCGTCGCCGCCTTGCGCCGCCAGGGTTTCCAGCGCATCGCGGATGAGCATCTGCCCGATGAGCTCGGCGCGCTCACGACCCGGTTGCGCGTGCTCGTGCAGACCCACGATGTGCTCATCCTTTCGGGCGGCGTCTCCGCCGGTCGCCTCGACCTCGTGCCCGCGGCGCTCGCCGCGATCGGGGTGCGCGAGGTGTTCCACAAGGTCGCGCAACGACCTGGCAAACCGCTGTGGTTCGGCATGGCGCCGACGGGCACCGCCGTGTTCGCGCTGCCCGGAAACCCCGTCTCGACGCTCGTCTGCCTGGCACGCTACGTGTTGCCCGCGCTCTACGCCGCGATGGGCGAAGCCCCGCCACGAGCGCCCGAGCGGATCGCGCTCGCTGCGCCGGTCGAAGTGCGCGTCGCGCTCGCGTTCTTCATGCCGGTCCGAGTCACGATCGACGACTGGGGCCGCCCGTGGGCCGAGCCCCGCACCACCAACGGATCGGGCGACTATGCCGCCCTCACCGGCACCGACGGCGTGGTCGAACTGCCGCCCGGCCCGCAAACCCACCCCAAGGGCTTCGTCGCCCGCCTACATCGGTGGTGAGGCGGCTACCCCCATGGCTGATCCCAAGATGAGCGATCACGAACACCCTCTGCTGCCCCGTCGTCGCGATGCGATGCGCGACACCCTGGGCCGGCCGTTGCGCGACCTGCGCATCTCCGTGATGGACCGATGCAATTTCCGGTGTCCTTACTGCATGCCGCAGCACACCTTCCATGACGGCTACCGCTTCCTCGCCTCCGCCGAGCGACTCGGCTTCGGGGAGATCGTCCGGCTGGCACGGCTCGGTGCACAGCTCGGCGTACGAAAGCTGCGCCTGACCGGTGGCGAGCCGCTGCTGCGCCCGAACCTGCCCGATCTGATCGGCGATCTCAGCGGCCTCGCTGGCATCGAGGACATCGCGCTCACCACCAACGGGATCCTGCTCGCCAAGTACGCCACGGAACTGAAAGCCGCAGGGCTGCACCGGGTGACCGTCAGCCTCGACAGCCTCGACCCGACGACTTTCGCGCATCTGAGCGGGGGCTTCGGCGGCGTGGAGCAGGTCCTCGAGGGCATCGAGGCGGCGCGGCGCGCCGGTCTCGGACCGGTCAAAGTGAACGCCGTCATCCAGCGCGGCGTCAACGACCATACCGCGCTCGCGCTGGTGGAACACTTCCGCGGCACCGGTGTGATCGTGCGCTTCATCGAATACATGGACGTCGGCAACCGCAACGAATGGCGGGAAGACCTGGTGGTGTCTTCGGCGGAACTCGCAGCACGCATATCGCAGCGATGGCCGCTCGTGCCTGCGGGTCGCAACTATGCGGGCGAAGTGGCCGAACGGCAGTCGTTCGCCGACGGAATGGGCGAGGTCGGTTTCATCTCCTCGGTCAGTCAACCGTTCTGCGGAGACTGCTCAAGGGCGCGGCTGTCCTCGGATGGCACACTGTATTCCTGCCTCTTCGCCACGACAGGGGTCGATCTGCGGGGACCGCTCCGTGGCGGCGCGGATGACGACACGCTGCTCGCCTTGCTGCAGGGTGCCTGGGAGCGACGTGCCGACCGTTACAGCGAGCGACGCGCATCGCTGCACGCAGGTCGCGATCGCAAGGTCGAGATGTTCCACATCGGGGGATGAGATGGCCGCGACACGCTCTACTACCGCACGCCCACGCAAGCCTCGCGCAGCAGCCGCCCGGCTGACCCACCTCGATGCGCGCAACCGGCCGACGATGGTCGACATCTCGGGCAAAGCCGTCACCGCACGCGAAGCGGTGGCCGAAGCGCGGGTCACGCTGCCCGCTGCAGTCTCGCAGGCGCTCGCCGCGAGCGGACACCGCACCCGAAAGGGTCCCGTTTTCGATACCGCCATCATCGCCGCCGTCCAGGCCATCAAGCGCACCCACGAACTGATCCCGTTCTGTCACCCGTTGCCGCTCGAGCACTGCGAGGTCGACATCGACACCCCGCGTCGCGGACTCATCGTCATCCGATGCACGGTGCGCACCACGCACCGCACGGGTGTCGAGATGGAGGCCTTGACCGGTGCGACGGTCGCCGCACTCGTGATCTACGACATGTGCAAAGCGCTGTCGCAGGACATACGCATCGGTCCGATCCGGCTGCTCGTCAAGCGTGGTGGAAAACGCGACCACGGACCCCGGCGGCAGGCTTCACGACGATGACAGCGGCGTTGCGCGGCCTGGTGCTCGCCGGCGGGCGCAGCACGAGGATGGGCCGTGACAAGGCCATGCTCGCCTATCATGGTCGCGACCAATTACAGGTCGCCTTCGATCTGCTCGGCGAGGTCGCAGGGCCGAACTTCGTGTCGGTGCGCGCCGACCAGGCGACGGATCCTGCGCGGGCACGCTACGCGCAAGTGATCGACGGCACCGAGGGTGTCGGACCGATCGCCGGGATCTTGGCGGCGCTGCGGACCCGACCGGCTGCGGCATGGCTGGTGTTGGCCTGCGATCTGCCCTTCCTCGATGCCCCCACCTTGCGGGCGCTGATCGCCGGGCGCGACCCGTCGCGGGTGGCGACCGCATTCCGTTCCTCGTACGACGGGCTGCCGGAGCCGCTGTGCGCCATCTGGGAGCCCGAGTGCGGGCCTTTGTTGGCGGACTTCGTCGCGAACGACGGACGCTGTCCGCGGAAGTTCCTGCTCGCCCACGACGCATGCATCATCGATCTGCCGCGATCGAACGCCCTCGACAACATCAATTCCACGACGGAATATCATCAAGCCATGCAGGACCTCGATCCGACCGCCAAGACCCGTCCGCTCGACATCCAGTACTTCGCGCTGCTGCGCGAGCAAGCGGGCTGCGCCCATGAATCGCTGCAGAGCGCTGCGCGTACGCCGCGCGACCTTTATCTCGAACTGCAGACGCGTCATCGGTTCACGCTGCCGCTCGAGATGCTGCGGGTCGCGATCAACGGCGATTTCGCCGAGTGGGACCACCCGCTCGAGGCAGCCGATCACGTGGTCTTCATCCCGCCGGTGGCCGGTGGTTGAGCCGCGCTTCGCCTTCAGCGCCGGCATGCTCGACGTGGCCGCCCTGCAGCAGACCCTCGCCGATCCGTCCTGCGGCGGCTACGTGGCCTTCGAGGGCTGGGTGCGCAACTTCAATGAAGGCCGTGCGGTGCACCGCCTGGAATACGAGGCCTTCGAGGCACTGGCGTTGCGGGAGGGGGAGCGGATCGTGGCCGAGGCCTGCACGCGCTTCGGGGTCGTCAACGCGCGTTGTGTGCACCGCATCGGTGATCTGCCGCTCGGCGAGCTCGCCGTCTGGGTGGGCGTCGCCGCTCCACACCGCGATGAGGCCTTCCGCGCGTGTCGTTGGATCATCGACGAGGTCAAACACCGCGTCCCGATCTGGAAAAAAGAGCATTACGCCGACGGTGATTCGGGTTGGGTGAACTGCGAGCGCTGTGC
>DBCG01000134.1:0-22487 GCA_002292945.1 Proteobacteria bacterium UBA964 | reverse complement strand
CCACAGCGACCCCGGACTATTCAAGGCAGATGGCGCTGCGGGAGATCGGGCCGACAGGGCAAGCCCGACTGCGCGCAAGCTCGGTCGCCGTGATCGGTGCGGGGGGGCTCGGCGTGCCGGTGCTGCAATACCTCGCAGGTGCCGGAATCGGGCGGCTGGTGGTCATCGACGGCGATCGCCTGGAGGCCTCCAACCTGCACCGCCAGACATGGTTCGCGCTCGCGGATTGCGGGCAACCCAAAGCGCAGCTCGCTGCTGAGCGGATCCGCGCATTGAACCCCGAGGTGCGGGTCGAGGCGCACGCGCTGCGGCTCGATGCGGGCAATGCCGCCCGGCTGCTTGCCGGTTGCGACCTCATCATCGACTGCAGCGACAACTTCGCCACGCAGTTCCTGCTCAACGACCTCGCGCACGAACTGTCGGTGCCGGTGCTGCTCGCGAGCGTGCACCAGTTCGAGGGGCAACTGCAGGTGGTCGATCCGGCTCGCGGCAGCGCCTGCTTGCGCTGCCTATGGCCGCAGGCGACGCGCGACGGCGTCGTCGGCAACTGCACCGAAGCCGGCGTGCTCGGTCCGGTGCCCGGCATCCTCGGCAGCCTACAGGCGCTCGAGGCGCTGAAGGTCCTGCTGGATCTGCCCGGACGGCTCGGCGACGAGGTGCTGCTCGTGAACCTGCTCGAGACCGGCATGACGCGGGTGCGCGCGAAGCGTGCGAAGGACTGCGAGGGCGGTCCGTGTGGCCGGGCAGCGATGGCCTTGAACGACGCCCGACAAGCCTTGGAGACGATGCCGCACGGCAGCGACGGCGGACTCGAACTCGACTTCGACGATCTGGCGCAGGCCATCGCGGCCGGCTATGTCGTGATCGACATCCGTGCTCCGGACGAATCCGCGGCCGACCCGCTGCCCGGGTTCGTGCGCTGCATCCCCATGGACGAGATGCTGGTCGGCCGGAACCTACCGGCCGAAGGGCGCTATCTTTTGGTCTGCAGCCGCGGCGTGCGCAGCCGCAGCACCTGCGAAGCGCTGCGCGAGCGGGGCATCCACGCCGCGCACTCGCTGCGCGGCGGCGTTCAGGGCCGCACTTGGCCGGCGCCGCGCACCACGTATTTATAGCTGGTCAACTGCTCGAGCCCGACCGGACCGCGGGCGTGGAAACGGTCCGTCGAGATGCCGATCTCGGCACCCATCCCGAACTCACCGCCATCGGCGAACTGCGTCGAGGCGTTGTGGAGCACGATAGCGCTGTCGACTCGGGCGAGGAACCGCTCCGCCGCCACCGCATCCTCCGTGACGATGGATTCGGTGTGTGCGGAGCCATAGTGGGCGATGTGGGCGATCGCCGCATCGAGCCCGGCCACGACCTTCACCGCGATCACGGCATCGAGGTATTCGGTGAACCAGTCCTCTTCGGTGGCGGGCCGCACCCGCCGATCGACCCGCTGTGCCGCCGCGTCGCCGCGCACCTCGCAACCCGCATCGAGCAGTGCCTGCACCAAGGGTGCGAGGTGGGTCCCCGCGCAAGCCTCATCGACCAGCAGCGTCTCGGCGGCCCCACAGATTCCGGTACGGCGCAGCTTGGCGTTCAGGACGATCGCGACCGCCATCGGCAGGTCTGCGGCACGGTCCACGAACACATGGCAATTGCCGTCGAGGTGGCCGATGACCGGCACCCTCGCCTCTGCCTGTACGCGCTTCACCAGACCCTTGCCCCCGCGCGGCACCAGCACATCGATGTAGTCGGTCATCCCCGACAGCATGAGGCCCACCGCCGCGCGGTCCGTGACCGGCACGAGTCCGATGCTCGCCTCGGGCAACCCGGCGGCACGCAGGCCCTCGACCAGACAGCGGTGGATCGCCGCGCTTGAGTGTGCGCTCTCGGAGCCGCCGCGCAGGATCACCGCATTGCCGGACTTCAGACAGAGCGCGCCCGCATCCGCTGTCACGTTCGGTCGGCTCTCGTAGATGATGCCGATGACGCCGAGCGGCACGGCGATGCGTGCGATGGAGAGGCCGTTCGGACGACGCCGCTCCTCGAGGATCCGACCGACCGGGTCAGGCAAGGCCGCGATGTCCTCGAGGCCACGCGCCATCGCCTCGAGGCGCGACGGGTCGAGCCGCAACCGGTCGAGCATCGCGGCCGAAAGGTCCTTGTCCTCCGCTTGCGCCATATCGAGGGCGTTGGCAGCGAGCAGCTCGGCCTGATGGCTGCGCAGCGCCGCCGCTGCCGCCAAAAGAGCCGCGTCCTTCTGCGACCGCGGCGCCGCTGCGAGAACCGATCTGGCGGCAAGCGCCGCCTCGCCGAGGCGTCGCATGAGCAACCCAAGTTCGCCTGCCACGGTCGCGTCGGTGGTCCCATCGGCGGTCATTGCAGCACCAGATCGTCGCGGTGGATGAGTTCGTCACGACCGGCATAGCCGAGCATCAAGGCGATCTCGGCGCTGCGCCGACCGAGGATGAGACCCGCGTCGACGTCACCGTAAGCGACGATGCCGCGGGCCACCTCCTGCCCCCCCGGCGCAAGCACGCTCACGGTGTCCCCACGCTCGAAACGACCCGTCAGCCCCGTCACGCCGGCGGGCAACAAGCTCTTGCCCGCGCGCAACGCTCGCCACGCGCCCTCGTCGATGTGCAGCGCGCCGGACGGACGCAAAGTGCCCGCGATCCATTGCTTGCGGGCTGCCACAGGCGTCGCCGCCGGCAGGAACCAGGTGCTGCGGCCGCCCTGTTCGATGCGCCGCACCGGGTGGCGCGGTGCACCGGCAGCGATACAAAAATGGCAACCGGCAGCCACCGCGATGCGCGCCGCGATGATCTTCGTGGTCATCCCGCCGCGACCGACCGCCGAAGCCGAACCGCCCGCCATGGCCTCGATCTGAGGGGTGATCTCCGGCACCTGAGCGATGAACTGCGCACCCGGGTCCTTGTGGGGATCGGCGGTGTAGAGCCCATCGATGTCCGAGAGCAGCAGCACGCAATCGGCGCTCACCATCTGCGCGACGCGGGCGGCGAGCCGATCGTTGTCCCCGTAGCGGATCTCCGCCGTGGCGACCGTGTCGTTCTCGTTGATGACAGGCACCGCGCCGTGCGCCAGCAGCGTTGTGAGGGTGGCACGGGCGTTCAGGTAGCGACGACGCTGCTCGCTGTCCTCCAGCGTGAGCAGCACCTGTGCGACCGGGACGCCTTGTGCCTCGAGCAGTTCCTTGTAGGCATGGGCGAGGCGGATCTGGCCCACCGCCGCGGCCGCTTGGCTCTCCTCCAGACGCAACGGACCCGGCGGCAGGTCGAGGTGGCGCCGTCCGAGCGCGATCGCACCCGAGGACACCAGCACCACTTCCTTGTCCTGGCGGCGCAGACGCACCACATCGGCCACCAGCGTCTGGAGCCAAGCCCGGTTGAGGCGACCCGTCCGACCATCGACCAACAGCGCGGAACCGACCTTCACCACGATGCGGCGGGCACGCTGGAGCGGATTGGATTGGCGCGCAACTCGTTGCGGCATGCAGAGCATCCTCGTCGGCATGGCACTATAATTCACTTGCGCAGTAAAATGCGCTGGAGTCAGTCCCGTCGATCCGCCGAGGTGCACGCCGTGAGCAGAGACAAGGAACCCGTCGTAGGCCAGTGGTACATCAACGCCGAGGAGGAAGAGACCTTCCGCGTCATCACCGTCGACGAAGACGCCGAGATGGTCGAGATCGAGTATCTCGACGGCGAGATCGAGGAACTCGATATCGACGAGTGGCACGAACTCGACCTTGAACTCACCACCGAACCGGAAGGCTGGTCGGAGGATGATGACGAGGAGGATGAGGACGAAGACGAGTGGGACGAGGACGAGGAAGAAGACGAAGACGATTGGGAAGAAGATGAAGACGAAGACGGGGACGACGGCCACGACGACGGCCGTGAGCGCTGATCATCGGCGCGTGACGGTCCACCCGGATCGCAACGCTTGAGCGCCGCACCCGACAGCTGGTATCACGAAAAAGAGTCCGCCTGGCTCTACGGGCGGGTCGCAGCGGCGGAGCACGATCCGGTGCGCCGGGCGATGTTCCACAAACTCGGCACGGCAGCCGAGCAACAGGCGCTCCGGTGGCAGGCGCTCGAACCGGCGCGAAGCTTCCGTTTCTCGCCGTCGCTACGCGCACGACTTGTCGCAGGGATCGTGCGACGGGTCGGACCGCGCGCCTCACGTCATGTGCTGGCCGCGATGAAGCTGCGCGGCCTGTCGGTCTACACCTCCGCCGCTCCCCCGGTCGCCCCCGGTCACCTCATGCCCACCTCGGTCAGCGAAGTCGGTCAGCGACATCGCGGCGTGGGCGGCAGCAACCTGCGAGCGACCGTGTTCGGCGTCAACGACGGTTTGGTGTCCAACGCCTCGCTCGTGATGGGGATCGCCGGTGCCAACGCCGAACCCGGGACCGTCCTCATGACCGGTGTCGCCGGGCTGTTGGCGGGCGCGCTCTCCATGGCGGCCGGCGAGTACGTGTCGGTGCGCTCGCAACGCGACATGTACGAGTACCAGATCGCTCTCGAGAAAGAGGAACTCGCCGAGTATCCGGAAGAAGAAGCCGAGGAACTCGCCCTGATCTACCAAGCGCGTGGCCTCGAACTCGAGCAGGCCCGGGGCATGGCACGCACCCTGCTCTCGCGCCCCGAACAGGCGCTCGATGTGCTCGCCCGCGAGGAGCTCGGTCTCAATCCCGATGACCTTGGGTCACCCCTTGGCGCCGCAGTCTCCTCCTTCCTCGCCTTCGCCGCGGGCGCCTCGCTGCCCTTGCTGCCCTTTTTCGTGGGCGGCCTCGCGCATCCGCTCTGGTGGACGATAGGTCTGACCGCCGTGGCGCTCTCCGGAATCGGGCTTGCACTCAGCCTCTTCACGGGCCGCGGCGCCTGGCAGGGCGCCTTGCGGATGCTGCTCATCGGCGGCGGGGCGGGCGTGGTGTCCTTCCTCGTCGGCCGACTGCTCGGGGTAGCGCTCGCCTGAGCAATCGATCCAAAGCCTTGAAATAAAACAGATTGCACCCACATCAACCGTCGAGGGTGGCGGCGCAGCCCCGACCCGGATAAATTTGCAGCCTGGCTGAACCTCGATCGGTGGAATGAGTCCAATCTGCAACGATGTCCTTACGGGCATACTGCCGTCCTTCCACCCACACCCACATCCCTGAACCGGAGTCCTTAGCACCCATGAAACGCGTCCTGCTGTTCCTCGTCACCAACCTCGCCGTGGTGTTCGTGCTGTCGATCGCCATGCGGTTGCTCGGTCTCGACCAATACATCGCTGCGCAGGGCGGCAGCGCCTACGGACTGCTGGTGTTCGCGGCGGTGTTCGGTTTCGGCGGCGCGATCATCTCGCTGCTGATGTCCAAGTGGAGCGCCAAACGCATGATGGGCGTGCGCGTCATCGACAAGCCGCGCGACGCGGTGGAGTCGTGGCTGCTCGAGACCGTGAAGGTCCAAGCCCGCGAGTCCGGCATCGGCATGCCCGAGGTCGGCATCTTCGATTCTCCCGAACCGAACGCCTTCGCCACCGGCGCCAACAAGAACAAGGCTTTGGTCGCGGTGAGCACCGGCCTCCTGCAGCGCATGAAGCGCGAAGAGGTCGAGGCCGTGCTCGGTCACGAGATCGGCCATGTCGCCAACGGCGACATGGTGACGCTCACCCTCATCCAGGGCGTGGTCAACACCTTCGTCATCTTCCTCGCCCGGATCATCGGGGGCTTCGTCGATCGCGCGATCTTCAAGAACGAGGAAGGCCGCGGTATGGGCTACTTCGTCATCGTCCTGGTGACCGAACTGCTGCTCGGCATCCTCGCCAGCATCATCGTCATGTGGTTCTCGCGGAAGCGCGAGTTCCGCGCGGACATCGCAGGTGCCCGTCTTTCCGGCGCACGCAACATGATCGGTGCGCTCGAGGCGCTCAAGCGCGGCCACCCGCCCGAGGGGATGCCGCAGCAGATGGCGGCCTTCGGCATCAACGGTGCCGTCCCGAGCGGTCTCAAGCGCCTCTTCATGAGCCATCCGCCGCTCGAGGAGCGCATCGACGCCCTCAAGCGCGCCAACGGTCTCGCCTAACTCCGCGTCATGCCGGACGGTTCTGCTCCAGCCCCCGCCCGGTCGGCCGTGCGCCGACTCGGGCGGGCATTCATCGCCTGGTTCGACACCGGGCAGCACGTCGTCCCGAAGGACGGCGCGGCGTTGCCCGAGATCCCCGACCGGGTGGAATGGACGCGCATCCTGCCCTTCATCGGTATGCACCTCGCCTGCCTCGCCGTGATCTGGGTCGGCTGGAGTCCGGTCGCCATCGGCGTCGCGATCGCGGCCTACCTCGTGCGTATGTTCGCCATCACCGGCTTCTATCACCGCTATTTTTCACACCGGTCCTTCAAGACCTCTCGGACCGGCCAATTCATCTTCGGGCTGCTCGGTGCCTCGGCGGTACAGCGCGGGCCGGTCTGGTGGGCGGCGCACCACCGCCACCATCATGCCCATTCCGACAAGCCCGAGGACGCTCACTCACCTCTTCAACACGGTTTCATCCGCTCACACATGGGCTGGTTCCTGACGGCACGCGGTTTCCGACCGGACCTGCGACGGGTGCGTGACCTGCTGCAGTTCCCGGAACTGCGTTGGCTCGACCGTTTCGACATCCTTGTGCCGGTCGCACTCGCGATCGGCATGTTCGGCTTGGGTGCCCTGCTCGCCCATCAGGCGCCCGAGCTCGGCACCAGCGCAGGACAGATGTTGGTCTGGGGCTTCTTCATCTCCACGGTGGCCTGCTACCACGGCACCTACACCATCAATTCGCTCTCGCATGTGTTCGGTCGGCAGCGCTATCGCACCGGCGACACCAGCCGCAACAACTGGCTGCTCGCGCTCTTGACCCTCGGCGAAGGTTGGCACAACAACCACCACCATTTCCCGAGCTCGACCCGGCAGGGTTTCTACTGGTGGGAGCTCGACATCACCTACTACATCCTCAAGGTCATGTCCTGGCTCGGCATCATCTGGGACCTCAAGCCCGTCCCGGTCGCGATCCGCGACCGTTCGCCCCGGCGCATCGCCTGACCTGCAGTTCGCACCCGGGAGACCGATCGACATGAGCCGGATCGCCATCGTCGGGACCGGCGTAGCGGGCATGACCGCCGCGTGGTATCTGCACCGTGACCACGAGCTCACCGTGTTCGAGTCGAACGCCTGCATCGGCGGCCATACGGCGACCGTGGATGTCGAGCGGCACGGTCGGCACTATGCCGTCGACACCGGCTTCATCGTGTTCAATGATTGGACCTACCCGAACTTCATCGCGCTGCTGGAGGCGGTCGGCGCACGATGGCAGTGGTCGGACATGAGCTTCTCGCTGCGCTGCGAGCGCACCGGGCTCGAATACAACGGCACCTCGGTCGACTCGCTGTTCGCGCAGCGCCGCAACATCCTGCGGCCTTCCTTCCTGCGCATGATCGCCGACATCCTGCGCTTCAACACGCGGTCGAGGGCGTTGCTCGCGGCGCCCGACACCGGGCTCACGCTCGGGGAGTACCTCGCGCGCGAAGGCTATTCTCGGGCGTTCACCGAACGCTACATCCTGCCCATGGGGCGCGCCATCTGGTCGGCGAGCGGCACGGGGATGCTCGCCTTCCCCGCCCGCTTCTTCGTCGATTTCTTCGAACGCCACGGGTTCCTGAACATCGACGACCGTCCCACTTGGCGTACGGTCAGCGGCGGCTCCCGCGAGTACGCGCGGCGGCTGGTCGCGCCGTTCCTGGACCGCGTCCGGCTCTCGACGCCCGTCCGTCGTATCGTGCGCGACGACGCCGGCGTTACGCTCACGAGCGAGGGACCCGCCGGTCTCGCCACCGAGCGTTTCGATCATGTGATCCTCGCCTGCCACAGCGATCAGGCGCTCGCGCTGCTCGCCGATGCCGACCCGCTGGAGCAAGACATCCTCGGCGCCTTCCCCTATCAGGCGAACGACGCCGTGCTGCATCTCGATCGGCGGATGTTGCCGCGCACGTCGAAGGCCCGCGCGGCCTGGAACTATCACCTGCTGGATCCGGATACCGAACGCGTCGCGCTCACCTACGACATGAGCGTGCTGCAGTCGCTGGACGGCCCTGAGAAGTTCCTGGTCACCCTCAACCGCAACGCCGATATCGACCCCGCGCTCGTGCTCGGGCGCTATACCTACCACCATCCGGTCTACACACCCGAGGCGGTCGCCGCGCAACAGCGGCGCGGCGAGATCAGCGGTCGTCGGCGCACCTATTTCTGCGGCGCGTACTGGCGATATGGGTTCCACGAGGATGGCGTGGTGAGCGGGTTGTGGGCCTTGCAGGACTTCGCCGCAGTGACTGGCAGCGCGCCTGCGCCCGCGCCGCGCCTCGATCCCGTCCGCCGCAGCCTCAAGCGGGGCGGCGTCCCGACATGAGCGCCACGCACAGCGCCCTGTACACCGGATACATCAGCCATCGCCGCTTCGGGCCGCGCCGGAACGCTTTCCGCTATCGGCTCTTCATGGCCTGGATCGACCTCGCCGAACTCCCGGCGCTGTTCGACGACCGCTGGTTCTGGTCCGCGCGACGACCCGCGCTCGCCTGGTTCCGACGCGCCGACTATCTCGGTGACCCGAGCATATCGCTAGATGGAGCCGTGCGCGATCTCATCGAACAGCGGACCGGTCGACGACCAGCCGGCCCCATCCGCCTGCTGACCCATCTGCGCTATTTCGGGTTCACCTCCAATCCTGTCAGTTTCTACTATGTCTACGACGCCTCGGGAGATCGGCTGGAGACCATCGTGGCGGAGATCACCAATACGCCCTGGCATGAGCGCCACGCCTATGTGCTGGCGGTCGCGGATGCCGCCCGTTCGGGGGCGCAGATGTGGCGCTGGCAGTTCGACAAGGTCTTCCATGTCTCGCCGTTCATGCCGATGGACATGCGCTACGATTGGCGCTTCAACGAGCCGGGCCGCACGCTCGGCGTCCATATGGAGAACTGGCGTGAGGACCGGCCACAATTCGACGCCACGCTGGTGCTGCGCCGAGGACCCATCACCGGCCGTGCGTTGGCGCGCGCCCTACTGACCGTGCCTTTCGTCACCCTGAAAGTGAGCGTATTCATCTACTGGCAGGCGCTCGTGCTGCTTTTGAAGCGGACGCCGTTCTTCACGCACCCCAAGAAGCGCCTCCCTGGGACCCCCTGAAATGCCCGCACCCACCATCATCCCCCGCGAGACCGACCGTGCGAACGCTCGGTCGGGCCCGCTTGCCCGGTTCGGCCGCCGTCTGCTGCTCAGCCAGTTGACCCGACTGCAGGACGGAGCGCTGACGCTGATCGAGCCGGACGGTCGACGCCACGAGTTCGGCCGTCGCACCGCCCGCCTCGATCTGGCGGTGACCGTCGAGGTGCGCGATCCGCAGTTCTTCGCCGACGCCGCTTTCGGCGGCACGGTGGGCGCAGGCGGCGCCTACATCAACGATCTTTGGCGCTGCGACGATCTCACGGCGCTCGTGCGCCTGTTCGTCGCCAACCGCGCGGTCATGGACGGCATGGACGGCCGTTGGGCCTGGCTCAGCACGCCCCTGCACAAGGCCGTCCACTGGCTCAACCGAAACAGCCGACAGGGCAGCGCCCGCAACATCGCAGCGCACTACGATCTCGGCAATGCGCTCTATGAGCTCATGCTCGACCCGACGATGGCCTACTCCTGCGGCATCTTCGCGGATGACTCGACCACGCTCGAACAGGCCTCGGTCGCGAAGTTCGAGGCGGTCTGCCGCAAGCTTCGGCTGCGCCCCGGTGAGCGCGTCGTCGAGATCGGAACCGGTTGGGGCGGCCTCGCGATCCACGCCGCCGCGCGGTATGGCGCCCATGTCACCACCACCACCATCTCGCGCGAGCAGCACGATCATGCGCGCGAGATGATCGCGCGCGCCGGGCTCACGGACCGCATCACGCTGTTGCTCGAGGACTACCGCGACCTGAAGGGCCGCTACGACAAGGCCATGTCCATCGAGATGATCGAGGCGGTCGGCGCGCAGTACCTCGACACCTACCTCGCCAAGTGCGCGGCGCTGCTCGAGCCGCACGGTGCGATGCTGCTGCAGGCCATCACCCTGCAGGACCAGTTCTACGCCCAGGCGCGGAAGTCGGTCGACTACATCCAGCGATTCATCTTCCCGGGCAGCTTCATCCCGAGCGTACAGGCGATCAGCGAGTCCCTGACCCGCGTCACCGACCTCAAGATCTTCCACCTCGAGGACATCGGACCGCACTATGCGCGCACCCTGCGCGAGTGGCGCACGAACTTCATGGCCAACCGCGGCCAGGTCCGTGCGCTCGGCTATCCCGACTCCTTCGTGCGCATGTGGGAGTTCTATCTCTGCTACTGCGAGGGCGGCTTCGCCGAACGGCAACTGGGTGATGTGCAACTGCTGCTCACCAAGCCCGGCTGTCGGCTGCCGTCGCCGCTCGCCACATGACCTCGGGCGGCGCAAGCACGCCGCTCGCGCAGCTGCAGGCGCGCTTCGGCCCGGAACTCATCTCGACCGATCCTGCCTCGCTCGCGGCCGCGGGCACCGACCATCGTCGGCTCTATCACGGCAGACCTCTCGCCATCGCCTCGCCGCGCAATACCCTCGAGGTGTCGCAGTTGCTCGCGTTCTGCGACGCACGGCGCATCGGCGTCGTGCCGCAGGGCGGCAACACCGGTTACTGCGGCGCCGCCACCCCCGACGAGTCGGGCACCGAGCTCGTGCTGTCACTGCGGCGCATGCGCGCCATACGGCGTATCGATCCCGCCAACGACTCGATGGTCGTCGAGTCCGGCTTGGTGCTCGCCGAAGCACAACAGGCCGCCGCCGCGGCAGGGCGGTTCTTCCCGTTGTCGCTCGGCTCGGAAGGCAGTTGCCAGATCGGCGGCAACCTCGCGACCAACGCCGGTGGGGTGCAGGTGCTCCGCTACGGGATGATGCGGGAACTGGTGCTCGGTCTCGAGGTGGTGCTTGCGGACGGCCGTGTGCTCTCGAGCCTCGATGCGCTGCGCAAGGACAACACCGGCTACGATCTGCGGCATCTCTTCATCGGCGCCGAAGGGACGCTCGGGGTGATCACGGCCGCCGCGCTGCGCTTGTTCCCGCCACCGCGCGCGTTCGCAACGGCCTTCATCGCCGTGCCCGACCCGCAGGCCGCCGTGGCCCTGCTCGGTGCGCTGCGCAGTGCGAGCGGCGATCGGGTGTCGAGCTTCGAATTGCTGCCGAGGATCGCTCTTGAACTGGTGCTTCGGCATCTGCCGGACATGCGTGCTCCGCTATCGGGACCGTCGCCGTGGTTCGTGCTCTGTGAACTCACAAGCGCGCGTGCAGAGGAGCCGCTCGATGCGATCCTGCAGGATGCCCTCGGTGCAGCCTTCGAGTCGGGCCTCGCCACCGATGCGGCGCTCGCCCAAGGCGAACGCGAGCGGCGAGAATTCTGGCGCCTGCGGGAGAACATCCCCGAGGCCCAGCGCCGCGATGGCCCGAGCCTCAAGCATGATGTCTCGCTGCCCATCGACCGGCTCCCGGCGTTCGTCGAGGCGGCCTCGGCGTGGGTCGCACGCGAGGCACCCATGGCGCAGCTCGTGTGCTACGGCCATGTCGGCGACGGCAACCTGCACTTCAACCTGGGGCCGGCCGCCACGATCGCCGCGGCGCAGCGGGACACCCATCTGCTTAAACCTTACGAGGATCTGGCCAAGCGTGCCATCCACGACCTGGTGCGTGCCCACGGCGGATCGTTCAGCGCCGAGCACGGCATCGGCCGGCTGAAGGTCGATGAGCTGCAGCGCTACGCCTCGCCGGTCGAGCTCGGGTTGATGCGCGCCATCAAGCAAGCCTTCGACCCGAACGGCATCATGAACCCTGGCAAGGTATTGCCGAGGTCGGCGTGCGCCGACTAAGCACGCATGCCGGGATCACGCTGCTTCTCACCCTCGGTTCGTCGATGCCGATCGCAGACGCAGTGGAACCCTCAGAGTCCGCCCGCACGGTGTTGCCGAGCGTCAACGCCCGGGTCATCCGCGAGGCCGGGCGCCGACCCGCCGATCTGCCCGACGACGCCAGCTTGGCCGCATCGGGGGTGCGCATCGGTGAGGTGCGGATCGCCCCCCTCGAGATCTTCGACACCTCGCTGCCCGAGGAGGACACCGCGCTCTTCCGGCTCGCCAATACGCTGCATATCCGGACCCGCCCGGCGACGATCGAGGACCAGTTGTTGTTCGCTCCAGGCGATCTTTACGACGGCCGTCTGCTGCAGGAATCGGCACGGCTGCTGCGCGGTACGCGCTACCTGCATGATGCACGCATCGAACCTGTGGCGTTACGGGACGGCGTCGTCGACATCGAGGTCGAGACCCGTGATGTTTGGACGCTCAACCCCGGGATCTCGTTCGGTCGCAAGGGCGGAGAGAGCACCTCGGGTCTCGAACTGGAGGAGCTGAACCTGCTCGGTCGCGGCATCGAGCTCGGGATCGGCCGGACCAAAGACGTCGATCGGACCTCCACGCTCTTCAAGTATCGCGACCGACAGCTCGCGCGCAGTCGGTGGGCGCTGGCGCTCGACTACGCCGACAACAGCGACGGCCAACGTAAGGGCCTCGCGCTCGACCGTGATTTCTACGCGCTCGATGCCCGCCGAGCCGTCGGCATCGGCGCGGTGGAGGATGAGCGGATCGACGCCCGCTACGACCTCGGCGAAGAGGTGGGTGAATACGAGGTGCAGCATCGCTATGCGAGCCTCTACGGCGGATGGTCGAAAGGCTTGGTCGACGGCAAAGTGCTGCGTTGGCGCATCGGCTACACCTTCGACGAGAGCCGTTTCGCGGCCGCCCCGGGGAGCGCACTGCCGACGCCGCCGCCGGCCGACCGCAAGCTCGCCTACCCGTGGCTCTCGGCGCAATGGCTGGAGGATGATTACCGACAGTTGCGCAACCGAGACCAGATCGAGCGCACCGAGGATTTCGCCTATGGTTGGCGTGCCTCGGCCCGCCTTGGGATCGCCTCCCCCACATTCGGCGCGGATCGCAGCGCTGTGCTGTTCGACGGACGGGTGTCGCGGGGTTTCGATCTCGGCTCGCGCAGCTCGATCCTCTTGGAGGCCACCCTGAACGGACGCCACGAGGACGGAAGCTTCGTCGATGTGCAGGCCGACGGCGAACTGCGCTACTACCGGCGCCATTCGGAGCGGAGGCTCTCGTTCGCCGCGGTCGCTGTGACGCTCGGCCATGAACTCGACGCCGACCGACAAGTGCTGATCGGCGGGGACACCGGTCTTCGCGGCTACCCGCTCCGTTATCAGGCGGGTGAAGGGCGTTGGCTCGTGACGCTGGAGCAACGCTTTTATTCAGATTGGTATCCGTTCCGGTTGGTCCATGTCGGCGGTGCCGTGTTCGCCGATGTGGGCGGCGCTTTCGGTGACAACGCCTTCGGCAGCCGACCGCAAGGCGCCTTGGCCGATGTGGGTTTCGGGCTCCGTCTCGGCAACAGCCGGTCCGGTCTCGGCAACATGCTGCACATCGATCTCGCGTTTCCCTTGAACGGCGATCCGTCGGTCAAGGATGTCCAGCTGTTGGTGGAGACCAAGCGCAGTTTCTGATCTAGTGCAGACCGATCCCGGGACAGGACGACGCTGTGCCATGATATCGGGCGTCATGTCCGCAGATTGCGATCCATCGACCATCCCGACCTCGTCCCCCGCGCCCTCGCGCAGCGCGGGCTGTGTCGGCGGCCTGCACGAAGCCTGCGTCGGCGTCACCGACCTCGAGGAAGCGATCGCCGACTTCCGCGCATGGGGTTGCCGACCGGGGCTGCGCGGACACCTCGATGCTGCTGCCTCTGCAGCGCTCTACGGATACGACTCGGCCTTGGAATCCGTGCAACTCCTGCACGGCGACGCGGACCACGGTCTCGTCCGCCTCATGAAGTGGCAGACGCCGCTCAACGATGGGGTCGGCCTGCGCACGAACCTGCGCGGCATCGGTTCGCGCTGGGGTGTACGCGTCACACAGAGCGTCCATGGCGTGCTCAACCACGCCGAACGCGCCCTGCAATCAGGGTTGCCACTCGCCTTGTTGCCGCCACAGCTCGCGGTGATCGGCGAAGTCAGCGGCGAGCGCGCGGCGAAGCCGTTCCGGGATCCCATCGTCGGCGTACGCGAGATGGTGCTCATCCAGCCGCACTACCGACAGGTCATCTTCGAGCGGTTCGGCTACGAGAGCCCGCTCTACGGACAGGTGGAACCCACCTCGTTGCTGCGCGCGAGCCAACACACCCACGCCGGTCTCATGGTCGCGAGCGACGATGAGCGAATCTTCGACTTCTACGAGACGGTGCTCGGCCTGAAGCGCACCCATGAGGAGCGCGTCCCGTATGCGAACGCCACCGGCTCACGCAGCATCTTCGGGCTCGAGCCCGGCGAAGGGTTCCACATGGTGGACTTCGACGACCCACGAACCGGCGCATCGCTCGCTGAGCGGCGCTCCGGCAAGCTCAAGTGCGTGCGCTTCGCAGCAGACGCCCGGATCGAGGACCTGCGCGAGCTCGCACGCCCTGGCTGCCTCGGCTACAGCCTCTACACTTGGCGCGTCGGAGACTTGGGCCTGCTGCGGCGGACGCTCGCAGCGACGCCAGGTGTGACGGGCATCGCGGCTGCGACGCTTGGCGAGATCTTGCCGGATGAGTTCGGGCGGCCGAGCCTCGGGCTCAGGGCACCGGATGGCTCGCCATGGGTGCTACAACAGGCGCCGCCGGGATGGCCGGCAGCGCCGTAGCCGCTGCGAGATACGCGATCAACGCTGCCCGATCCGGAGCGTTCGTGATGCCCGCGAAAGCCATCGAGTTGCCGGGGACCATACTGCCCGAGGCCTCCAACCATCGATCCAGTCGTGCGCGGTCCCACCGGAACGACTGCGCCCGCAAGGCCGCCGAGTAGCTGAAGCCGGGCACCGAGGCCACTTCGCGTCCGAGCAGTCCGCCCAGATGCGGGCCGGCGAGCGCCGCTCCACCAGGCTGCAACGCATGACAGGCGCGGCATTGGAGGTAGAGCAGCCGCCCGCGTTTCTCGTCCACAGCGGCGACGGGCTCGGCCGACGCCACCGGCGCGGTGAGCAACAGGACCGCCATCACGCGGAGGCGGATGCCGCTCAAGAGCGGACCCGCATCAAACCCTCTTGGGCGATGCTCGCCACCAGACGACCGCTGCGGTCGAAGATGCTGCCGCGCGAGAAGCCGCGCGCGCCCGAGGCGCTCGGGCTGTCCATCGAATACAGCAACCAGTCATCGACGCGGAAATCACGGTGGAACCACATCGCGTGATCGATGCTCGCCATGACCAGATCGTCGCTGCTGTATTGGATGGCGTGCGGGCGCGTGGCGGTCCCGAGCAGGCTGAAATCCGAGATGTACGCGAGCAGGCAGCGGTGCAGATGCGGGTCATCGGGCAATCGCCCGGCGGTGCGCAGCCAGATGTGCTGGACCGGCGGCGCGGGCTTCGGATCCAAGTAGTCGATGGGATCGACCGGACGGAGGTCGAACGGCCGCTCGCGCACCATGAAACGGCGGATCTTCTCGGGCAGGCGCTCGGCGATCTCGGCGGCCGGGCGGCTCCAATCAGGCAGCGTCTCGGGCGGCGGCACTTGCGGCATCACCGACTGGTGATCGAGGCCGGGCTCCGGGACATGGAAAGACGAGGAGAAGGTGAAGATCGGATCGCCGTTCTGGATGGCGATGACCCGCCGCGACGAGAAGGAGTGACCGTCGCGGCTGCGATCGACCTGGTAGACGATGGGTCGGTTGAAGTCGCCACGACGCAGGAAATAAGCGTGGAGCGAATGCACTTCACGACCCGCCTCGACCGTCGCATAGGCTGCGGTGAGCGCCTGGCCGAGCACCTGTCCGCCGAAGACCTGCGGGCTGCCGATGTCTCGGCTCTCGCCGCGGAAAAGATTGACCTCCAGCCGCTCGAGCTCGAACTGGCGCAGCAGATCCGACAACTGGCCGATCAAGGCGCAGCGACCCCCAATCGCTTCTGCATCACCGGGCTCGTGGTCGTGTACTGCAGAAACTGCTTCTTCTCGGGATAGAGCCAAGCTTGGATGCCGAACGCCGCGAGCGCAGCCTCATGGAAGCCCGACAGGATCAATTTCTTCTTACCGGGATAGGTGTTGATGTCGCCGACCGCGAAGATGCCGGGCACGCTGGTCTGGAACTTCTCGGTGTCGACCGTCAACGCCTTGCGCTCGAGCGCGAGCCCCCACTGCGCCACCGGCCCGAGCTTGGGATGCAGGCCGAAGAAAGCGAACAGATGGTCGGCAGGCAGGTCATGCAGCACCCCATCGGCCGCCTTCACGCGCACTCCGGTGAGCCGCTCGCCGTCCTCGATGAGCGTCTCGGCGAGCCCCTCGATGAAACGCAAGCGACCCGCAGCCTCGAGTTCGCGCATGCGGGCGACGGATGCAGGCGCGGCGCGGAACTCGCTGCGACGATGCACCAAGGTGAGGGCGGGAGCGGTGCTGGCGAATTCGTTGACCCAGTCGAGCGCGGAATCGCCGCCGCCGAACATCACGAGCCGCTGCGTCCGGTAGGTATCGGCGCCCTTGACGCGGTAGTGGATCTGTCGACCCTCGTGCCGCTCGCTGCCCTCGACGCCGAGGCGCCGAGGCTGGAACGAACCGACCCCGGCAGCGATCACGACCGCACCGGTGTCGAAACGGGTCCCGGTCGCCGTGACCACATCGAACCGCCGGTCGGCGCGCGGCGTCAGCTCGACGACCTCTTGCCCGAGATGGAACACCGGTTCGAAAGGCTTGATCTGCTGCATCAAGCGATCGACGAGCTCTTGCGCGCCGCAGACCGGCAGCGCGGGGATGTCGTAGATCGGCTTGTCGGGGTAGAGCTCCGTGCACTGACCGCCCGGCGCGGCGAGCGAGTCGATGAGGTGGGCCTTGATGCCGAGCAGTCCGAGCTCGAAGACCTGGAACAAGCCACAGGGTCCGGCACCGATGATCACGACCTCGGTCTGTAGGGTCTGGGACACGCACAACCTCGTCAGGGATCGTCGAGAAAGAGTAGATTTAGCGGATAAATTCTAGCAGACAGCCGTGCACTGCACCGCCCCGGAGGCCCCCATGCCCACCAATGCCGACCTTGCTCGCCGCCGTGCGGCCGCCATCCCGCGCGGTGTCGGGAATTCCCTCCAGGTCTACGCGGAGCGTGCGTCCAACGGCGAGATCTGGGATGTCGAGGGTCGGCGCTACATCGACTTCGGCTCGGGTATCGCCGTGCTCAACACCGGGCACCTGCACCCCAAGGTGCAAGGGGCCGTGGCGGCGCAGCTCGCACGGCTCTCGCACGCCTGCTTCCAGGTCACGCCCTATGAGAACTATGTCGCCCTCGCCGAACGCCTGAACGATCTGGCGCCAGGGCCGGGACCGTGGAAGACGATCTTCCTCACGACCGGCGCCGAGGCGGTCGAGAACGCCGTCAAGATCGCCCGCTACCATACCGGACGATCCGCGGTGATCTCGTTCGGCGGCGGTTTCCACGGCCGCACCCTCGCCTGCATCAGCCTCACCGGCAAGGTGCACCCCTACAAGGCAGGCTTCGGACCGATGCTGCCCGACATCTACCACGCACCGTTCCCGATGGAGTACCACGGCATCACCGTGGAGGCGTCGCTGGCTGCGATCGAACACCTCTTCAAGCACGATGTCGACGCGCAGCGTGTCGCCGCCCTGATCGTCGAGCCGGTGCAAGGCGAAGGCGGCTTCTACATCGCGCCACCGGTCTTCCTGCGCGAGCTGCGTACGCTCTGCGACCGCCACGGCATCCTGCTCATCGTCGACGAGGTACAGACCGGCTTCGCGCGTACCGGCAAGATGTTCGCGATCGAGCACTCCGGCGTGGTACCCGACCTGATGACCGTCGCCAAAAGCCTCGCGGGCGGTGTACCGCTCTCTGCCGTGGTCGGCCGCGCCGACATCATGGACGCGCCCCTGCCGGGCGGTCTCGGCGGCACCTACGCAGGTTCGCCGCTCGGCTGCGCAGCGGCGCTCGCCGTGCTCGATGTGATCGAATCCGAGGGTCTCTGCGCGCGGGCCGAGCGGCAGGGTGCGATGCTGCGCGCGCGTCTGCAGGACATGCACTCACGCTGGTCCTGCATCGGCGAGGTGCGCGGCCTCGGTGCGATGGTGGCGATGGAGTTGGTGCGCGATCGACGCCCCGACTCACCCGACGCCGAGATCACCAAGGCGCTCGTCCAATCGGCAGGCCGACGCGGCCTGGTGCTGCTGTCCTGCGGGATCTATGGCAACGTGATCCGCTTCCTGGCGCCTTTGACCATGCCCGATGCTCAGTTGGCCGAGGGGCTCGCGATCCTGGAGGCCGCCCTAGAGGACGTCGCGGCCCGCTGAACGCACCGCGATCAGGCGCGGCCGGCGTTGGAATCGTTCGGGCTGTGGAAGTACTCGCTCTCTGCCGACAGGTCGCGGATCAAGCGCTGAAGCTCAGCCATGCGGCCCTCGGCGGTGCTCACGGCGAGGCAATCGGTGCAGCGCGGGTCGGCACAAGGCTGACGGGCGTAGAGCCAGAACTGCACGGCGCCGGCGAGCAGGCCATCGGAGATGTCCCAAAGGTCGGCCGACTTGTCGCGGTCAGCCAAGGTATTACCAAGGTCTACGGCTTGGGTGAAGGCCGAGTCGAACGACGCGGTGGAATCCTGCTCGGAGGGCATGGGAATAGTTTATCCGAAGGTCGGCACCCCACCCGACCCTAAAAAACAAAATTCTGTTGCACCGGCGGCGCGTACAGGTTACCGATTCTTAATACGAAGCGTTGTCAAGCGTCCTTTACTATTGATTCATCTCATTTAAGAGATGTTTTCGGTAGTCCGCGCACCATGAACCCGACCGAGGAGACGATGTTGCAGCCGCGGCAGATCGAGATGCCTGCGGAGATCCTCGCGGAGGAGGCCCTGCAAGGCAGTTCGCTTGCAGAGAGAGCACCGCTGGCCACCGCAACCGCAGATGCCCGCCTGGCGATCGCATTTGTCGCCCGCCGCTACCCCGACAAGTTCCCGGCGAGTGCCGTCGCCTCCCATTGCGGGCTCAGCCGTTTCCAATTCAGCCGCGCCTTCCATGCGACCTTCCGCATCACTTTCCGCGAGTACCTGTTGCGCTACCGTATCCGGGCCGCCTGCGAGGCTTTGACCCGGCACCACGACTCCGTGACCGCGGTCGCTTACGCGGTCGGGTTCCACGACGGCTCGTATTTCGCCCGGATGTTCCGCCGCTACATCGGCATGCTGCCCTCGCAGTATGCTCGGTGGCATGACAGACCGGACCGATCGACCCCCACCACGCCCTGACCACCGCCGCCTCGCTTGGCGGATCCCCCGTGCGGGGTCCTTGGCGCGCCTGAGACTCCTCGAAGAGGACCTGCCCGCCCCTGCGCCGGGCGAAGTCCAGATCGATGTGGCCGCCGTCGGTCTCAATTTCGCAGACATCTTCGCCTGCCTCGGCCTGTACTCGGCCACGCCCGCCGGGTCGTTCGTGCCGGGACTGGAAGCAGCAGGCACGGTCCGCCGGGTGGGCGATGGCGTGACGCGCTGGCGTCCGGGCGATCGCGTGATCGTGCTCACCCGCTTCGGGGGCTATGCCAGCGCGCTCAACGTCGGCGAACAATATCTTTGGCCGCTGCCTGAGACCTGGTCGTTCGAGGACGGCGCGGCCTACCCGGTACAGGCGCTGACGGCGTGGTACGGCTTGGTGCCGCTCGGCGGCGTGCGGCGCGGCAGCGTGGTCCTCGTGCAATCCGCCGCAGGCGGCGTCGGTCTCAATGCGCTGCAGGTGCTGCGCCAGCTCGGCGCCCAGCCGGTGGCGGTGGTGGGGCGCGAGTCGAAACGCGATTGGTTGGTGCGGGAACACGGCCTCGACCCCTCCTGCGTCGTGCTGCGCGGCCCCCACTTCGGTGCCGACCTCGACTCGGCGCTGCGCCATCTCGGCGCAGCGGGGTTCGATCTCGTCTTCGATGCGGTCTACGGCCCGTCATTCCGGCCCGCTTTCGATCGTCTCGCCCCGGAAGGTCGGCACCTGCTCTACGGCGCTGCCGATTTCATGGGTGATGGTCGCCGCGCCAATCCCCTGCGGCTCGCCTGGCGGTGGTTGCGACGCCCACGGCTCGACCCGCTTGCCATGATCTCGCAGAACCGCGGTCTGCTCGCCTTCAACCTCATCTGGTTGTGGGGCGAGGCGGCACGCTTACCCGACGCCATGCGTCAGACGCTCGCGTTGATCCCGGATCCGCCGCATATCGGCGGTGCTTGGCCGTTCACCGACGCCCACACCGCGCTCGCTGCGCTGCAGTCGGGCGACACCACCGGCAAGCTGGTGCTCCGGGTGGACGATCCAGCGGTCGACCGCCTGCGCAACGGCGCATCGGGCGATGGGTCCGCGGCGGCGGCGCGCTAGAATGCGGCATGTCTGACCCGTCCTCTGCCGACCGCCCAAAAGCCAAGTCGGTCCGCCCGCTCGCCTCGCTGCTGCCCTTCCTCAAACCCTACCGCAGCGTGCTCGCTTGGGCGATGGTCGCGCTGCTGCTCGCTTCGGGGTCGATGCTCGCGCTGCCGGTGGCCCTCAAGCATCTGGTCGATCGCGGGATGTCGGCCGGCAATGCGGACACCATCAACATCTACTTCATCACCTTCCTCGGCGTCGCGGTGCTCTTCGGCGCGTTCGCCGCCATGCGTTTCTACCTCGTCACCTGGCTGGGGGAACGCGTGGTCGCGGACATCCGCGCGGCCGTCTACCGGAACATCATCCGGATGGACCCGCAGTTCTTCGAGGTCACACGCACCGGCGAGGTGCTCTCGCGTCTCACCACCGACACCACGCTCGTGCAGTCGATCTCGGGCGTCGGCATCTCGA
The DNA here is from genome assembly GCA_002292945.1 of Proteobacteria bacterium UBA964. GTDB lineage: Bacteria > Pseudomonadota > Gammaproteobacteria > Steroidobacterales > Steroidobacteraceae > UBA964. The sequence continues at coordinate 1,527 of DBCG01000134.1, read as the reverse complement.
TCGCGCTGCGTTCGACCATCAATCTCGCCGGCTCCATCGTGATGATGGGCGTGACCAACCTCAAGCTGCTCGGGCTGATCCTGATCGCGATGCCGGCGGTGATCGTACCGGTCATCGCGCTCGGCCGTAAGTTGCGCCAGCTCTCGCGCAGCTCGCAGGACCGGATCGCCGATACCAGCGGCCTCGCGGGGGAGACCCTGAACGCGATCCAGACCGTCCAGGCGTTCACGCTCGAAGACCTCAATGTCCGGCGCTACGACCACGCGGTCGAAAAGTCGTTCGACATCGCCGTGGTGCGCACCCGGGTACGGGCATGGCTGACGGCGCTCTCCACCACACTGGTGGTCGCAGCGATCACCCTCGTGCTGTGGTTCGGCGCCCACCAGGTGCTGGCGGACAAGATGTCCGGAGGCGAACTCGTGCAGTTCCTGCTGTTCGCCGTCTACGCGGGCGTCGCCGCCGCCTCTTTGAGCGAGATGTGGAGCGAAGTGCAGCGCGCGGCGGGCGCCATGGAGCGCCTCGTCGAGCTCCACCAAGCGACCCCGGCGATCCTCTCCCCGGCTGCACCGCAAGCCCTGCCCGCCGTCACGCCGGGCTCGGCCGCCGGTCGCGTGCGCTTCGAGGGGGTGCGTTTCCACTATCCCTCCCGTCCGGAGACACCGGCGCTCGATGACTTCACGCTCGACATCGCGCCGGGGGAGACCGTCGCCTTCGTCGGCCCGTCGGGGGCGGGCAAGAGCACGACGTTCCAGCTGTTGCTGCGCTTCTACGACCCACAACATGGACGGGTGCTGCTCGATGGCATCGACATCGCCAGCGCCGACCTGCATGCCGTGCGCAGCCGCATCGGCCTCGTGCCGCAGGACACCGTGCTGTTCGGCGCGAGCGCCCGCGAGAACATCCGCTACGGACGGCCTGACGCCAGCGATGCCGAGGTCGAGGCGGCCGCCCAAGCCGCGGCTGCAGACGAGTTCATCCGCGCCCTGCCCGAGGGCTACGACAGTTTCCTCGGTGAGCGCGGCCTGCGGCTCTCCGGCGGCCAACGACAGCGCATCGCCATCGCCCGCGCGATCCTGCGTGACGCGCCGATTCTGCTGCTGGACGAAGCCACCAGCGCGCTGGACGCCGAGAGCGAACGCATGGTGCAGGCGGCACTGGAATCGGCCATGCGCGGCCGCACCACGCTGGTTATCGCGCACCGGTTGGCCACCGTGCAAAAAGCTGATCGCATACTTGTGCTGGACCAGGGCCGGGTGGTTGAAGAAGGCCGGCACGCTGAACTGGTCAAGCAAGGCGGCATGTACGCACGGCTGGCGGAGTTGCAGTTCACTTCTTGAGTTGCAGTGGCGGGGGCTGATTCTTCGGGCTGATGGAAACGCTGCTGGAAACGCTGCTGGAAACGCCGATGGATTCCTGCCTCCGCAGGAATGACGGAATTGACCCGTCATTCCTGCCTTCGCTCGTCATACCTGCCTTCGCCCGTCATTCCTGCCTTCTCCCGTCATTCCTGCGAAGGCAGGAATCCAT
>DBCG01000097.1:7839-18870 GCA_002292945.1 Proteobacteria bacterium UBA964 | reverse complement strand
GACTGCTTGAAACCGCCGAACGGCTCCATGTAGCCCTGGCCGGCGCCGTTGATGTGCACGCTGCCGGCGCGCAGGCGACGGGCGACGGTGCGCGCCTTGTCGAGGTCGCTGGTGAACAGATACGCCGCAAGGCCGTAGGGCGTGTCGTTGGCGATGGCGATGGCGTCCTCGAGGTCCTTGAACGGGATCATCGAGAGCACCGGCCCGAAGATCTCCTCGCGCGCGATGCGCATGCCGTTGTGCACATCCGCGAACACCGTCGGCTTCACGAAGAATCCGCGATCGATGCCCTCCGGTCGGCCCGGGCCGCCTGCGACCAGGCGCGCGCCCTCATCGATGCCGATCTGCATGTAACGCTGGACACGCTCGAACTGGATGCGGGAAGAGAGCGGCCCGAGGTGACGACCAGGCTGGCGCGGATCGCCGACCTTCGTCGCCTCCGCGAGCGGCTTGATGAGCTCCACTGCACGCTCGTAGACCGACGCCTCGACCAGCAGACGCGTCGGGGCGTTGCAGGATTGCCCGGTGTTGTAGAAGCAGCGGCGGATGGCGTTGCCGAGGGCGCGACCGAGATCGGCGTCGGCGAAGATGAGGTTGGGCGACTTGCCGCCGAGCTCCTGCGCGACACGCTTGATGGTGTCGGCAGCGGTCTTGGCGACATCGACGCCGGCGCGGGTCGAGCCGGTGAAGGACATCATCTCGATGTCCGGGTGCGCGCTCATCGCATGGCCGACCGACGGCCCATTGCCATGCACCAGGTTGAACACGCCGGCGGGTAGCCCGGCCTCATCGATGAACTCGGCGATGAGCTGCGCCGAAAGCGGCGCCTGCTCGCTCGGCTTGAGCACCATCGTGCAGCCGGCAGCGATGGCCGGTGCGACCTTGGCGAGGATCTGGTTGATCGGCCAGTTCCACGGGGTGACGAGGCCGCAGACACCGATCGGCTCCCGAACCACATTCGAGCCGTCGATGCGCACCTCCCAATCGAGCTGCTGTGCAGCCTGTATGGTCGCCTCGATGTGGCCGGGGCCAGAGGCCGCCTGCGCCTCGCGCGCCATGTCGCGCGGCGCGCCCATCTCGGTCGTGATCGCATCAGCCATCTCTTCGAAGCGACGCTTGAACACCTCATTGATGCGGCGCAGCGCATCGAGACGCGCTTCGAGCGGGGTGGCCGAGAAGCCGGGGAATGCGCGGCAGGCGGCGGCCACGGCGAGGTCCACATCGGCGGCACTGCCCATGCAGATCTCGGCGACCTGGGATTCGGTCGCGGGATCGATCACCGGGAACCGTTCGCCCATCACGACCGGCGCGACCCATCGGCCCTCGATGTAATGCTGCAACGATTTCATCTTCAACGCACCTCGATGACTCAAGAAATGATCCGCACCCCTATAATGCAACAACGCGTCAAAGGGAGCCATGCCATGAGTCGACCGGGCCACAACCGCGCAGCCAGTCTGCTGCCGATCATCACGATGACGCTGGTCGGTCACACCGCCGCCGCCGCACCCGGTGACCCGCTACCGCGCGCCAAACCCGAGTCGGTGGGGATGTCCTCGGCGCGGCTCGCTGCGATGGGCGAATTTTTCTCCCGTGAAACCGAGCGCGATGCTGCGGCGGGGTACGCGATCTTGGTCGCCCGCGACGGCAAGCTCATCTATTCCACCGCCGTCGGCATGCAGGACCGCGAGCGCGCGATCCCGATGTCGCTCGACACGCGCTTCCGCATCTTCAGCATGACGAAGCCGGTCACCTCGGTGGCGGTGCTGATGCTCTACGAAGAGGGCAAGCTGCAGCTCGACGACCCGGTCTCGCGCTATCTGCCCGCTTTTGCGCAGTCGCGCGTGGTCGTGGGCGTGGACGACGCCGGCAAGCCGCGCACCGAACCCGTCAAGCGCCCGATCACGGTGCGGCAGTTGCTGACGCACACCAGCGGCCTCGGCTACGGCCCGGGGTACGACACGACCTCGCCGCTCGCCGCCGAGTGGGGAGCATTCAGCCTCTACGGCCCGCAGACCGCCGATGAGAAGATCCGCCGACTCGCCGCGCTGCCGCTCTATTTCGAGCCCGGGTCGAACTGGCGCTACAGCTACGCCACCGATGTGCTCGGTCACCTCGTTGAGGTCGTCTCGGGCATGCCGTTCGCCCAGTTCCTGCAGAAGCGGCTGTTCGACCCGCTCGGCATGACGCGCACCGGCTTCTTCGTCTCCGAGGCGGATGCGGGTCGGGTGGCGACCATCTATCGCCGCAACGCAGCCGGCAAGCTCGAACCCCTTCGGGGGCCCTTTGCCGCACCGCCGACGGCTCCGCCCCCGTTCATCTCGGGCGGCGGCGGCCTGCTCTCGACCGCGGGCGATTATCTGCGGTTCGCGCAGATGCTCGCCGACAAGGGCCGCTTCGAAGGTCGTCAGTACCTCTCGCCGGTGACGGTCGAGTTGATGACCAGCCAACAGGTGCCCGATACGGCGATGGGCAAGGCCTACGGCGACACCTGGCGCGGACTCGGGTTCGGCCTCGGCGTCTCGCCGGTCATCGATTTCCGGCATGTACCGCAAGCGAACCGCGACGGCGACTACACCTGGCCGGGCGTGATGGACACCAACTGGATGGTCAGCCCCAGCACCGGGATCGTCGCCATCGTGCTGGCCCAGGTCGCGCGCGGCGCGGACGGGCAAGCGAACCGCACCTATCAGGACATGCACAACCAGGTCTACCAGGCCGTGCTCGAGCCCTGACCGGGTTTCACCCCCCCCCCGCCCAAGCGGGGCGCCCGTGCAGGGTCATCGCGGCAGCGCCTGACCGCGCCCAGATGTCGCTTGGACGCATCACCCGTCGTTGGATGCGCCCAGACACCTTGTCGCCGCCGCCAACATGGGCTTATCCTCCGGCTGACCGTATCGTGCCGTCTTTGGAATTGGCAGGACACGGGGACCTGGGGTACTTCACCAAAGCAGCGGAAACACGCTGTGTTGCCAGAGGGATACACTTTGAACAGACAGATTTCTGCAGCGGTCTTCGCCGCCGTCGCGTCTTCGCAGGCCCAGCAGGCCGTCGCACAGTCGGAAGCCGTCCTCGAATTGGACGAGGTCGTGGTCACGGCGCAGCGCCGAAGCGAGAACATCCAGAACGTCCCGATCACGGTGCAAGCCCTGACCACCGAGACGCTGGAAAACCTCAAGGTCAACACGATCGACGAGTTCGTGAAGTTCCTGCCGAACGTGCAGGTCGCCTCCCAAGGCCCGACCCACGGCAACTTCGCCATCCGCGGTCTCAGCATCGGCGCAGCCGTGCTGCAAGGCGGCGGCACGGTGGGCCAGTGGCCGACCGTCGGTCTCTACTTCGATGACCAGGCCGTGCAGATGCCGGGCCGTAACCTTGACGTCTACGCAGCCGACCTCGAGCGCATCGAGGTCCTCGAAGGCCCGCAGGGCACCCTGTTCGGCGCCGGCGCCCAGGCGGGCGTGGTCCGCTACATCACGAACAAGCCCAAGCACGACACGACCGAGGCCTACTTCCGGGCCGGGTACGCCCAGACCAACGGTGGCGATGACAGCACCAACCTGACCGGCGTGCTGAACCTGCCGCTGAGCGACAAGCTCGCGGCCCGCATCGTGGCCTACAACGATTCGCGCGGCGGCTACATCGACAACGTGCCCTCGACCTTCACCCGTCGCAGCACCGACATCTCCTTCGCCTCGTTCACCGGTGGCCGCGTCCCGACGGACTCCGTCGTGATCGACAACTACAAGATCGCCCGCAACAACTTCAACCCGGTCTCGTACAAGGGCGCCCGCCTCGGTCTGTCCTACGATGTGAACGACGACTGGAACATCCTCGTCGTCCAGAGCTTCCAGGACATCGACAGCAGCGGTGTGTTCTATTCCATGCCGTTCGGCTCGGATTGCATCGACCCGAAGCGCGAGTCCACCTGCACCACCGGCGGCCCCAGCAACTCGCCGGTCCGCGGTCGTCCGCTCGACGACTATCAGGTCACGGTGTTCAACGACACGATCACCAAGGACAAGTTCGCCAACACCGCGCTCACCATCACCGGCAAGATCGGCGACCTCGACCTCGTGTACTCGGGTTCGCGCCTGAAGCGCGACAACTTCATCCAAGGCGACTACACCAACTACGCGCGTGGTCTCTACGGCGCCTACTACCAGTGCACCGGCTATTCCGGCGCCTCGGTGGACAAGTGCTACACGCCGTCCTCGGTCTGGCAGAACACGATTGAGAACATCAACACCAGCCACGAGATCCGGCTGAGCACCCCGTCGGAGTGGAAGGTCTCCGCAGTCGGCGGTCTCTTCTACGAAGAGCGCGAGGTCAACGACCAGACCGAGTGGCTCTACAAGTCGGTCCCCGAGTGCACCATCGGCGGCCCGAAGAGCTGCTTCTTCGCGCTTGACCCGGCCAACACGCCGAAGTTCGCCAACGCGTCGTTCAACAACCGCAACCGCCGCAACTCGGCGACCGGGTTCTTCAACGACTTCCAGCGCGTGTACGAGCAGAAAGCGGCCTTCCTGTCGGTCGACTGGCACATGACCGATGCGCTGACCCTGACCGCCGGCACCCGCTACTTCGAGGGCTTCAACCAGATGCTCGGCGGCAACGTCGGCAGCTTCTACTGCAAGCAGTACGGCACTGGCCTCTCGACCGCCACCGGCATCTGCACCGGTCCGGCCACGGGTAACGCGCCCTACGGCACGAACCTGAACAACCAGGCCATCAACAGCTTCACCGACTCGGGCTTCCGCAGCCGTGTGAATGTCAGCTGGAAGGCGACCGACGATCTGTTGCTGTACGCCACCTGGTCGGAAGGCTTCCGTCCGGGCGGCTTCAACCGCGGCAGCTCGCAGGTGCTGCGTGCCGTCAACCGCAGCACCGGCACGGCTCAGCGTGGCAGCTACAACCAGTTCCAGTTGCCGCTGTTCTTCAAGTCCGACGACCTCGTGAACTACGAGATCGGCTGGAAGAGCACGCTGATGGACAACCGCGTGATCTTCAACGGCGCCATCTACAACAACAAGTGGGATGACGCGCAGTCGGGCATCTTCGCCCCGCAGGCAGGCTTCGGTAACCTGACGGTCAGCGTCAACGGCCCGAGCTACGAGACCAAGGGCATCCAGATGAGCATCACGGCGCTCGTCTCGGAAGGCCTGACGATCGACGCCGCTGCGGCGTACAACAAGGCGGAGCTCACCAACAACCCGCAGTTCATCAACAACGTCGCGGGCACGCCGAACTTCGGTCAGGCGATCACCGAGGCGTGGGTCGGTTCGGCGACGAGCGGACGCGCGGTCCCGGTGGCCAACGTGTTCGGTGTCGCAGGTGACCCGGCGGCGCTGTCCCCGGAGATCCAGGGCAACATCCGCGCCCGCTACGAGTGGACGAGCAACTCATACGAGTACTACACGCAGTTGGGCGTGGTCTACACGGACGAGCGCAACTCGACCGGAAACCGCCTCCAGGCGGTGAAGCTCGATTCGTTCACGGATGTCAGCGCCTCGGCCGGTGTCGCAAAGGACAGCTGGACCGTGGAACTGGTGGTCTCCAACCTGACGAACCGCGACACCTCGGAGTTCATCTCCAGTTCGCAGTTCGTGCAGACGGACAACCAGGCGCGTCCCCGCACGATCGGTCTCCAGTTCGGATACCGTTTCGCAGACTGACCCTCGACGACAGGAGCGGCGGGTCGGTGACGGCCCGCCGCTTTTTTTTGGCCTCCAGACACGTGGACCCACAACACCCCTCACCCGACACCCCTGAACTGCCCGACCTCGAGACGACGCTGCTGGTGCTGCGCGCCTCGCTCGGGCGGGGTCGCTATGCCGAGGTGCTGCAGGTCGCGGACGCCTACCTCAGCGAGCACCGCGGCCATCGGGACCTGCTCTACCTGGTCGCGGTCGCGCAGCGCATGCTGCAGCGCTTCCCTGAGGCGCTCGGCACACTCGCCACGCTGCAGTCGTTCCATCCCCGCTACTCACGACTGTTCCAGGAGCGCGGTCACTGCCATGTCGCGCAGCGCGATGCCCCGAAAGCCCTCGAGGCCTTCGAGTGGGCCATCCGCTACAACCCCGCCCTGCCCGCCAGCTGGCAGGCGCTCGAAAAGCTCTATCGGATCGTCGGCCGGGCGACAGACGCCGCAAACGCGGCCAGCCATGTCACGAAACTCGGCACCCTGCCGCAGGCGGTGATCGCCGCGCGTGCGATGGTCGCCGACGGCGACTTCCAGGACGCCGAGCGCACCATCCGCGCGCATCTCGCCGAGCATCCGGACGATGTGGAGGCACTGCGCGTGCTGTCGATGATCGCGCGGCACTTCGAGTACAACACCGACGCCGAGGTGCTGCTCGACAAGCTGCTGACGAAGGCACCGGACTACAACTCGGCGCGCTACGACCTCGTACTGACCCTCGTCGATCTGCACAAACATCAACGCGCACGCGCGGAAGCCGAGCGGCTGATGGCCGCCGAGCCGGCCAATCCGGGCGTGCGGGTGACCCATGCCGGGATCGTGATGGCCTTGGGCGATGTACCGGGCGCCATCGAGCGCTACCGGGCGCTGTTGCAGCAGATGCCGCGCGACTCCGAGCTGCACCAGTCGCTGGGACACGCCCACAAGACCAACGGTGAGACCGCAGAGGCCATCGCCTCCTACCGCCAGGCGATCGAGTTCCGGCCCGATTTCGGTGAGGCGTATTGGAGCCTCGCCAACATGAAGACCTATCGCTTCACGGAGGCTGAACTCGAGCGGATGCGGCACTACGAGGCGCAGCCGCAACTGCAGCACGCCGACCGCTATCACCTCTGCTTCGCGCTCGGCAAGGCGCTCGAAGACCGCGGCGAGCATCGCGAGTCGTTCACCTATTACGCCCGCGGCAACGCCCTCAAAAAAGAGAACGGGGTGTACCGTCCGGCGGCCCAGGAACGGGCCGTCCGGCGCCAGATGGACATCTGCACCCCGGAGTTCTTCGCCGCGCGGCGTGGCTGGGGATGCCCCGATCCCTCGCCCATCTTCGTGTTGGGTCTGCCGCGCGCAGGCTCGACGCTGCTCGAGCAGATCCTCGCCTCGCACTCGCAGGTCGAGGGCACGATGGAACTCGCCAACATCCCGCGCCTCGTCGGGTCGCTGGGCAGCGGCGACCAGTTCGGTGACACCCACTATCCCGGCGTGCTGTCGGACCTGACCGCCGATCAATGCCGGGCGTTCGGCGAGGCCTACATCCGCGATACCCAGGCCTACCGCAGCGCCGGCAAACCGCACTTCATCGACAAGATGCCGAACAACTTCCGCAACATCGCGCTGATCCAGCTGATCCTGCCCAATGCCCGGATCATCGACGCGCGTCGCGACGCGATGGACTGCTGCTTCAGCAACTTCAAGCAGCTCTACGCCAACGGGCACCCCTTCGCCTACGACCTCGAAGATGTCGGCCGCTATTACCGCGCCTATGTCGAGCTCATGGGCCATCTCGACCATGCCTTGCCGGGTCGCGTGCTGCGCGTGCAGCACGAGGATGTGTTGGCCGATCTCGAGGGCAGCGTGCGACGCCTGCTCGAGCACTGTGGTCTGCCGTTCGAGGACGCGTGCGTCGAGTTCCACCGCACCGAGCGGCGGGTGCACACGGCGAGCGCCGAGCAGGTGCGACGCCCGATCAACCGCGACGGCGTCGATCAGTGGCGCCCCTACGAGCCGTGGCTCGCCCCCCTCAAGGACGCCCTTGGACCGCTCGCGCGCTGACCGCTTCCGGGGGGCGTGCTCGCCTCCGCACCTCGTCGTCGAAACTCGCTATCATCGGCCCTCAGGCTTCCGCCCTGAGGGGGGTTAATCGTGGTCAACGACAAGAACGATGCGCCGGCCACCGAGCCGACGACGCGCGATTCCGGTTGGGTCCGTTGGTACGTACTGCTGGTGATGGTGGGTGTCTACGCACTCAGCATCGCTGATCGATATGTCATCTCCACGCTGCTCGAGCCGATCCGCATCGAACTGCAGCTCACGGATTCCGGCATCGCGTTCCTCACCGGCACGGCGCTCGCGCTGTTCTATGTGCTGTTCGGCTTCCCACTGTCATGGTTGATCGACCGCTACAGCCGGCGCAATATCATCGCCATCTCGGTCATCGTCTGGTCGGCGATGACGACCGCGAGCGGCCTCGCCATGAACTACTGGCAGCTGCTCGTCTCACGCATCGGCGTCGGCGTCGGTGAAGCCGGCGGCACGCCCGGAGCGAGCTCCCTCCTCTCCGACTACTTCCCGGCGTCGCAGCGGCCGATGGCGCTGACCATCTTCGCGCTCGGGGCCTCCATCGGCGCCTGGGTCGGTGCCGACGTCGCGGGCCAGCTCGCCGATGCCTACGGGTGGCGAACGGTATTCCTATTGCTCGGCATCCCGGGCGTCGTCTTCGGATTGCTGATCTTCCTCACGGTGCGAGAGCCCAAGCGTGGCCAGCTCGACCGCAACAAATCAGAGGTTTCACCGAGCTTCGGCGCTACGTTCAAATACCTTCTGCAGCAGCGCTCGGCTGTGCACGTGATGCTCGGTAGCGCGCTCACAGCCCTTTGGGGTTGGGGCCTCATCTGGTGGACCCCCACCTTCCTCGTGCGCAATTTCGGCATGACTGCGGGCGAAGCCGGGATCTTCACCGGGCCGATGCATCTCGTCGGCGGCAGCCTCGCCACGCTCTTCACCGCATGGCTCGTCGCCCAGCGCTCCATGATCGATCCGCGCCGAGTGGTCTGGCTGATGGGTATCGTCGTCGGTATCGCGACGGTGGTGTCGCACTTCATCTATACCAGCCAATCGATCGAGACGATCCGGATCTTGCTCTGGATCTTCATCCCCTCCATCTACTTCTACATCGGCCCCTGCTTCGGCCTGCTCAACAACCTCGCAGAACCTCGCATGCGCGCCATGTTCTGCGCATTCACGCTGTTCGCGGCCAACGTGGGAAACCTCATCATCGCGCCGCAGTTGGTCGGCCTCTTGAGCGACCACTACGTCGCGGGCGGCATGGACAACGCACAGTCCTTGCGGACGGCGATGCTCTGGCTGGTGCCGACCGGTCTGTGGGCGACCTTCCACTACTTCTGGTCGGCCCGACAGATCGTCGCGGATCAGACCCGCGCCACCGGCATCGACCCGCTCGCCGCGACCCGCTCGTCATGATGGCTATGCTGACCCGCCGTGCGGCCGCTCTCGCCGCTCTCGCGGCCCTGCTGTCGCTCGGCGTCCTGCCGGGCGTCGCCATGGCTCAAGGCACGCTGCGCATCATCACTTGGGCGGATTACGTCCCCGCTGATGTCGCGGCGCAGTTCACGAAAGAGACCGGCATCAAGGTCGAGGTCACGCTCTCCAACAACGAAGAGATGATCTCGAAGCTACGGGCCACACGCGGCGCGGGCTTCGACATCGCGCAGCCCTCACAGGATCGCATCCTCGGACCGCAACAGGAGTTCGGGATCTACAAACCGATCGACCTCACCAAGGTGAAGGTCGATCTGATCCAACCCGACCTGCTCGCCACGGTGCGACGCAACGCGACGGTGGGCGGCAAACTCTACGCGCTGCCGTATGTGTGGGGCGCCGAAGGGATGGTCGTCAACACCCAACGGACGAAGGTCGCAGACTATCTCGACCTCTGCCGCAGCGATCTCAAGGGCCGGACCTCGGTGCGCCTGCGCCGCCCGACGCTCATGGCCTTCGCCTTCGCCATGGGGAAGGACCCGTTCGCGCTCTACGGCGACCCCAAGGCCTACTCCGCGCTGATGGACCAGGTCGGTGCGCGGCTCATCGCCTGCAAGTCGAACTTCCGCTTCTTCTTCGACAACCGCGACCAGCTCCTGAACGGCATGCGCTCGGGTGAACTGCACGCCGCGATGATGTGGGATTCGGGCGGCTGGAAGCTCGCCCGCGAGAACCCTGCCATCAAGTTCATCGCGCCGAAGTCGGGCGCGCTCGGCTGGCTCGACACCTACACGCTGCCCGCGCGCGGCAAGAACGAGGCAGCCGTCTACGCCTGGATCAACTTCACGCTGCGCCCCGAGATCGCCGCCCGCATCGCCAAGAACATCGGTAACTTCTCGGCCGCGAAGGGCGCCGAACCGCTCACGGACCCGAAGCTGCGCGCCCAGTTCGCCGAAAGTTTCCCGCGCGGCTTCAAAGATGTCCGCTGGTATCCCGCGATCCCCCCGGGACTCGAGGAGATCGAGGGTCGCGTGCTCGACCGTATCAAGGCCGCGAAGTAAGCCCGCGCCCATGTCCGCCCCGCAGGACTTCGACCTGGAAGCCAAGTCCGCGCTGAAGCGCTTCGGAACGCATACGGCAGTCGACTCGCTCTCCTTCGGCGTCAAGCGCGGCAGTTTCTTCTCCATCCTCGGCCCCTCGGGCTGCGGCAAGACCACCTTGCTGCGCATGATCGCGGGCTTCATCGAGCCCGATGGCGGGGACATCGAGATCGGCGGCCGCAGTCAGCGGGGTGTGGCGCCCAACCGCCGACCCGTCAACATGGTGTTCCAGCAACTGGCGCTCTTCCCGATGATGAGCGTGGGCGAGAACGTCGCCTACGGGCTCGCCAGACGCGGTGTCGGGCGAGCGGAGCGTGAGTCGAAGGTCAGCGCCATGCTCGAGCGCGTCGGCCTGCCGGGGGCTGAGAGCAAGCGTACCGACGAGCTCTCGGGCGGTCAGCGCCAGCGCGTCGCCATCGCCCGCAGCCTGGTGCTCGAACCCACCCTGCTGCTGCTCGACGAACCGCTCGGCGCCCTCGATCTCAAGCTGCGAGAGCGCATGAAGATCGAACTCAAGCAGTTACAGGCCGCCTTCGGCACCACCTTCGTCTACATCACCCACGACCAATCAGAGGCCCTGGTGCTCTCCGACCAGGTCGCGGTGATGAACGCCGGCCGCTTCGAACAGGTCGGCAGCCCCCAGGAACTCTACTACTCGCCCGCCACACCCTTCGTCGCCGGTTTCGTCGGTGCCAACAACCGCATCGAGGGGCGCGTCAGCGCCCTCCACGGCGCGCT
>DBCG01000097.1:2677-7735 GCA_002292945.1 Proteobacteria bacterium UBA964 | reverse complement strand
GGCCGCAAGCCGGGCGTCGGCGATGCCGCCTGCGCCTTCGTGCGCCCCGAGGTGGCCGTGCTCGGCCGCAGTGCCGCAGAACTCGACCTGCCGCCGGCGGCTACCACCGCGCCCGTGCATGAGGGCGTGGTGGAGAGCCTGCTGTTCGACGGCGCCAACTCGGCCGTGCTGCTGCGCGAGACGAAGACCCGCGCGGAGTTCCGGGTCGCCCTGCCCCAGACCGGGCGCTACGCCGACCTCAAGGTGGACGAGCGGGTGGTGTTCAGTTTCGCCCCCGATCGCGCTGTCTGCTTTGCGACCGGCGGACATGGTTGAGGCCAGCGGCACACTGACGCGGCGCCTCCTGCTCTGGCTGCTGCTCGCCCCAGCACTGGTATGGCTTTTGGGGCTCATCCTGCTGCCCCACCTCGACCTCGCGCTGCTCTCGTTCCGCGAACGCACCGGTCCCGGCGAATACGCCTACAGCCTCGCCCAGTACCGTACCTTCTTCGCCGAGCCGCTCTACTGGGATGTCTTCGTGCGCACGGCGGTCATCTCGCTGATCGCGACCGCGATCACCCTGCTGATCGCCTTCCCCATCGCCTGGACCATCGCCAAGCTCACGCGGGGACGGGTGAGCGCCCTGCTGTTCGCGGTCTGCCTGATCCCGTTCTGGGTCAGCGAGACGGTGCGCACACTCGGCTGGATGATCCTGCTGCGCGAGACCGGCGTGCTGCCAGGCGTCCTCGTGTCGCTCGGCGTCACCGACGCGCCGGTCGAGATGCTCTACCGCGACGCGACCATCCTCGTCGGCCTCGTCTACACCTCGCTGCTGTTCATGGTGGTCCCGCTGTATTCGAGCCTCGAGAGCCTCGACGACTCGCTGATCGAGGCGGCCTACGACCTCGGCGGCAACGGCTGGACGGTGCTGCGCACGATCGTCATCCCGCATGCGGCGCCCGGCATCACCGCGGGCTGCATCGTCGTGTTCATGCTGACCCTCGGCAACTACCTCACCGCCTCGCTCTTAGGCGGCAAGAACTCGCTGTGGTTCACCGAGCAGATCTACACCCAGTTCATCACCCGCTTCAATTGGGAGCAGGGCGCGGCCTTCGGTTTCTTGCTGCTCTTGCTCTCGAGCCTGATGGTCTGGATCGGCCTGCGGTTGAGTGGCCAGAAGTTCTCCGATGTCATGAGCCGCACATGATCCCCTCGCTCCCCCGCCCGCTCTGGTTGCGCGTCGCGACGATCGTCTTCGTGGCGGCCTTCCTCGTGTTCCTCTTTCTGCCGCTCGTCACCGTCGCGGCCTTCGCCTTCAACGATGCGGCTTACCCCGCGCCGCCCTGGCAAGGCTTCACGCTCGATTGGTTCACGGGCGACGAATCCAAGGGCCGCACGGGACTCTTCAAGGATGAAGAGCTCATGGGCAGCATCCTGACGAGTCTGCTCGTCGCAGCCTGGGTGACGCTGCTCTCGGTGGTGGTCGGCACCACCAACGCTTTCCTGATGGAGCGCATGCGCTTCCGCGGACAAGGCCTGCTGTCGCTGCTGATGCTGGTGCCGCTCGTGATCCCGGGCGTGATCCTCGGCATCTCCATCCTCGCCTTCGCGAGCCGGGTCGCCGATCTCTTGGGAGATATCTTCGGCTGGGAGGCCGAGTTCCTCCGTCCGGGCCTGCCGTTGGTCGTGCTCGGCCAGGTCTCCTACCTGATCGCCATCTCCACCCTCACCATCAGCGCGCGCCTCAAGCGCTTCGATCGCACGCTCGAAGAGGCCGCCTACAACTTGGGCGCCTCGCGCCCCGCCGTGCTCGCCACCATCACCCTGCCCTACCTGCGGCCGGCGATGATCGGTTCGGCGGCGATCGTGTTCCTCATGTCCTTCGAGAACTTCAACACGACACTGATGCTGGTGGGCGCCGACTCACCCCTCACGGTGATGATGTACGGCCGCATGCGCGACGGCGCGACGCCCGTGCTGAACGCCGTGAGCGTGTTCCTGATGGTCGCCTCGGCCGCGATCGCGCTGCTGCTGATGCGCGGCGACAACGGTCGCCGCTAGGCCTTCAGACGCAGGTTCTGCGGGTCGTAGAGCGGCTCGACGGCGACCACCGCGCGGCGGCGCTCACCCAGGATCTCGACCGTGAGCTCGGTACCCGGCACCGCCATGTCGGTGCGCACATAGGCGAGCGCGATGCTCTGCTTGAGCCGGTAGCCGTAGCCCCCCGAGGTCACGAGCCCCACCTGCTCGTCGCCCTTGAACACGATGGACACCGCCGCGGCATCGGCATCGGTGGCATCGACGAGGAGCGGCACGAAACGCTCGCGCGGACCCGCCGCCGCCTCGCGGCGCAGCGCCTCGACGCCGAGGAAGCCGCCCGACTTCTCGAGCTTCACGAAGCGGTCGAGCGACGCCATGAACGGCGTGTACTCGGTGGTGAGGTCGCCCTTCCAACCGCGGTAGCACTTCTCGAGGCGCAGGCTGTCCATGGCGTAGAGCCCGAAGTCGTGGATGCCGAATTCCTGTCCCGCTTCCCACAAGAGGTCGTAGACAGACAGCATGTGCTCAGCCGGGATGTGCAGCTCCCAGCCGAGTTCGCCCACGTAATTGACGCGCATCGCCGTCGCGCGGGTGTAACCGATCTCGATGTCACGCACCGAGAGCCAAGGGAACGCTGCGTTCGAGAGGTCGGCGCGGGTGAGCTTCGCCAGCACCTCGCGTGAGCGCGGCCCGACGAGGATCAGCGTGCCGTAGCGCGCCGAAAGGTTGTCGAGGCGCACGCCCGAGGCCGGCAGATGCTCACGCAGCCAGTGCTCGTCGTGGCGCTCGCCCGCCGCCGCGCTGATCAGCCAGAAGCGATCCGGGGCGAAGGTGGTGAGCGTCATCTCGGTGACAATGCCGCCGTTCGGTGCGCAGAAATAGTTGAGCGCGGTGCGACCGGCCTTCGGGACGACGCCCGTCACCATGCGATCGAGCCATTCGGCCGCGCCGCTTCCAGTGACCTCGAATTTGGTGAAGCCCGGAAGATCGAGCACGGCCACGCGCTGCTGCACCGCCTCGCACTCACGGGCGACCGCCGCATGCCACGCGGGCCGGCGGAAAGAGACCTCCGGACCCACCGGATCGCCGGCCTCGGGGAAGTACACCGCGCGTTCCCAGCCACCACGCGCACCGAACTTCGCGCCCTTGTCGCGCAGACGCGAGTACACGGGCGAGGCCTTGGCGGGCCGGCCGGCAGGCCGCTCCTCGGCGGGATAGCCGATACCGTACTCGTGCTGGTAGGTCTCAAGCGCCTTGGCGAGCACGAAGCGATCGTTGTGGCAGTCGAGGTAGCGGCGCGAGTCGAGCGGCCACATGTCCCACTCCGGCTGGCCGAGCGCGACCCACTCGGCGATGAGCTTGCCGGCGCCGCCCGCCTGCGCGATGCCGAAGGTGAAGGCGCAGCAATGGAAGAAACCCGGCAGGCCCGGCGCAGGACCGAGCAGCGGGTTGCCGTCCGGCGCGTACGGGATCGGCCCGTTGATGACGCGCTTGACGCCGACCGATCCGAGGATCGGCACTCGCTCGCAGGCGGCCTCGATGTACTTCTCGATGCGCCCGAGATCATCGTCGAACAACTGGTGCGCGAACTGGTCCGGAAGACCCTCCAGCCAATGCGCCTTCGCATCCCACTCGTAGGGACCGAGGATGAGGCCCTGCCGCTCTTGACGCAGGTAGTAGCTGACATCGGGGTCGCGCAGGAGCGGCAGCCGCTCAGCACCGCGCGCCACGAGATCGGGGATGTCTTCGGTGATGAGGTACTGGTGCGAGAGCGTGACGATGGGGAGATACGCACCCACCATCGCCGCCACCTCGCCACCACGGTAACCGGCGGCGTTGATCACCTTGGGCGTCTGGATGACGCCCTTGTCGGTGGTGATCCGCCACTCGCCGGAAGGCGTGCGATCGATGGCGGTGACCCGGGTCTGGCGATAGATGGTCGCGCCGCCGTCGCGCGCGCCCTTGGCGAGCGCCTGCGTGAGCTGCGCGGGATCGATGTCACCGTCGTAGGGGTCGAAGAGACCCGCCTTGATGTCGTCGGTGGTGATGAAGGGGTGCCGCTCGCGGATCTCGGCGGGCGACAGCATCTCGAACTCGATGCCCTGCGCCCGCGCCTGCGAGACCACATGCTTGAACTCGTCCACACGGTCCGCGGTGTGTGCGAGCCGGATGCTGCCCGTGATGTGGTAGTTCATGTCGTAATCGACACGCGCGCCCAACTGCGAATAGAGCTTGGTGCTGTGGCGCTGCAGCTTGATGAGATTCCAGGATGTGGAGAAGTTCGGGCAGTTGCCCGCCGCATGCCAGGTGGAACCCGCCGTGAGTTCGTCGCGCTCGATCAGCACAGCGTCACGCACGCCGAGCTGCGTCAAATGGTAGAGCGCGCTGCAGCCGACCGAGCCGCCGCCGATGATCACCACCTCAGCATGGGTCTTCATGTGTCCAAGTCCTCAGGATTTGATGCGTTCGCTCTTGGGGTCGTACCAAGGCGCAAGTTGTGCGCGGGCCGCGTGGCGCACGCCCGCGACTTCGATCTCCCAACGACCGGCCGCGAGCCAATCGGGTGTGACGCCTGATTCGCAGTGGACATAGCCCATGCCGATGGAGCGGCCGATGCGATGCCCCCAAGCGCCCGAGCGCGTGGAGCCGACGATGACGCCGTCACGGATGATCGGCTCTTCGTGATAGAGGAGCGGTGCGGCGTCGGAAGCGTCTTCGAGCATCACCTGCACGAGGCGCTTCGGCAGCACATGGCCGCGCTGCGCGAGCAGCGCCTCGCGACCGATGAAGCCGTCCTTCTTGTCCCAGGCCACGGTGAAGCCGAGCCCGGCCTCGAGCGGCGTGTCCTCATCGGCGATGTCGTGGCTCCAGTGACGGTAGCCTTTCTCGACCCGGCAAGAGGCCATGGCGTGATAGCCCGCGTGCTTGAGCCCGAAGGCCGCCCCCGCCTCGGTGAGACGCTCGAAGACATCGAGCACCTGCTCCGCGGGGATGTAGAGTTCCCAACCGAGCTCGCCGACATAGGTGATGCGGCTCGCC
>DBCG01000097.1:0-2652 GCA_002292945.1 Proteobacteria bacterium UBA964 | reverse complement strand
GGCGCGCGTATCCGATCTCGATCTCGCGCGACCAGCCGAAAGGATGCGCTTCGTTCGAAAGATCGGCGCCCGACACCGCAGTGAGCAGCGCGCGGCTCTTGGGGCCCATCACACCCAGCATGGCGATACCGGCCGTGACATCGGTCGCGGTGCAATGCAGGTCCGGGTGATCGTCGAGGTAGCGCGTGAGCCAGGCGAGGTCGCGGGTCTGCGAGATGGCCGAGGTGACCACCAGATAGCGCTGCTCGGCGAGGCGCGTGATGGTGAGATCAGCCTCGATGCCGCCACGTTCGTTGAGCCACTGCGTGTAGACGATGCGGCCGACCGGCACATCCATCTCGCCGGTCGAGAGGCGGTTCAGCACAGCGCAAGCGTCCCGACCTTGCACCATGTATTTGGCGAAGCAGGTCTGGTCGAAGAGCGCCACATCGTCCCGCACCGCACGGCACTCGGCGCCCGAGTGCTCGAACCAGTTCTGGCGGCCGTAGGAATAGGTGTACTTCGGCTCGACGCCAGGCGGTGCGAACCAGTTCGGCCGCTCCCAACCCGCGGTCTCGCCCATGCAGGCGCCCGCGGCGACCAAGCGGTCGTGCAGCGCCGTACGCCGCGCGCCACGCGCCGTCTGGTACTGGTAGTACGGCCAGTGCATGGCGTAGAGCAGACCCAGCGTCTCGACCGTGCGGTCGCGCAGATACCGCCGGTTCGACTGGAACGGCAGCGCCCGCCGGATGTCGACGTCCGCGAGGTCCATCGGCGGCCTACGATCCTGGATCCACTGCGCGACGACCTTGCCTGCGCCACCGCTCGCTGCGATGCCGACGGAGTTGAAGCCGGTGGCGACGAACAGGTCGCGCACCTCGGGCGCCTCGCCGATGTAGTAGCGGTCGTCGGGCGTGAAGCTCTCTGGCCCGTTGAAGAAGAGCTGGATGCCGGCATCCGCGAGCACGGGCACCCGGCGCACAGCGGCTTCGAGGATGGGCTCGAAGTGCTCCGCGTCCTCGGGCAGCGAATCGAAGCAGAAAGACTCGGGGATGCCGTCCATACCCCAGGGCTTGGCGATCGGCTCGAAGCAGCCGACGAGCAATTTGCCGGCGTCTTCTTTGTAATACGCACATTCGTCGTAGACGCGCAGCACCGGGAGGTTCGGCGGCACCGCCGCGATCGGCTCGGTGACGATGTAGAAATGCTCGGCCGCGTGCAGCGGGATGGAGACGCCGGCCGCGCGGCCGAGCTCGCGCGACCACATACCGGCGCAGACCACGACGGTGTCCGCCGAGATGTACCCCGCTTCGGTGTCGACACCGACCGCGCGCCCCTTCTCGACGCGGATGCCCGTGACTTTGGTGTTCTCGAAGATCTTGGCGCCGCGCATGCGCGCGCCTCGGGCGAAGGCCTGCGTGGTGTCGATGGGGTTGGTCTGGCCATCCTTGCGGATGAAGATGCCGCCGACGAGATCACCGACCTCGAGCAACGGCCAGCGCTCGCGGATCTCGGCGGTCGAGAGCAGATCGATCTCCAGTCCGAAGGTCTTGCCCATCGAAGCGCCGCGATAGAGCTCCTCGAGACGCGCGTGGGTCTTTGCGACGCTGATCGAACCGTTCTGCTTGAAGCCGGTCGCCTGTCCGGTCTCGGCCTCGAGCGACCGGTAGAGCTCCGCCGTGTACTTGGCGAGCTCGGTGAGGTTGCGCGTGGCGCGCAGCTGGCCGACGAGGCCCGCCGCGTGCCAGGTCGTCCCGCAGGTGAGCTGCTTGCGCTCGAGCAGAACGACATCGGTGATGCCGATCTTCGTCAGATGATAGGCGATCGAGCAACCGGCCACGCCGCCGCCGACGATGACCACGTTCGCATGGCTGGGAAGGGACATGGGCTCAGCGCTTGAGCATCGCCGCCCGATCCAGCTTCACCGGATATCTTTGACGGATGGCGGCGTCGATGGCTTCCGGGACGTGCCCGGGGTAGTGCTCCGCGAGGACTTCCTGGACGCGCCGCGCCGCACGCTGCAAGGCATCCGTCGATCCCTGCTCCGTCCACTCGTTCGGGCTGCGACGATCGCCGATGGCGGGATAGAGGTAGTCGGTCTGCATGAGCTCGAGCGTCTGGGCGCTTCCGAGGTAGTGCCCCGGCCCGTTGAGGCAGACATCTTTGATGGTCTCGAAGGAGAGCTTCTCTTCGTTGACCTCGATGCCTTTGATGGTGCGCTGCGTGGCGCCGATGATGTCGTTGTCGATGATCAGGCTCTCGAGCGAGAAGCCGAGCAGACTCGCGTGCATGCCTGCCGACTCGTAGATCATGTTGGCACCCGAGTGACCGACGAGCGCATGGTTGAGGGCTTTCTCGCCCGCCGATTGCGCATCCGCCACCTTCGAGTCCGTCATGCCCGAAGCGGTGCCCGTCGTGAGGTCGTAGAAATTACCCATCTGGCCGGCGGCCGAGGACAGCAGCGCCTGCTCGGGGCTGCCGCCCGACATCGCGCCGGTGCGCAGGTCGGAGACGAAGCACCAGGTGCCGAAGATCGCCGGAGCGCCCGGCTTGATGGCGTTCACATAGACAAGCCCGGCGAGCACCTCGGCGACTTCCTGGGCGAGCGCGCCCGCGAGCGCGGCAGGCGCCGTGGCACCGGCTTGACCCGCCGACAGCAGCAGCACCGGCATG
>DBCG01000080.1:749-5138 GCA_002292945.1 Proteobacteria bacterium UBA964 | reverse complement strand
CGCATCATCACCATCGAGGACTCGGCTGAGCTACAGCTGCGCCAACCGCATGTCGTACGCCTCGAGACGCGCCCGGCCAACATCGAGGGACGCGGGCAGGTCACCCAACGCGACCTTGTGCGCAACAGCCTCCGTATGCGGCCTGACCGCATCGTCGTCGGCGAGGTCCGTGGCGCCGAGGCGCTCGACATGTTGCAGGCGATGAATACGGGTCATGACGGCTCGCTCACCACCATCCACGCCAACTCTGCACGCGATGCCCTCAGCCGCATTGAGACCATGGTCGCGATGAGCGGCGTGCAGCTACCGATCCGTGCGTTGCGGGCGCAGATCTCCTCGGCGATCAGCGCGGTGGTGCACACCGAGCGTCAAGAGGACGGCAAACGACGCCTCATCAGCCTGCAGGAGATCAACGGCATGGAAGGCGACACCATCACCATGACGGAGATCTTCAGCTTTCAACGACGCGGCATGTCGGCTGACGGAGAGGTGCTCGGCGAACTGCGCGCGACCGGCATCGTCCCGGCCTTTTACAAACGCATCAAACAGCGCGGCATCGCGTTGCCCATCGATCGCTTCACCCCGGTCGCTGACAAGGAGGATTCCGAATGATCGGTCCGATCGCGATATTCCTCGTGCTGGTGTTCCTCGCCATGTTCCTGCTGATGCAGGGCCTCGTGATACCGACGTTCGGATCGAGCGCGCGTATGCAGCGACGTCTACGTCGCCGGCTCGACGAGTTGGCCGTCGAACCGACAGCCGAGACACCATCCCTGCTGCGGCGGCGCTATCTCGAGCGGCTCTCACCCCTCGAGCGCCGGCTGGAAGCCCTGCCCGGGATGTCCGCGTTGCGACGCACCGTCGAACAGGCGGGCCTCGACCGTCCCGCCCATCGCTTCGTCCTGCTCGGAGCAGCGACGGGCATCGCAACCATGCTCGGCGGGATGATCCTGGGCGGCGGATGGGTATCGTCGCTGGTCTTCGGCCTGATCGCATTCGTGGCGCCGTTCCTTCGCCTGTTGGTGCGGCGCACCAAGCGCATCAGCGAGATCGAATCGCGTCTTCCCGAGGCCATCGACATCATCAAACGGTCGGTACGCGCCGGTCACCCCTTCATCGCCGCCATCAAACTGGTGGGCGACGACATGGAAGGCCCCATCGCCGAGGAGTTCGCCGCGACGGCTGCAGACTTTGCCTACGGCAACGATCCGCGTGCAGCGCTGCTCAGCCTGGTATCGCGCGTGCCAAGCATGACCTTGATGGGCTTCGTCACAGCCGTTCTGATCCAGCGTGATACCGGCGGCAATCTCGCCGAGATCCTTGAGAACATCTCGCAGGTCATCCGCGGACGCTACCGCTTCCAGCGCAAGATCCGCACGCTCTCCGCCGAGGGACGCGTCTCCGCGTGGGTGCTGACCTTGGTCCCGTTCGGACTGGCAGGCGTCCTGTACCTGACCAGCCCAGACTATCTGACGATTCTGTTCGACAGCGAGCGCGGACTCGCGATGCTCGCCACGAGCGGTGTGCTCATGTTGCTGGGCATCATCTGGATGCGAAAGATCATCCGCATCGAGATCTGACACTGAGACCGAAGGGGATACCGTATGGCTCTCGAGACTCTGCCGATCATCATCCTGCTGACTGCCGCAGTCTTCATGCTCGCGTGGGTGCTCGCCTCCTGGTTGGCCGGCGCGCGTGATCCAGCACGGCGCCGACTCGCCGCGATGGTGGGCCCGCCACCGGCGATGATGCCCACCGCAGCACCGAGCTGGATGGGGTGGCTGTCGCCGCTCGGGCGGTGGTTGCTGCCGGGCTCAAAGGTGGAACGTGCACGCATCGAGCGTCTGCTCTTTTTGGCGGGTTTCCGCGGCCCGAATGCGCTGTCGATCTTCTTCGGCAGCAAGACCGTCCTGTCGCTGCTCCTCCCGACGGCCTGGTTGCTGATCAGCCCGGCTTCGTCGATGCTCACCGACGGGCAGCGTTGGCTGCTGGCGGGGTTGGCGGTGCTCGTCGGGATGCTGGCGCCCAATCGTTGGCTGGAACTACGGGTGGAACGACGGCAGAAACGTCTAAGAGACGGCTTCCCCGAGTCGCTCGACATGCTCGTGATCTGCGTCGAGGCCGGTCTCGGTCTCACCTCCGCTATCGCGCGCGTGGCGGAGGAGCTCAAGTTCAGCCAACCCGAACTCGCCTCGGAGCTCGCGATCGTCAACGCGGAGATGCGCGCGGGCGTCGATCGTGAGGTCGCCCTCGACAACCTAAACGCCCGCACCGGCCTCAGCGAGATCCGCGGACTCGTGAGTTTGCTGCAGCAGACATTGCGGTTCGGTACGGGCATCGCCGACAGCCTGCGCGTCTATGCCGCGGAGTTCCGCGATCAACGGATGCAGGCAGCCGAAGAGCGCGCGGGGAAGATCGGCACAAAGCTCATCTTCCCGCTGATCTTCTGCGAGTTCCCGGCGTTCTTCGTGATCGCCATCGGACCGGCCGTGATGCGCATCATGGAGGCCTTCCAGCGATGAGCCACCTGCGCCTGCTGTTCGTGCCCCTGCTACTCGTCGGTTGCGCCGCCACGGCGCCGACCACGAAGACCCAGGATGCACCAGGACACCTCGGCGAGGTCGCGCTGAGGCGCGGCGATGCAGCATGGCGCGCCGACCGGCCGGACGAGGCCTTACGCCAATACCTGCAGGCGGTTGAAGCCGACCCGTCGAGCGACCTTCCGCTGCTGCGCATCTCGATGCTGCATGAGACGCTCGGACGCCTCGACCTGGCGATCCGAGCCTCACAGATCGCGGCGCAACGTGACCCACGAAACGGCCTTGCGTCGCAGCGGCTCGGATACCTCTGGCTGCGCGTGGGCGACGCCGAGCAGGCAGCACAGGAGTTCACCCGCGCTCTGCAGCTTGACGCCGACTTGTGGGCGTCCTGCATGGGGCTCGGTCTCGCGGCCGAGCAGCGCGGCGACACGACCTCTGCCCGCCTGCACTACGACGAGGCACTCGCCCTACGACCATCCTCTGCTGAACTGCTCGCCTATAGCGCCCGGGTCGATCTTGCGCTTGGCGATCTTCAGCGCGCACGGACACAGGCCGGCGCGTCGCTCGCCGCGGGGCCTTCGACTACCGGCCGCCTCGTCTGGGGTGATGTGCTGGCCCAATCTGGGGAATATCCGGCTGCGCTCGAGACCTATCACACCGTGCTCGAAGCGTCGGCCGCCTACCGACGGCTCGCCGACCAGGCGATGATCCGCCGCGACTACCCGGCCGCGGTTGACTTCTTCGAAGGTGCGTTGCGCGCCTCCCCCATACATTCGGAAAGCACGATGAAGCGTCTCGCGGTAGCGCGAGAGCATGTCGCCACAAGCACGCGACGGAGCCCACGCCCATGACAGGTCGGGCGCCCCACTACCTCGCGATCGCGATCACCGATGCGGATTCCGCACAGGGTGATCCGCATAGATCGCGAGCGACCTGGCCACCGTCCGGATCGCCTGCGTACGGAATCGCGTCGCGGTCGTCGCGCCGCGTCACTCCACGTTTCGGTCGGGAACCGCTTTGGTTTCAAATCGAGAAATCATACGGATGGAAAAAATCATGGCCGCGATGAACGAGATGTTGGGTAATGATCTGCTTCGTGCATTGCCGGACGAGCAACGGCGACATCTGCTACCCCGCTTCGACCGCGTCACCCTGCCGACCGGATACGTGATCTCCGATGCCGCGCTCCGACCGACTCATGTTTACTTCCTGACCGCGAGTGTCGTATCGCTGCACCATGTGCTCAAAGACTCCTTCTCGGCAGAATTCGCCATCGTCGGCTGCGAGGGTGCCGTCGGGCTCGACGCCATGTTCAACAACAGGCATTCCGCCGATCGTGTCGTCGTGCTGCAAGGCGGCAACGCGCTTCGCATCGACAAGCGCGCGCTCAAGTGGGAATTCTTCCGCTCCCAGGGCCTTCAGCAGACCCTCATGCGGTACGCCTGGTCGTTGATGGGACTGGTGGCACAAACCGCCGTATGTAACCGCCACCACTGCCTCGACCAACGGCTGTGCCGTTGGCTGCTGCTCGCGCAGGACAGACTGCCGGGCAACCAGTTGGTCGTGACGCAGCAGTTCCTCTCCGACCTGCTAGGCGTGCGCCGCGAAGGGGTCACCCACGCCGTCGGTCGTCTGCAACGGGCCGGACTGATCCGTCATCGGCGCGGTCATGTGACGATCGTCGACCGAGTAGGCCTCGAGGCAGGTGCCTGCGAATGCTATGAGACCGCCCGTCGTACCGTGGCACCAAGTCGCGTGAACGACCTGCGATGGCGGGTCAGTGCAGCACAACCGATCTTGGTCTGAGCCATGGCCCGCAGCCGCACACTGTCGTCAAAGCAGATCCGGG
>DBCG01000080.1:0-614 GCA_002292945.1 Proteobacteria bacterium UBA964 | reverse complement strand
GCCTGGCTCGAACGGCGCGCTGCGCCGTTCGCGTTGGCCTCGGCGCTGCTTTTGCTGACCGTTAATTCCGGTTGGTACAGCGCACGGACGGCGCGGCGGCTGCAGCACGAGCGTCGTCGTGCGCTGCATGACCCGCTGACGCGGCTGCCGAACCGCCGCGCGTTCGACCGTCGATTGCAGCAGATCGGCGGCGACCGTCGCGGCACGACCAGCCTGCTGTTCATTGATCTCGACCACTTCAAAGCATTGAACGATACGCACGGGCACCTGGCGGGTGATGCGGCCCTGATGGAGGTCGCCGCGGCGATGCGTGCCGTGGTGTCAAACGACGAAGGGCTCTGTTGCCGCTGGGGCGGCGATGAGTTCGCCATCCTCCTGCCCGGTGCGGACCGCGCTCAGGCCGAGCGGGTCGCCGAGCGTGTGGCTCATGCGCTCGACCATGTCTGCGTCTGCGTGGACCAACAGTTGCGCGTACCGGTGCGCGGCAGTATCGGCATCGCGACCGTGCGCGACGACGATCGGGGGAACGGACCCGGGCGTGCCGAGGACCGACGACAACGCCTACTGAGCGTCGCCGATGCGGCGCTAGCCGATGCGAAACGTGCGCGGAGCAC
>DBCG01000008.1 GCA_002292945.1 Proteobacteria bacterium UBA964 | reverse complement strand
GTCCGCCGCGGCGACTGCGGCCGCCGCGACGACGACGGCCGCGGCGTGGGCCGTCACCGCCCTCACCCGCTGCAGCATCGTCACCGCCCCCGCCCGGACCCGCGCCCTCTTGAGCCGAAGAGTCGCTCATCTGCGCGCGCTGCGCGGGGGACGCCGCCTGCAACTTGCCCCACCATTCGACGATCGCCGGATCGGCCATGCCGAACTCGGCACGCAACTGCAGCAGATCGAAGGCCGCCCGCAAGCGCGGGTGTTCCAGCGTGCGCAGGGCACGCCGGCCACGCGGCGCTTCGAGGCGCGGTTGCATGAGGAACATCTCTCGTACGCCGAGCATGAAGCGCCGCGGGATGGCGATCCGTTGGCAGATCGCCCGCGCGACATGGTCGAACGCATCGAGGATGGTGCCGGTGTCGTGCCACATGCGGCGCGGGGCCTGCTCGATGCGCAGGCCGATCGGCCCGTACATGAAAAGCGCGAACAGGAACACCGGCGACACGGGACGATCGGCGCGGACCCGCCCGTCGGTGTCTGCGAGACCGCGCAACAACATGCGTTCCGGCGGACTGCCCGGGTACTGACGGGAGAACTCGGCGACATTCGGCAGCAGCATCTCGAGCAGGCCGTGCGCACGCAGCACTTCGTAGCTGCGCACACCGTGACCGGTGAGGAACAGTTTCAGCGTCTCGTCGAAGAGACGGGCGGGCGGGACGCCGCCGAGCAGCTCGCGCAAGCGCTCGACCGGCTCAGCGGTCGCCGGGTCGAACGAGAAGCCGAGCTTCGCCTCGAAACGCGCCGCACGCAGCATCCGCACCGGATCCTCGCGGTAGCGCGTCTCGGGGTCGCCGATCAGACGCAACCGACGTGCCTGGACATCCTCGAAACCACCGCAGTAATCCCATACCGAGAAATCAGCGATGTTGTAGTAGAGCGAGTTGCAGGTGAAATCGCGCCGCCAGACATCCTCGTCGATGCTGCCGTAGACGTTGTCGCGCAGGATCCGACCGCTTTCGTCGACCAACCGCTCCCCGCCGTGGCCGCTGACAGCGCTGCCGGAGCCCGACGCAACGGGAGTCGGCGGGACATAGTGCGGATCGATGTTTCCGTTGATATCGCCGTTGGCGTCGCGGACGACGCCGTCACCCTCAAAACCGTCGTCGGCATCGAGATCCTCATCGCCGAGGATCGACGGGTCCACGATGTCCTCTTCCGTGTCGTCCACTTCATCGGCGATCGGCGGACCGCCCGAGGCGCGGAAGGTCGCGACCTCGATGATCTCGCGGCCGAAGAAGACATGCGCCAAACGGAAACGCCGGCCGACCAGCCGGCAGTTGCGGAACAGGCGCTTGACCTGCTCAGGCAACGCGTCGGTGGCGACATCGAAATCCTTGGGCTCCAGGCCGACCATCAGATCGCGGACACAACCGCCGACCAAGAAGGCCTCGAAGCCTGCCTCGCGCAACCGATAAAGGACCCTTAGGGCCTCGGGCGAGATCTTCGAACGGGAGATGGGATGGCCATCGCGCGGTATGACACGTGCGAGGCGGGGGACGGCCTCTGTGGAGGCTGGGGGCTGGTTCAAGAGTGGCTCGTTTCCGCTTGAGGTATCGGGGCGGGTGCATATAATACCGCGCCCTGACCTCCCGCACCCGGCCCACGCTCCTTTCGTCTAGAGGCCCAGGACATAGCCCTCTCAAGGCTGTAACACGGGTTCGAATCCCGTAAGGAGCGCCACCCTTCCGAAGCTAGCGGCCTCAAGCGCCCCCCGGGGGCGCGTCGGGCTGACGCTCCGGCACCGCTGCAGCGAAGGCCTCGAGCGCGAGGCAACGCGCCTCGATGGCCGCGATACGCGGAAATCCGGCCGGATCCACTCCGAAACGCCGTGCGGCATAGCACTGCGGCACCAGACACGCGTCAGCGAGCGTCGGCATATCGCCGACACAGAAGCTGCCACCCGAACTGGGACTGGCCTGCGCCGACTCCTGCAACGACTGCTCGACCGCCGCCAGGCCTGCGCCCACCCAGCGCTGCAGCCATGCTGAGACGCGCTCGGGCGGCCACCCGCCCTCGTTGCGGAGATACTCGGTGACCGACAGGTTCTGCAGCGGCTGGATGTCCGAAACGATCATCTGCGCGAGGCCGCGGACCCTTGCCCGCTGGAACGCCTCCGCAGGCAGCAACGGGATCGCCGGGAATCGCTCTTCGAGCCACTCGAGGATGGCCATCGATTGGACGATCGCCCCCCCCTCGACCACCAAAGTCGGCACCCTGCCGCCCGGGTTCAATCGCAGATACTCGGCACGACGCTGGTCGCCCCCGTCGCGCAAGAGGTCGACGGCGACATACTCGTAGGGGAGCGATTTCAAGCCGAGCGCGATGCGCACTCGATACGCGGCCGAACTGCGCCAATAACTGTAGAGCTTCATGGGGGTCTCCCGCGCGCGTGGGTGGTCTTGGACGGACGCCGTGCCCTGCACGACGCGGGTCGCAATCTATCACCGACGGCGCGGGGACGGCACCGCTCTGGAGAGCGGAGCGATGGCCCTATGGGCTCAACTGGCTTTGATCGGCGGCGCCTTCTGGCTGTGGATCAGGAAGGCCGCCAGCAGCATGATGTTGAGGACCAGCAGCACCCGCGTATCACCCGAGGGCGAACCGACCACGACACCGGCCGCCAGGTAAGGGATGAAGGTCGCGAAGAACGCCTGCGGCGCCCGCAGGAAACCCCGCCCGTTCGCCCATCGCCGCCATGCCAGAACGAAATTGAAGCAGCCGGCGAGATACAGCAGGGCCGCCAGCAGGCTGCTCTCGACCGCGATCGGGGACTTACCCAACGCGACCATCAGGCCGGTCAGGCCACAGACGAACGCGCCCACCGTGAGGTAGGCTCTGAGCACCAGATCTTCCCAACGATCGAGGTTCCAGATGGTTTTGGTCGTCATGGACGTTCTCCGACAAGATTATGTTGCAGCCCACATTCAGGGTTCTGCGTCTTGTTAATACGCAACCCCGACGCCAGACCGGACATGACACCTGACGAACGCTCGAAAGCCATCCTCTCAAGCCCCAGCTACCGCCTGGCAGAAGAGGACAGCGATTTCCTCGAAAGCGACGGCGCCCGCGCGCTGCGCCTCGCGCTCGAGTTCCATCGCGTCGATTCATACCTGCGCTCGTACGGCATCGAGAGCACGGTGGTGGTCTTCGGCAGCGCCCGGGTGCCCGCACCGGACGCGGGTGTCGAGGGCCATCCGCTCGCGGCGTGGTACGAAGAGGCGAGACGCTTCGCCTCCGCATTGAGCGCAGGCGCCACCCACTCACCCGGCTGCCATCGATTGGTCGTCGCCACCGGCGGCGGCCCGGGCATCATGGAGGCCGCGAACCGGGGCGCGAGCGAAGCCGGCGCGCCCACCATCGGATTGAACATCCGCCTGCCTCGCGAACAGGTCCCGAATGCCTGGATCACGCCGGGGCTCTCGTTCCGGTTCCATTACTTCGCGCTGCGCAAGATGCATTTCCTGCTGCGCGCCCGCGCCCTGGTCGCCTTCCCGGGCGGCTTCGGCACGCTCGATGAGGTCTATGAAGCGTTGAACCTCATCGCGACCGGCACCATCGAAGCGATGCCGATCGTGCTGGTCGGGCAGGCGTATTGGTCGCGCATGCTCGATCTCGACTATCTGGTGTCACAGGGCTTGATCGGCCCTGCCGAGGCCAGCTTGGTGCATCACTGCGAGAGCGGCGCCGAAGCGGCGAGTTTCGTCCTCGCACGGTGCGGATGCGAAGACGGCACACCACCGATGCGTTGACGGGGCATCCGCGGATGCAGCGAGAGGATTGGGTCCTGCGCGGCTCGAACGCGCGACCAACTGGTTAAAAGCCAGCTGCTCTACCGACTGAGCTAAGGACCCCCAGCGAAGGGCGCCAATTCTACCCGAAGCTCGTGCGGTAGAGGGTAGGGTCAGGGACGCCCGCGGCAGCGAAACCCTCACGCCGCAACCGGCACGACTCGCAGCGGCCGCAGGCCGCCCCCACCGCATCGGCCTGGTAGCACGATACCGTCATCGCATAGTCGACACCGAGCGCGATGCCGCTCTGGATGATCTGCGCCTTGGTCATCGCCACCAACGGCGCACGCACCTCCACGGGCTGGCCCTCGATCCCGGCGCGGGTGCCGAGCCGCGCCACTTCGTTGAAGGCCGCGACGAACGCCGGGCGACAGTCGGGATATCCCGAGTAATCGACCGCATTGACGCCGACGAACACCGCCTCGGCGTCCAGCACCTCGGCCCATCCCAGCGCGAGCGCCAGCAAGAGCGTGTTGCGCGCCGGGACATAGGTCGAGGGAATGCCGGTCGCAGGTGACTCGGGGACGGCGATACCCGGGTCGGTGAGCGCCGAACCGCCGATGCCCGCGAGGTCGACGCCCATCACGCGATGCTCCACCGCGCCGAGCGCCTGCGCGACCCGCGCGGCCGCAGCGAGCTCCGCCGAGTGACGCTGCCCGTAATGCACCGACAACGCATGGCAGGCCCAACCCGCGCTGCGCGCTTGCGCGAGCACCGTGGCAGAGTCGAGGCCGCCTGAAAGCAGCACCACTGCGCGTCGAGCGCTCATCGTCCTGGCTGGTCTCCCCAAAGATATTTATGCAGCTGCACCTGGAACCGGACCGGCAACCGGTCCTCGAGCACCCAATCGGCTAGATCACGCGCCGCGAGGTCGGCATGGCTCGGCGAGAACAGCACCGTGCAACGCTCTGCGAGCCCCCGATCGCGCAGCTGCGCGCGACTCCATTCGTAGTCCTGCCGATCGACGATCACGAACTTCACGAGGTCGGTCGCCGCGAGTCCACCGAGCTCTTCATATCGGTTGCGCGTCTCCTCGCCCGAACGCGGCGTCTTGATATCGACCACCTTCACGACGCGCGGATCGACCGCCGCCAGCGACATCGCCCCGCTGGTCTCGAGCGAGACCCGCCAGCCGCCATCGCAGAGCATGGTGAGCAGCGCCGTCGCGGCGGGCTGCGCGAGCGGTTCGCCGCCGGTCACGCAGACATGGGTGACCTCGAGTTCGCGCACCCGCGCAACGATGTCCTCCAATGACCACCACTGACCACCGTGGAACGCGTACGCGGTGTCGCAGTAGCCGCAACGCAACGGACAACCGGTGAGCCGCACGAACACCGTCGGGATGCCGACCGTATCCGCCTCGCCTTGGAGCGAACGGAAGATCTCGGTGATCTTGAGACGCGAGGCGGCGGCCATGCTCAGGGCGCGGTCGTCAGCAGGGCGCGGGCCTGACGCGCCGGCTCGCCGTCCGGGTAGCGCTCGAGGAGCATGCCCACGGTCGTCCGGGCGTCATCCTTGCGGCCGAGCTGCAGTTCGGCCTGTGCCTTCTTGAGCAGCGCGTCGGCCGCACGGCCCGCCTCGAGCGTGCCGGTGGCGAGCGCTCCCGCGAACGACTCGATCGCACGCGCGGGCTCGTTCTGCAGCAGCAGGCTGCGCCCGAGCCAATACCGGGCGTTGGTCGCGAGTGCGTGGTCCGGATAGCGGGTGATCATGTCCTCGAAACCGCTCACCGCCCGCGGATAGTCGGCGGCACGCAGCGCCTCGAAGGCGAGTTGGTAGCGCTGCACCGGCCCGAGCGTGTCCGGACCCGGCGCCGGCGCGGCGGCAGCGACGGCTGCGGGCGCGGCCGTCACGACGGCTGCGGGCGCAGCGACCACGGGCGCAGCGACGACGGGTGCGGCTTCGACCAAGGGCGCGGCGGTCGCGGGCGTCGGTGGGGAGGTGAGCTCGGCCAATCGCTTGCGCAGCGCGACCTGCTCCTCGGCCTGTGCCTCGAGCTCACCGCGCAGCGCACGCACTTGGGCGGCGAGCTCGTCGAGCCGCGTGGAGAGCTCTGCAAGCCCCTGCCCCTGCAGCACCGACTCCGTCTGCAGCATCCGGGCTTCCAAGGCGTCCAAGCGATCCCGCGCCGATTGAGCTGCCGCCATGGAGGGCAGCAAGAACGCCAGCGCCGCTATCGCGATGCGCGCGGCGCCGCGTTCACTGCGCGGCATAGACCAACTCGACCCTGCGGTTGAGCTTGAGCGAGGCCTCGTCGCTGCCCATCGCCGCCGGCTGCTCCTCGCCGTAGCTGACGGTCGTCAGCCGTGCATCGGCGACGCCATTGAGACTGAGCGCACGGCGCACGGCCTGCGCTCGACGCTCACCGAGACCGATGTTGTATTCGCGCGCGCCACGCTCGTCGGTATGCCCTTCGAGCCGCAACCGCACCCCGGTGCGGGTCGACATGAACCGTGCATGTGCGGCGACGAGTTCGATCTCGGTGGGCCCCAAGGTGTCGCTGTCGTACGAGAAATAGATCACGCGACGATCGACGAGTTCAGGCGGAAGGTCGACGACACCCTCGTTGGGTTCCGCAGCCATACCTGCTCCGACCACACCCTCGGGATCGAGCGGTGTCGCGACCACACCCGGCTCGCTCGTCGCGGCGGGCGGTGTCATCGTGGCTGCGGCATCGGGCGTCTTTGCACGGTTCGACGAGCAGGCTGGAAGGACGACCAGCAGGAGCAAGGCAAGCGACAACCGGACGGCATTTCCCATGATGGGTCTCCCAAGAAGGACGGATCGGACAGATAAAATTATGGCACGGCAGGCGGGAACGGTCCCCAAGACGGCTCCCGAGCATCGAGCCCGGGCGACTGCAAACGATAGCGCACGAGGCCATCGATCGTGACCGCCTCGAGTGTGCCGCTGCCGCCCGCGCGCGCGGCGTAGATCAGCGTGCCACCATCCGGCGAGAACGCGGGGGACTCATCCTGTGGGCCGCGCGACAGCACCCGACGCTCACCGCCCGCCAGCGGCTGCACCGCGATGCGATAGCCGCCCTCATCGCGCACCACCAAGGCGAGCAAACGACCATCCGGGCTCAGGCGTGGACGCGCCGCATAAGGCGTACCGAAAGTGATCCGTTGCGCGCGCTCACCGGCACGCGCGGCCATGCGATACACCTGCGGCCCACCGGCGCGGTCCGAAGTGAAGAAGAC
Organism: Proteobacteria bacterium UBA964; assembly: GCA_002292945.1. Classification (GTDB taxonomy): domain Bacteria; phylum Pseudomonadota; class Gammaproteobacteria; order Steroidobacterales; family Steroidobacteraceae; genus UBA964. The sequence continues at coordinate 4,815 of DBCG01000008.1, read as the reverse complement.
CGTGCGACCGTCCGCCGACCACACGGGCTCGGTGTCGATGGCGGGATCGTCGGTCAACCTCTCGAGCGTGCCATCGCGTGGGTCGAGCAGGTAGATATCCAGGTTGCCGGTCGGCGAAGACAGGGTCAGCGCGAGACGCGTGCCGTCAGGCGACCAAGCCGGCGCCCCGTTCACCCCGGGGCGTCGCGACACGGCGCGGCGCTCGGCGGTGCGAAGGTCTTGGACATAGACCGCTGCGCTACGGGTCTCGAACGAGACATAGGCGAGCCAACGGCCATCGGGAGACCACGCCGGCGACATCAACGGTCGTCGTGACTCGAGCACGACGCGCGGCATCGCGCCGTCAGCGTCGGCCACCATGAGTCGGTAGCGCCGCTGCGGCGGTTGACCTTCGACGATCACATAGGCGATGCGCGTCGCGAAAGCGCTGCGCTGACCGATGAGCCGGAGATAGATGCGATCAGCGACCCGATGGGCCGCTTGACGGGTCGCTGCAGCCGGCGCGGACAGGCTTTCCTTCAACAGCGCCTGTCCGGTGAGCAGGTTCTGCAACTCGAAACCGATCGCGAGCGCGCCGCCTGACGTCCCGGATGCCGACGGCGCCGTGCGGCCCGTGACGAGGTAGTCCGCTTCGTTTCGCGGGCGGATGATGAACCGGCCGCTGCGTCCGAGATCCGCAGCGATGATCTGCGCCAGCGCCGCAGCGTCGCCTTCGAACGGCTGGACTGCGATGGGGATGGGGTCGGTGACGCCGGCCGTGATGTCCACCTGCAGTTGGGCGGCGACACGCGCCGGCCACAGCGCGACCATGATCGCCGCAAGCGACATCGCCATGACGGCGCAACGGACGCGCACACCCTCCCCCCTACCGGAAGATCGATCACGCATCGGGCTTGAACCTCAGGAGAATCTCGCGCTCGAAAAGCGCGGGGTCCGGCGGCGCGGGCAACGGCGAGGCGCGTCGGACCGCATCCTCGATCGACTGCCGCACGGCCTCATCGCCGTTGCAGGCGCGCACCTCGACCGCCGAGACGATCCCCCCCAGCGTCTGCGTCACGGCCACCGTGCAGTCGATGCCGCTGCGGGCCGTGTCGGGCCGGATCCAGGCGCGTTGGACGCGGCCGCGGATCGCGGCACCCCACTGTGCCGCCATACCGCTCGCACGCAGCGCCGCAAGACGGTCGCCCTCGGCGAGCGCGGCTTCCTCGGCGAGCGCTGCCTGCAGTTCACGCTCCGCCGCTTCCCGAGCGGCAGCGGCGCGCGCTGCAGAGTCCGCCACGACCGGAGCGGGCCGGGGCTGGGCTTTCGCAGCGGCGGCGGGTGTCGGGGGCGTGTCGGTGACGGGCCGAACGGCCACCGGCGCGCGGGAGGCAGGGGTCGCAGGCGCGGTGTTGCGCTCCACGCGCGGCTCTGGCGCAGGCGCAACTTCCTGCACAGGTGCTGCTTTCGGCACAGGCGCTGCCTTCGGCACAGGTTCCGGCGCAGGCTGCGTGACAGCCCGTGGCGCGCTCAGTCGTTGCAGCGACGCCAACGTCGCCGCATCGACCACGACCGCCTCGAGCGCCAGCGCCGTCTCGGTCGACGGCGTCATGCGGGTGAGCACCACACCACCGGCGAGCGCCACCAACAGAAGACCGTGCAGCCCGGTCGACAGCATCCAAGGCTGCCACTGCGGCAAGGCGCTGACGCGGGACATCATGATCAGATCGCAGCCGCTCGCGCAGACGTCGACGACGCCGTCGGCTCGGTGATGAACCCGACACGCGCGGCACCGGCCCGTTGCAGCAATGTCATCGCCTCGACCACGCGACCGTAGGGCACGGCGCGATCACCTTTCACGAACACCGGCACACCCGGCGTACGGCGCAGCAGCGCAGCGACCCGCGCCTCGAGCAGGTCGTCGGCGAGTGCGGCCTCTGGCGTCGCGCCTTGGTTGAGGAACAACCGTCCGTCGCGGTCTATCGACAGCACGATCGGCGGTCGATCGCCCAAGTCCGCCGGATCGATCGCCTCAGCGGCCGCTTGCGGCAACTCGACCTTCACGCCTTGTGTCAGCAGAGGCGCCGTGACCATGAAGATGATGAGCAGCACCAGCATCACGTCGATGTACGGCACGACGTTGATCTCGCTCATCGGTCGACGACGACGGCTGCCGGATGGCATCAACGAAGCTCGGCCGCCGCGCTGCGCGGGACGCTGCGTTGGAGGATGGTCGAGAACTCTTCGACGAAAGCGTCGTATCGTGATTCGAGCCGCCAGACCTGATCGGCGAAGCGGTTGTAGGCGACCACCGCCGGGATGGCGGCCAGCAAGCCCATCGCCGTGGCGATCAAGGCTTCGGCGATGCCGGGGGCGACGGTCGCAAGCGTCGCCTGTTGCACGGACCCGAGCCCCACGAACGCGTGCATGATGCCCCACACCGTGCCGAACAGCCCCACATAGGGACTGGTAGAACCCACGGTAGCGAGCGACGAGAGTTGGTGCTCGAGGTGCTCGATCTCCTTGATCTGCTGCGCCTTCATGGCGCGGCGGGCACCGTCGAGCATCAGGTCTGCGGTCTCAACGCCCTGCTGGCGCTGGCGTGCGAACTCACGGAACCCGGCCTGGAAAACGGCTTCGATGCCATTGGCGTCGCCCCGGGACTCGATGCTGCGGTAGAGGGTGCCGAGATCGCCGCCCGACCAGAACTCGCGCTCGAAGCGCGCCAGGGTGTCACGCGCACGGCGCAGCACGGCACGCTTGCGGAACACGACGGCCCACGCGTAGATCGAGGCAGCCAACAGCAGCAGCATGACCAACTGCACGACGACCGTCGCTTCGAGGATCAGCCGCAACAAGGAAAGATCGTTCAAGGGATGTACTCCGCGATGCGGCGCGGACGCAAAGTCTTGGCGTCCACGCATACCACCCTGACCTCGGCCTCCACCAGGAGTTCCCGCTGCCCGGCACGGCCGTCCGCCGTCTCCCGGAACACGCACTGGCGGAAGATCGCCGTGGTTCGGGTGTCCTGCCGCGGCTCGACGGTCACGGCCAAAAGATCATCGAGCCGCGCAGCGGCACGATAGTCCACGGTCGCGCGCAGGACCATGAACTGCAGTCCTTTCTCCGCTGCGAGCTGTTGCTGCACGATGCCACGCGATCGCAGCCACTCGGTACGGGCGCGCTCGAGGAAGCGCAGATAGTTCGCGTAGTACACGACACCACCGGCGTCGGTATCTTCCCAGTAGACGCGGGCCGCCCAAGCGAACGGATGCGCATCACCGGCGACGCTCGCCGCGCTCAAGGATCGAACCCCGTCAACGACGAGAGGTCGCCGGAACGCTGCGGCGGCGCGAGACCGAAATGCAGGTAAGCGGCGCGGGTCGCGACCCGGCCCCGCGAGGTGCGCATCAGGAAGCCTTGTTGGATGAGGAACGGCTCCACCACATCCTCGAGCGTACCGCGCTCCTCGGCGATCGCCACGGCCAAGCTCTCGATGCCGACGGGACCCCCCTCGAACTTCTCGATCAGGGTGGTGAGGAGCTTGCGGTCGAGCGAATCGAACCCGACGGGATCGACGGCGAGCAGATCGAGCGCCGCGACCGCGAGCGGTGCGGTGATGGTGCCATCGCCGCGCACCTGCGCGTAGTCGCGCACCCGCCGCAGCAGCCGGTTCGCGATGCGCGGCGTACCGCGCGAGCGCTCGGCGATGCGCAGCGCCCCGTCCTCGCCGAGCGGCACGCCGAGGATGCCGGCCGAGCGCCGCACGATGCTCGCGAGGTCGGGGACACCGTAGAACTCGAGGCGTTGCACGATGCCGAAGCGGTCACGCAGCGGCGAAGTCAGCAGGCCCGCCCGGGTGGTGGCGCCCACCAGCGTGAACGGCGGCAGTGCGAGCTTGATCGAGCGCGCGGCGGGCCCCTCACCGACCATGATGTCGAGCTGGTAGTCCTCCATCGCGGGGTACAGCACCTCTTCGACGATCGGCGAGAGCCGGTGGATCTCGTCGATGAACAGCACATCGCGCGGCTGGAGGTTGGTCAGGATCGCGGCGAGGTCGCCTTGGCGCTCGAGCACCGGGCCGGATGTCTGGCGCAGGCTCACGCCGAGTTCGGCGGCGAGGATGTTGGCGAGCGTGGTCTTGCCGAGGCCGGGCGGCCCGAAGATGAGCACGTGATCGAGCGCCTCGCCACGGCCCCGAGCGGCATCGACGAAGATCCCGAGCTGCTCCTTGACGGGGGCCTGACCGACATAGTCCGCGAGGCGCCGCGGCCGTATGGCGCGATCGAGCGCCTCGTCCTCCCGGACGCCCTCCGGGTCGACCAACCGCTCGTTCATGCGTCGACCCTCGTCATGATCCGGAACGACCTCCGCTACCGAACGCGGCGGACTGCAGCGCCCGTCGGATGATCTCCTCGGTGCTCGTCGGCGCATCCGCCGCGCCGGAACCGCCCTCGCCGACCGCTGCGTCGACCATGCGCGTCGCCTCAGCGGGGCGGTAGCCGAGCGCCGAGAGGGCGGCGAGCGCTTCGCCGCGCGGGCCACCACCGGCAGCCTCGCCGAGCGTCGGCGTCGCACCCGCATCGGTGGTGACACGATCGCGCAGTTCAAGGATCAGGCGTTCGGCGGTCTTGCGGCCGACCCCGGGGATGCGGATGAGCGATGCGGTATCACCGGCGGCGATGCAGGACGCGAAGGCATCCGCGTCGCTGCCCGAGAGGATGGCGAGCGCGATCTTCGGGCCCACGCCCGACACCTTGATCAACAGCCGGAACAGGCGCCGCTCCTCCTCGCGCACGAACCCGTAGAGCACCTGCGCATCCTCGCGCACCACGA
>DBCG01000092.1:2860-3219 GCA_002292945.1 Proteobacteria bacterium UBA964 | reverse complement strand
GGGGCCTGCAGGAAGGCCGCGGCCTTGCAGGCCATCTGGGGCAGCACGGGGGCGAGGTAGAGCATCAACACCCGGAACAGGTTCACCCCTTGGGTGGCGACCGCGAGCACCTCGGAGGCCTTGGCGGGGTCCTTGGCGAGCGCCCAGGGCTTGTGGGCATCCACATACTGGTTCGCGCGGTCTGCGAGCGCCATGATCTCGCGCATGGCCTGCGCGTAGTCGAGCTGCTCGTAGAGTGCTGCGATGCGCGGCGCTGCGGCCGTGAACTCCCCGTAGAGCGCCGGATCCGGCAGTTCGCTCGCGAGCACGCCGCCGCCCTTGGCGACGAAACCTGCGCAACGGCTGGCGATGTTCACCAG
>DBCG01000092.1:2655-2817 GCA_002292945.1 Proteobacteria bacterium UBA964 | reverse complement strand
TTGCCGACCAGGTCGGAGTTCACGCGCGCCGTGAAATCGCCGAGCGCGAGGTCGATGTCGTCGATCCCGGGGCCGAGTTTCGCGGCGAAGTAATAGCGCAGAGCCTCGGGCGGCAGGCGCTCGAGGTAGCGTCGGGCGGTGATGAAGGTGCCGCGCGACTTC
>DBCG01000092.1:0-2575 GCA_002292945.1 Proteobacteria bacterium UBA964 | reverse complement strand
ATGCAGCATGGCCGGCCAGAACAGCGTGTGGAAGTAGCTGATGTCCTTGCCGATGAAGTGGTGCAGTTCGATGTCGCTGTCGACCTTGAGGAACGCGTCGATATCGAGACCTTGCGCATCGCAGAGCGCCTTCAGGCTGCCGAGGTAGCCGATCGGCGCATCGAACCAGACATAGAAATACTTGCCGGGATGGCCGGGGATCTCGAAGCCGAAGTAGGGCGCGTCGCGCGAGATGTCCCAATCCTGCAGGCCCGCCTCGAACCATTCGGCGAGCTTGGCGCGCACCGGTGTCTGCAGAGAACCGCTCGCGACCCAATCGCGCAGCATCGGCTCGAAGCGGCCGAGGGCGAAGAAGAGATGTTCGGACTCGCGCCAGACGGGCGTGCTGCCCGAGAGCGTCGAGCGCGGATCGATGAGATCAGCCGGCGCGTAGGTCGCGCCGCAGGCCTCGCAGGAATCGCCGTACTGGTCGGGCGCCTTGCAACGCGGGCAGGTCCCCCGTACGAAGCGGTCCGGGAGGAACATCCCCGCCTGCTCGTCGTAGGCCTGACGCACGCTGCGCTGGGTGATGTGGCCCGCGTCCTTGAGCCGCCCGAACATCAGGTCGGTGAAATGCCGGTTCTCGGGGCTATGGGTGGTATGGAACCAGTCGTGGCCGACGAGGAACCCTTGATAGTCCGCGCGGTGCTCCGCCGCGACGCGGGCGATCAGGGCTTCGGGGGTGATGCCCTCCGACTGGGCCTTGATCATGATCGGCGTGCCGTGGGTGTCCTCGGCGCAGACGTAGCGGGCCTCGTGGCCGAGCAACTTCTGGAAGCGCACCCAGACGTCGGTCTGGAGCGCTTCGATGATGTGTCCGAGGTGCAGCGGGCCGTTGGCGTAGGGCAGGGCGCTGGTGACAAGGATGCGGCGTGTCATCCACCCATTATCGCACAGGGGCAGGGCAGTCCCGGCCGCAACCCGCTAGAATCGCGGGCATGTCCCAAGGATCTTCAAGCCCTGCGCCGCTCGACGAGGCGGTGATCGCGACGCAGGTCGGTCAGTTCGTCGAACCCCACCTCCGCCAGACGCTTGCTGAAGCGCGGGCGGTACGCGGTTGCCGCCTCGAGCAGTCCGGTTCCGGTGCGCTTCGTCTGCACCTGCAGATCGAGCTCGGTTTTCCGGTGGGCGGCTATTCGGCGGCGCTCGAAGCCTTGCTCGCCGCCCATCTCGCGCCGTTGTTCGCGGCGCATGGTTCGGTCCCTGAGATCGTCCTTGAGCTGCGGCACAAGATCACCTCACACGCGGTGCAGCGCGGCCTCACCCCGCTCCCCGGCATCTCCAACGTCGTCGCGGTCGCCTCGGGTAAGGGAGGGGTCGGCAAGTCCACCGTGGCCGTGAACCTCGCGATCGCGTGGGCGGCGCAGGGGGCGCGGGTCGGCTTGCTGGATGCCGATATCTATGGACCCAGTCAGCCCATCATGCTCGGGCTGCAGGGTCAAAGGCCCTCGACGCGCGACGGGAAACGACTCATCCCCTTGTCAGCGCATGGTCTGGTCGCCATGTCGATCGGGTTCTTGGTCGATGTCGAGCAGCCACTGGTGTTGCGCGGTCCGATGGTCACCTCCGCCCTCAACCAACTGCTCAGCGACACCGATTGGGGCGATCTCGACTACCTCGTCATCGACCTGCCGCCCGGCACCGGCGATATCCAGTTGACCCTCTCCCAGCGGGTGCCGCTCTCGGGTGCGGTCATCGTCACCACGCCGCAGGACATCGCGCTTGCCGATGCGCGCAAAGGGCTGCGTATGTTCGAAAAGGTCAACGTGCCGGTGCTCGGCATCGTCGAGAACATGGCGCTGCATGTCTGCAGCCAATGCGGTCATGCGGAACCGGTGTTCGGTGAGGGCGGCGGCGCACGCATGGCCGCCCAGTACGGTGTACAGATGCTCGGTTCGTTGCCGCTCGATGGGCGCATCCGTGCCGAAGCCGACGGCGGTCGTCCGAGCGTGGTCGCCGATCCCGCGAGCCCGCGTGCGCTTGCCTATCTCGAGCTCGCCCGGCACGCCGCCGGTGAGCTCTCCCGCCGCAGCCGCGACCGCAGCGCTGCATTCCCGAAGATCGTCGTCGAGGACACATGAGCATCAAGTCCGACCACTGGATCCGCCGGATGGCGGCCGATCACGGCATGATCGATCCGTTCGAGCCCGGCCAAGTGCGTGCCGTGGACGGTCAGCGCATCATCTCGTACGGCACGTCGAGCTATGGCTACGATGTCCGTTGTGCGCGTGAGTTCAAGATATTCACCAACATCAACTCCACCATCGTCGACCCCAAGGCCTTCGACGAGAAGAGCTTCGTGGATGTCGATTCGGACGTCTGCATCATCCCGCCGAACTCGTTCGCACTCGCGCGCACCGTGGAGTTCTTCCGCATCCCGCGCAGCGTACTGACGATCTGCCTAGGCAAGTCGACCTATGCCCGTTGCGGCATCATCGTCAACGTGACACCGCTCGAGCCCGAGTGGGAGGGGCACGTGACGCTCGAGTTCTCCAACTCGACGCCGCTGCCGGCCAAGATCTACGCCAACGAGGGT
>DBCG01000002.1:12355-12484 GCA_002292945.1 Proteobacteria bacterium UBA964 | reverse complement strand
CGGCCAAGGATGGACGCCCAGTCGCACGGGATGCACGGTCACGGTACCGCTGCCGGAGGCGGTGTCTGCGGCGATCTGTGCATCGGGAGCAAGCCGTAACTCGCGCTCTTCCACTGCATCACAGCGCGC
>DBCG01000002.1:0-12163 GCA_002292945.1 Proteobacteria bacterium UBA964 | reverse complement strand
GCCTCGAAGGCGAGGCCGGCAGCGAGCAACATGAGCACCGCACGCCAGAGCGTCGCGATATCCGGATCGCTCGACCATTGCGCTGCGATGAAGGTCACGACGGCGACCAGTGCGAGCGCCAAGGCACGAGCGGTCAGATGCATATCGGCAGGTGCCTCAACGCGGCACCGGCGTGCTCGCCAGCAGGTCAGCCACCACCGCGCTGTCCGACAATCCCTCGAGCGCAGCCTCGGGCGTCAAAGAAAGACGATGTGCGACCACGTTCTGCGCGACCGCTTTGACATCGTCCGGGGCGACATGATCGGCACCACGCACTCCAGCGTGGGCGCGCGCGGCGCGCAGCAACATCATCGCGCCGCGGGTCGAGAGGCCCACTGCGACCTGCGGGTGCGTGCGCGAGGCGCCGGCCAATGCGAGCACATAGGCGATCATCGCCGGCGAGACGAACAGGGCCTCGAGGGCGGCGCGCGCCGCTTCGAGCGCCGCCCGATCGAGCTGCTCGGGCGGTGCAAGAGAAGCATCCGCCTGCAGCCCGTGCCGGCGCAGCACCTCGGCCTCCAACTCGGGCGCCGGATAGGTCAGATCGATGCGCATCAAGAACCGGTCGAGCTGGGATTCGGGCAACGGATAGGTGCCCTCGAACTCGCGCGGGTTCTGCGTGGCGATGACCATGAAATCCCGCGGCAACCGGAAGACCTCACCCTCGGAGCTGATCTGGCGCTCTTCCATCGCTTCGAGCAAGGCCGACTGCGTCTTCGGGCCGGCCCGGTTGATCTCGTCCACGAGCACCACATCGGCGAACAAGGGACCGGGGCGGAACACGAACGTCGCACGCGCCGCATCGTAGACGTGCACACCGATGACATCGCCGGGCATCAGGTCGGCGGTCCCTTGGATGCGCTTGAACGCGCCACCCAAGGCCGCCGAGAGCGACCGCGCCAACAGCGTCTTGCCGAGACCGGGGACTCCTTGCAACAGCACATGCCCGCGCACCAGGAGCGCGATCGCGATGGCCCGGATGTGCTGACCGTCGCCGACGACGATCTTGCCGAGTTCGGCCTGCAGCGCACGTTCGAATGCCGCGATGGGCGCGCCTGCTGCGGATGATCCGGCGTGGTCGGTCCGATCGGAGGGAAGGTCATGGGTCATGCGATGGCACTCCGCAAGCGGGTCAAAAGATCGTGGAAGGGGTCGAGCGGCACACCGCCGCCCTCTGCAAGACGACGACGGTATCTGCCGAGGCGCTCGATGTCTTCAGCGGCGACGCCAGGACGGGCCGCAAGCCAAGCTTCAGGCTTTTCCTGCGCCGCTTCGGGCAACCGGGCGACGAAGGAGGCAAGCAGCACGCGGGCGGCCTCGCCCGGATCGACGGTCCGGGAGAGCAGGCGACCCTCAGCCAAGACCATCGCGGCGTTCCCCGACGGATGGTGGGCGGGCGCCGGGGAGCGCAGCCGGGTGCCACCGACGATCCAGGCGACCCAGATCGCGAACAACGCCAACAAAGACATGTGGAACCGGGGGTCCGCCAAAAGACGGCGCAGATCGTAGAGTTCCGGAGCACCCTGCAGTCCGTCATCGAAGATCACAGCACCCGAGGGCGCGACCATCTCGCGCAGGATGTTGCCGGCGAAACGGGCGTTGTCGGCGCGACCGAGGGCCCGGTTGGCGAACGGCGTCGCCTGCGCCATGAGCAGCACCCACCCGTCACCGCGCGGCAACAACCACGCCCCGTCCGCTCGACCCTCGGCAGCCCGCAGCAGCGACAGGACCCCCCGCGCGGTCGGAAGGACGCTCTGGCATGGCGCCGAAGTCCGATCCGACAGCGCTTCGACCCCGTCCACCCCCCGCAAGAGCGGGTGCACGACGGCAGGTTGCCAGCGCGATACCGCAGGAGTGGCAAGGAAGCGCGCACCAAAAGGCACCGGGCGCGATACATCGACACCCGACAACATCGACACATCGGCGCTCAGGCTGCGCGCCTGCCCGACCGGCGCCCACTCGGGCGAATCGCAGACGGCCGCGAGCACCAACAAAGAATTCCCTCGCCGCACCCACTGATGCAGGCGGACGAGGTCGCGATCCAGGAGCGACTGCTTGCCAGGCAGGGTGACCACGAGCAGGTTGCCGGTCGGATGATCCTTGGTCAGCGCATCCAAAGTGCCGTAATCGTTCCGCAACGAGAGCCAACGCACCCCCGCACCTGCAAACCAGTCGCGCAATGCCGAATAACCCGCCGCTCCGGGCTCGTTCGAGAGCGGTCGGGTGTCCTCGGTCCGGGTCGAAGAGTCGCTGAACGCGAGCCCATAGAAAAGCAGGAGCGCCGCCACCGCCAACGCCAGCGCGCGCAACCTCGCCTTCACCGGCGCTCACCCATCAGCCACCATCGCCGGGGGGTCACAAGCCACTGCGACGCCGCTTCGGCGGCGTCGACCATCAGCGCCTCTGTGGGTGGCCGCCGCCCGTAGGCTCCGGCCTCGCCTACTTCGGTGACGAGCGCGAGCGATGCGCGTTCGGCGTCGCTCAGGCGGGCGAGACCACCGATCTCGCGCGGCGTGAGCGGCACCGGCGGCGGCAGGGATCCGCTGCCGTGCAGGCGCGCCGCGACGGCGCGCAGCAGTTCTCCCGCCCGACGCCGCGGCGGCAAGGCGGCGATCGCAGCAAGATCGAAATCCGCCGCGACCGGTGCGACCGGATCACGCGGACGAGACCGGCGCCTCCTGCGCGATCCGAGCACGGCGCGGATCTCTTGTACGACCACGGTGAGGATCAACAAGGCTGCTGTGCCGAACGCGAACCACGACACCGTGCTCCAGAAGCCGAGTGGCCACTGGAAACGGGCTTTGGAACTGCGCTGTTCGCTGCGGCGAGGGTCGAACTCACCGATCACCGCACGCCACCACCGTGCAAGGCGGGCGCGGGTCGACAGTTCCCCGCGCGCCGCCGGATCGAGATCGCCCAGGATCTGCCCGAGCCGCGCCGCCGGCAACAACCGCACCGATGCGGCAGGACCCGAAGCGGACTCCACGATACGCGTCAATTCTTCGAGCTGTCGCAGGGTCGTCGATGAGCCGGTGGGCAACAGGCGCTCCCGTCCGCCGAGGGGCACAGCCGCCACGCCGAGGGCGGCCCATAGCGTTGGACAGTCCTGCGTGAGATCGATGCGGATGAGGCCGAAGTGATCGGGACGATCCGGTTGCCGGGCGGCACGCAGACAACTGCGCAGCAACGGATCCAGATCGGCCAAGGCTGACCGATCGGATGAGAGCTCGGAGGGATCGCCTTGTGCCGACGCGAGGGGCACCGAGCACCACAGCAGCCACCACAGCGACCAGATCACCGCCGTTGACCGGCGGCGCAGACGTGCGGACCGCTCGAACGGTGCCTTCATGCAGGCTGCGACACGGCAGAGTCCATCGCCTCCGAACGAGGCTGCTCCGTCCGTCGCAACAGATCGAGGTACTGGGCGACACCCAAGGCGATGAAGAGCGGCTGGAACACGGCAGCCATCACGCCCGAGACGATGCCCAACACCAAGGCCGCGGCACTGCGGTCGATGCCGCCCTCGAGCTGACCGAACATCAGCCCGATGAGGATGCCGACCACATAGAGCGCCATGACCACACCGCCCGCGACACCGAGGATGGTCGCGGTATGCCACCAGTGACCCCGCACCAGTTGCAGCGCACGATCGAGGGTAGCGGCCGGACCACGCTTCTCGACCATCAGCACGGTGAGGCTCGGCCACAATGCGACGCTGAGATACATCCCCGGGATCAACAGCAGCAAGGTACCGACCGTCATCGCCAGCAACGCGAGCAGGATGACCGCGATCGCGCGCGGCGTGCCGCGCAGCGCATCGAGGGCACCGCCGAAGAAACCCGGACGCTCACCACAGGCGACCCGGTACTGGCGCAGCAGCAGGAACACCCACACCCAGAGACCGGCCACCGCGGCGCCGGCCATCAGCCCCCACCAGACCATGTCCTTGCGCTCGAGCAAAGACAGCGATTGGCCGGTCGCCAGCAGATAGACGGAGGGCAGATTGCCGAGCAGCACCGCGAGCAGCGACCACGGCAGGCACCCGAGCACGGTACGCCGAAACAAAAGGAAGGCCGCATCCAACACTTCACCCGCGCTCGCGGGGCGGTCATAAGGGAAAAGTTTCATGGAACCGAGGGTATCAAACCTTGTGCCGTGACAGACTTGCGCCATGCAGGAACTGCCCCGACTCGGCGACATCGTCACGCAGACAACCGCCGTGCTTGCCCCGTTGCTCGGCGGCGAGGCACGCCGGGAGGCCGAGACGGTGGTCCTCACGGCGCTCGGACTCGGTCGCAGCGCGCTCTTCAGCACGCCCGAGCGCCCGCTCACGGCCACCGAAACGGCGCGGGTCGCAGATTGGGCGACACGGCGCGCTGACGGCGTGCCGCTCGCCTATCTCAGTGGCGAGCGCGAGTTTTGGTCGTTGCCGCTTCGGGTCGGACCGGCGGTTCTGGTGCCACGACCGGAGACCGAGACGCTGGTCGCGCAGGCGCTCATCAAAGGCGATGCATGGTGCCGTTCCACCGCCACTCCGGCATCCACTTTGGATCTCGGGACCGGGTCGGGGGCCATCGCCCTGGCGATCGCCGTCGAGCGTCCGGATTGGCCGGTGACGGCGGTCGAGCGGTCACCGGCGGCACTGGCGGTCGCGCGCGAGAACGCCCTGCGCCTCGAAGTCGGGCGCCTCGAGCTCCTCGCCGGAGACTGGTTCGCACCGCTCGGCACACGACGCTTCGCTGTGGTGGTGTCGAACCCGCCGTATGTCGCGGCAGACGACCCGGTGCTGCACGGCGATTCACTGCGCCATGAGCCGCGGACAGCCCTCACGCCGGGGATCGACGCGCTCGCCGATCTGCACGCACTGATCGATGCGGCGCCCGATCATCTGCTCCCCGGGGGGTGGCTGCTGCTGGAACATGGCGCCGACCAGGCCGCCGCGGTCCGCGAACGGCTTGCCGCACGGGGATACGCTGACATAGTCTCGCACCGCGATCCGGCCGGCCACGCGCGCGTGACCGAAGGCCGGCGCTGACGCGCCCTAACACCACCTATAAGGAATCCATGCCATGTCCACCGCACCGCTGCCGACGCTGCTGTTCACCACCACCGCCGGCGCCTTCACCGTGGAACTGTCAGCCGTGGAGGCGCCCGAAAGCGTCGCCAATTTCCTGCAGTACGCGGACGATGGGCACTTCGACAACACACTCTTCCACCGCGTGATCCCGGGCTTCATGATCCAAGGCGGTGGCTTCGGGCCTGGCCTCGAGCAGAAGCCCACCCGGGAACCGATCCGCAACGAAGCCGCCAACGGCCTGCGCAACAGCCGCGGCACGCTCGCCATGGCCCGCACCAACGACATCCACAGCGCCACTGCGCAGTTCTTCATCAACCTCACCGACAATGATTTCCTGGACCACTCACCGGGCAACTATGGCTACGCGGTGTTCGGCCGGGTGACCTCGGGCATGGAGACCGTCGACGCGATCGCTGCCGTGCCCACCACGCGCCGTCGCGGACATGGCGACGTCCCGGTCGACGACGTGCTGATCCTGACCGTGCGCAGGGGGGAGACCGCCTGACGCCGCGATTCATCGCAACGGCACTGCTGCGCACGGTGTTGTGGGCTGCAGTGATCCTCTGCGGCGTGGTGCTGGTGCTGCGATGGGTGCCGCCGCCCACCACCGCGTTCATGATGTCGGACCGGATCGGTGCGATGTGGGACGGAGACTTCGCGTACCGCAACCGCTATCAATGGGTCCCGCTCGAGAAGATCTCACCGCAGGCTGCGCTCGCGGTGATCGCCTCGGAGGACCAGCGGTTCCCGTTCCACGCCGGCTTCGACTTCGAGTCGATACGCCAAGCCGTGCGCCACAACGCACGAGGCGGAAAGATCCGCGGCGCCAGCACGCTGACCCAACAGGTCGCCAAAAACCTCTTCCTCTGGAAAGGTCGCGGCTGGGCACGCAAGGGGATCGAGGCCGGCATCACCGGGCTCATCGAACTGCTCTGGCCGAAGGAGCGCATCCTCGAGATGTACCTCAACATCGCCGAGTTCGGCCGCGGCACCTACGGCGTACAAGCCGCTGCGCAGCGCTTCTACCGCAAGGACGCCGCACGGCTGACCCGCCGCGAGTCCGCGACCCTCGCCGCCGTGCTGCCTGCGCCGAAGCAGTGGCGGGTGGATGCACCGGGGCCACGGGTCCAACGCCGGCGTGACGCCATCATGAAGCAGATGCGTCTGCTCGGCGGCGCCTCGTTCCTGCGCCTGCTCGACGATGACGAACCGACCGCTCCATCACGGCGCGACACCCGGTCACGTCAATAGCCCAAGTTCGGCGCCAGCCAGCGCTCCGCCTCATTGAGCGTCATGCCTTTGCGCATCGCGTAATCCTGGACCTGATCGCGGTCGATCTTGCCGACGGCGAAGTAGCGGGCCTCAGGGTGCGCGATGTACCAGCCGCTGACCGCAGCCGTCGGGTGCATCGCGAAGCTCTCGGTGAGCTGCATGCCGGCGTTACGCTCGACATCGAGCAGACACCACAAGATGGACTTCTCGGTGTGGTCAGGACAGGCGGGATATCCCGGCGCGGGACGGATCCCGCGGTACTGCTCGGCGATGAGCTGCTGGGCGGTGAGCTGCTCATCTGAGCTGTAACCCCAGATCTCACGTCTCACGCGCTCGTGCAGGTATTCCGCTGCCGCCTCGGCGAAACGATCGGCGAGCGCCTTGAGCATGATGCTCGAGTAGTCGTCGTGGGCGGCATCGAAACGAGCGAGGTGCTCCTCGATGCCGATACCGGTCGTGACTGCGAACGCGCCCACCCAATCGTCCACGCCGCTGCCGCGCGGCGCGATGAAGTCGGCGAGGCATTCTTGCGGCTGGCCGGCCGGCTTGCCCTTCTGCTGACGCAGGTGATGCAGGACCGCGATCGGCACCTCGCGCTCCTCGCTGGGATAGACCTCGATATCGTCACCCGAGGAATGCGCCGGGAAGACGCCGACCACAGCACGGATACCGAGCCAACGACCCTTCACCAGTTCGCGCAGCATGCGGCGCGCATCCGCATAGAGGTTGCTGGCCGCCTCGCCGATCACCTCGTCAGTGAGGATGTCCGGGAATCGTCCGGCGAACTCCCAAGCGTTGAAGAACGGCATCCAATCGAAATAATCGAGCAACTCCTCGAGACGGATGTCGTCAAGCACCTGTACCCCAGGGTGACGCGGCGCGACAGGCCGGTACGCCGACCAGTCGAGCCTCCGTCGGTTGGCGCGGGCGGCCTCGAGGGTTAGCGCCGGCTGCCGCACCGATTTACCGGCATGCTGCTCACGCCGCAGCTCATGGTCTGCTGACACCTTCGACACGAACGCATCACGCCGCGACGGCGTCACCAAAGACTGACAGACTCCCACCGCCCGCGAGGCGTCCTTCACATAGACCACGGGGCTGCGATACTGCGGGGCGATCTTCACGGAGGTATGCGCAGGCGAGGTGGTCGCACCACCGATCAGCAGCGGCACTGTGAATCCCTGCCGCTGCATCTCCGCCGCGACATGCACCATCTCATCGAGCGACGGTGTGATGAGGCCGGACAGACCGACCAAGGCTGCATCCTCGCGTCGGGCCACCTCTAGTATCCGCTCGGTCGGAACCATGACGCCGAGGTCGATGACCTCAAAGTTGTTGCACTGGAGCACCACGCCGACGATGTTCTTGCCAATGTCGTGGACGTCGCCCTTGACGGTCGCAAGCACCACCTTGCCGTTGCTTCGGGAACCGCCGACCCGACCGTGTTCGATGAAAGGCACCAAGTGCGCGACCGCTTTCTTCATGACGCGCGCGCTCTTCACCACCTGCGGCAGAAACATCTTGCCCGCGCCGAACAGGTCACCGACGATGTTCATGCCGTCCATCAACGGCCCCTCGATCACCTCGATGGGCAAGGCAGCCGTCAAGCGTGCCTCTTCGGTGTCTTGCACCACGAACTCGTCAAGGCCCTTGATCAACGCATGCTGCAGACGCTCGGCGACCGGCAGCGAGCGCCACTCGAGGTCTGTCTCCCGCTTGGCACCGCCCTCACCCCGGAAGCGCGCCGCGAGCGCCAGCAAACGCTCGGTGCCATCGGTACGACGGTCGAGAACCACATCCTCCACGGCATCGCGAAGCTCTCGAGGGATGTCTTCGTAGATGGCGAGCTGTCCGGCGTTGACGATGGCCATGTCGAGGCCGTTGCGTATCGCGTGATAGAGGAAGACGCTGTGCATCGCCTCACGCACCGCATCGTTGCCGCGGAAGGAGAAGGAGACGTTGCTCACCCCACCGCTCACCTTGACATGCGGCAGGCGACGCTTGATCTCGCCCACCGCCTCGATGAAGTCGAGCCCGTAGCGTGCATGCTCCTCGATGCCCGTCGCGACCGCGAAGATGTTCGGGTCGAAGATGATGTCCTCGGGCGGGAAGCCGTTATCGACCAGCAACCGGTAGCACCGTTCGCAGATGGCGACCTTGCGCTCCACGGTATCGGCCTGTCCCTGCTCATCGAAAGCCATCACCACCACTGCGGCGCCATAGGCGCGCACGAGCCGTGCCTGCGCGAGGAAAGCACCCTCGCCCTCCTTGAGACTGATCGAGTTGACGATGGCCTTGCCTTGGACGCACTTCAGGCCGGCCTCGATGACGCTCCATTTCGAGGAGTCGATCATCACCGGGACCCGCGCGATATCAGGCTCGGTGGCGACGAGATCAAGGAACCGGACCATCGCCGCCTCCGAGTCGAGCATCCCCTCATCCATGTTGACGTCGATGACCTGCGCACCCGCGGCGACCTGTTGGCGCGCGACATCGACCGCTGCGCCGTAGTCCTCGGACTCGATGAGCTTGCGGAACTTGGCGGAACCGGTGACGTTGGTGCGTTCACCGACGTTCACGAACAGCGTCTCGGGTCCGATATTGAACGGCTCGAGGCCGGACAGTCGACAGCGGATGGGCGGCTCGGCTGGGGCGCGGGCAGGAAGGTGTCGCACGGCTCTGGCGATCAGTCGGATGTGGTCCGGCGTGGTACCGCAGCAGCCGCCGACGATGTTGAGGAGTCCGGACTCAGCGAATTCACCGACGATCTGCGCGGTCTCGGACGGTGTCTCATCGTACTCGCCGAACGCGTTGGGCAGCCCTGCGTTCGGGTACGCACAGACCCCGCAATCCGCGAGCCTCGCGAGTTCGGCGATGTAGGGCCGCATCTCTTTGGCGCCCAGCGCACAATTGAGTCCGATCGCGAACGGGCGCGCGTGTCGCACCGAGTTCCAGAAAGCCTCGGTGGTCTGGCCGGAAAGCGTGCGTCCCGAAGCGTCTGTGATGGTCCCGGAGATGATCACCGGCAGGTCGAGGCCTCGCCCATCTAGTTCGGCGCGCAAGGCGAAGATGGCTGCCTTGGCGTTCAGCGTGTCGAAGACCGTCTCGACCAGCAACAGGTCCACACCCCCTTCGATCAAAGCGGCAGTGGCCTCGCGATAGGCTACGACAAGGTCGTCGAAACGCACATTACGCTTGGCAGGGTCGCTCACATCGGGCGAGATCGAGGCGGTGCGGTTGGTCGGACCCAAGGCACCGGCCACAAAGCGCGGAGCCCCATCCTGTGAGGTCGATCGCTCCGCGACCTCCCGCGCGAGGCGCGCGGCACGATAGTTGAGCTCAGGAGCGAGCGCCTCCAGGCCATAGTCGGCCTGCGCGATGGTCGTCGAGTTGAAAGTGTTGGTCTCGACGATGTCCGCACCGGCCTCGAAATAGGCACGGTGGATCTCAGCGATCAAGTCTGGGCGAGTCAGCGTCAACAAGTCGTTGTTGCCACGTTGATCGCGTCCGAATCGCGCGAAGCGTACACCGCGATAACCAGTTTCATCCAGGCGATGGCGCTGGATCATCGTCCCCATCGCCCCATCGAGCACCAGCACCCGGGTCGAGGCGAGTTCCCGCAAACGGGCGACCCGAGTGGCGCGCAGACGCTCATCGACAGGCTCCCGCTCGAAGGGCGTCGCAGCCATCACCGCCGCGACGCTGTCCGATGCCGTCGGGGCTTCCGGGGACGCGACGGAGGCTGCGCTATTGGGCCTGTGCTGCGCGCAGCCCGTGCTCAAGCGGCAGCCCGCAACTGCATGGCCTCGCAGATCGCGGCAGTGAGTTCGGCGCGGTTGAGGGTATAGAAATGGAAGTCGCGCACGCCATGGCGGCGCAGTATCGAGACCTGCTCGATCGCGACGTCGAGGGCGGCCTTGGCGTGCGCCGCCGGATCCTGCTCGAGCCCAACGAACCGCTGTGCCAGACGCTCCGGGATCTTGGCGCCGCAGCGCGCCGCAAAACGCGCCACCTGCGAGAAACGGGAGATGGGCAGGACGCCCGGCACCATCGACCCGGTGATGCCGGCCGCTGCGCATCGATCACGGAAGCGAAGAAAATCGTCGGTCTCGAAGAAAAACTGGGTGATGGCACGGCTGGCGCCGGCCTCGAACTTGGCGCGCAGGTTATCGAGATCGGCCTCTGCCGACAGCGCTTCGGGATGGGTCTCAGGATAGGCGGCGACCGAGATCTCGAAAGGCGCCACCGAACGGAGCCCTTCCACGAGGTCGCGGGCGTAGGCAAAACCGCCCGGGTGTACACGGTAGCCGTCGCTCCCCTGCGGAGCATCGCCGCGCAACGCCACGATATGACGGACACCGTCCTGCCAGTAGCGCTGCGCGATCTCGAGGGTCTCCTCACGGGTCGCCCCGACGCAGGTCAGGTGGGGTACCGCGGTAAGGCGACTGTCGCGGGCGATGCGTTGCACCAGGGACCGCGTACGGTCGCGGGTCGAACCATCCGCACCGTAGGTCACCGACACGAAACTAGGCGCGAACGGCGCGAGCGTCTCGACCGCGCGCCACAGCGCGGCGTCCATCTTTGCATCGGCGGGCGGGAAGAACTCGAAGGAGATCTGCGAACCGTGTTCGATCATTGAAGGTCCGTCCAGGTCGTTGATGAATGAGTTCAGGCGCCGAGCGCGCCGCGCCGGGCATCAGAGGCAGGCAGATTTTCCCGCTCACTGCGGCGAGCACGGGCTCGGCTGCGGGTGATCAAGAGATGGCGACCCTCAGCCTCCACCGGCGCGAGGGTGAGGCAGTCAAAACCTTGCTCATCGAGCAAGGCCCGCAGCCTCAACGGCGGCGCGATCCCGTCGTGATCAAGCAGGTCGTAGGGCAACGCAAGCCATAGAACACCGTCGTCGCCGAGCACATCACGGAGACGACCGAGCCAAGGCGACACTTGGGCCAACTCCCGCAGCTCGTTCGGCCGTGGGACCTCTACGCAGACGTCGTATAGTGGGCTTTCGCGCGTCTGTTTGGCATTCCGATAATCGAACACCAGACCTTCAGACTCAGCCCATCTCTGCACCACCGTACGTTCGACGGCGGTGTCTATGCGCAGCGTCACGCGCGAGGGCCGACGTGCGAGCAGCTCGAGAAGTTCACGATGGCCTACATGGGCCAGCACACGTGTGCCCATCGCGTCACGCGACAAAGCGACATCGAGCGCTGCGACCAACGCACGACCCAGCCGGCTCGAGGCGAGCAGCTCCGCTGCCGTCGCCCCACCCGTCTCCAGCGCACGCAACCGAGCCCGCGCCTCGCAGAGCTCGGGGTCGACCGGATCGATACGCGCCAACAACTGCAAAGCGAGCTCGGCCGCAAAGCCTCCGCCGATCATCGGCAGGTACTCGACGCTCTGCCCGCGGCGCGCACGGCGCAACAATCCGGCTGTGGCCAACTGCTTCAACTGCCGCGACACATTCGGCTCACTGTCCGCCACTGCGGCCGCGAGCTCAGAAACGCTGGTCGGCTGATCGAAACACAACCGCAGCAACCTCAAGCGCGAGGGATCCGAGACCGCTCGCAGCATCCGCGCGAGGTCGTCAATTGGTAACATTTCAATATTTCGCAACATTGTAATTATTATAATGGCGCGCAGAGACCTCGGCAACCCGACAATGTCAAAACCCGGTCACGGGAGGCATTTACCCACTGGCCGATTGGTTTCATCTGAAACTATACTGCGGTCATGAGCACGCCACGCACTACCCCCACCCCCACCCCCCCC
>DBCG01000107.1:2594-5645 GCA_002292945.1 Proteobacteria bacterium UBA964 | reverse complement strand
TGCAGGGTGACATCCGCCGCCGGATCGCCGCGACGCACGGCCGCAAGGTCGATCTCGAGGAGTTCGCTCGCGCGCTCGCCGCCGGTGCTGCGGAAGCGGGTGAGTTCCGCCTTGCCGCCGAAGGCCGCGTCGTCCAACTGCCCGCCCGCGCGCAGCAGGTCGCTGATGCGCATGCCGGGCTCGAGCGGATACTCGCCCGGCGCCTTCACGCGACCCCCGATGCTGATGATCTCGGTCGGCGCCTCGAGGCCCGACTGGCGACGCAGTTCGGTCAACAGCGGCTCGAGCACTTGCCGACGGCTCGAGGCCGAATCGAACACGATCACCCGGTCGCGTGCGGCGAGCCGGATGTCGGCGTCTCCACCCGGCTGGCGCAGCGCCGCCCCAAGATCCGCCGACAGCACGACGAGACGCCGGTCCTGAGGCATCTCGCGACGGATCAGCACATAGCCGAGATCGGCGTTCGGCCGGAGTTCATCCACAGAGGAGACAAGTTGCGTCAGGCGCAGACCCTCGCGCCACGCGACCGCGCCCGGTCGGAATACATGCCCCTCGAGCACTACGCCCGCGTCCAAGGTCGGGCGCACCCGCGCCACGCGGATGCTGTCGCCGTTGCGCAGCGTCTCGCCACGGCCCGCCTGCGTGTTCTGTGGGAAATCGAAGGCGACAAGGCGCTGGTCTTCGGCACGGCGCACCACCGTGACACGGCGCTCATCGGCGTCCGGCGTGAGACCGCCTGCCAAGGCGATCAACGCAGAAAGCGGGGTGTTGCCTCGCAGTTCATAGATCGCCGGGCGGCGCACTTCGCCATCGACCGCAGCGGTCGGGCCCACCGTCGGGATGAAGATCACATCGCCCGCCTGCAACTTGCCGTCGTGCGTGGTGTCGCCGCGCAGCAGCAGATCGTAGAGGTCGAGCCGTCGCACGACCGTGCCGCGGCGCTTGAGCTGGATGTCGCGCAGAGACCCCGTGGTCTTGATGCCACCCGAGGCGTAGAGCGCGCTCGTGATGGTGGAGAGACCGCTCACGGTGTAGGACCCCGGCTTGTTGGCCTCGCCCACCACGAACACGCTGATCGAGCGCGTATCGCCCATGCCGACGCTCACCTGCGTGCCGATCATCTGCCGCGCGACCCGCGCCTCGATGTCCTCGCGTACGGCATCGAATTTTTTGCCCGCGACCGGGATCGGCCCGAGTTCCGGAAAGTTCACACGACCATCGCGGCCGACCATGAGCCGAAGCGTGCGGTTCTGCGCGCCGAACAACTGCGCGGTCAACTGGTCGCCCGCACCCAAGGTGTAGTCGGCGGGGACCGGGACATCATTCAAGGGCGCGAAGGTGCTCGGGGAATCATTGAAGAGGTCGTAACCGAAGGGCTTGAGGCCCGCGAGGCCGACCCGCGACACGGGCAGCCGCGTGACCTTGGTCGCGAAGCGGCGCAGCGACGGGTCGGCGGCGAGGCGGCGGTTCGCTTGCTGCTCGCTCAAGCCCCCCAAGGCGATCGGTTCGAGTCCCGGCAGCTGCAGCGCCGCCGAACGGTCGAGCTGGTAGGGATTGCGACGCAGGACGGACTCGATGAACACTTGATCGGTGGGGTCGGCCGCCCCCGCGGCATCAGCGAGCTGGGCGCGAACGATTTCGATCAGCACCGTGTCCTCGGGCTGGAAAGTCAGCGCCTTGCGGGCGCGCTCGAGCGCGGCCTCACTGGCAGTGTCGGCGGCCCGTTGAGCCGAGGCCTCCCCAACAACCGGCTGCCCCGGCGCCCGTGTGGCGCCCGGCGTCGCGCCCGGATCCTCGGTCGAGATCCCCAACTGCTCCATGAGTGCCGCCCGATCGGACGGGCTCAGGGACTTCAGCATCTCGAGCTGCTGGGGGCTGGGCGCCTGGGCCGAGGCCGAGGCCATGACCGCGGCCACACCGACCGCCAAGAGAACACGTCGCAAGAATCGCATCCGACCCCCTGACTGGGCAGAGAAAAAGGTGCCTCGAGGCACTGCATCAAAACGAGGCGAAGTATACTCCAGCCCTATGTCACCTGCAGGACGCCTCACCCCGGACCTCCGACGGTGGATCATCGCGCAGGCCGAGGCCGGCCATCCGCCCGAGGTCATGCTCAAATCCATGACCGATGCCGGCTGGACCGAAGCGGCGGCGCTCGACGCGCTCGAATCCACGCTACGCCTGAAGGCAGCGGAGATCGACAGCCGTCAAAAACCGTCCCCGGGCAGTCGGTCCGGCGCCTGACGGATGGCCGAGCACCCGTGGTCCGGCCTGGCCTGCTTCCCGCTCCTGGTGCCGGACTTCATCTCTGAGGTCGAACGCACTCAGGCGCTCGGGTTCCTCGCCGCCCACGAGGCGGACTTCGGGGCGACCGACCGGACGGACTACTGGGCGGGTCGCACGCTGACCTTGCCGCAGGTGCGCGACCCGGCCACCCAAACGCTGCTGCGCGATCTGCAGCGCCGCATCATCCGCACGGTGCACGGCGTCCTCGAAGAACGCCTCGGCCCGCAGCCGCCGCTCTACGCCGATGTCATCAACTTCGCGCGCTGGCCGCCTGGCTACGAACTGCTGCCCCACGCCGATGCCGAGAATCCGGGCGGCGAACCGCATCCGTATCCGTGGCGGCATTTCGCGTCGGTGATCTATCTCAACGACGACTACGGCGACGGCGCGATCCACTTCCCGGAACTCGGCATCGAACTGCGGCCACCGGTGCGCACACTGCTCGTGTTCCCGGGCACGCTCGACTATCTGCACGGCGTGCGGCCCGTCACCCACGGGATGCGGCACACGCTCGCCTCGTTCCTGACCTTCGATCCGGCCCATGAAAGTACCTGACGATCGCATCCTCGCGCTGCCCTACGACGACCACTACGCCGGGTTGCAGGACACGGTCTTCCTGCCGCTGCGCGGCCAGCACAAGCGCGACTGGTTCTCGAAGCACGCGTATCTCTGCCTGCCGCTCGTGATCGGCAACCAATACGGGTTTGCGGTGAAATCGCTGTTCCACGCGACTTTCCTCTGGAACGGCGGGCCCGAACCCGCCGA
>DBCG01000107.1:0-2540 GCA_002292945.1 Proteobacteria bacterium UBA964 | reverse complement strand
CCGTGCACAACACCGAAGAGGCCGCCGCCTTCGGTGGCTTGCAACTTCTCGCTTCGCAGTTCGGGCTCGGCATCGTGACCGTGCAGACGGCGTTCGCGCTGCGCACCCCGCCCGAGGTGAACCTGATGACGCTGCAGCCGCCGAACGTGTTCATCGACGGCCTGCAGAACCTGACCGGGGTCGTCGAGGCCGATAATCTGCGGCGAGATTTCACCTTCAATCTGAAGATCACGCGGCCCGATCACCCGATCGAGATCAAGGTCGGCGACCTGCTCGCGGCGGTGCTGCCGATCCCGCGCGGATTCGTCGAGAGGTTCGAGATGATCGACGCCTACGAGGCCGTATCACCCGACACGGTCGCCCTCGAGCAGCAGACCGCGCGCGATTTCGGGCGCGAGCGAGAAGAGGTCGACGCGAAGAACAAGCGTGGCGTCGGGCGCCGGTATTTCAAGGGCGAAGATGTCTACGGCCAAAGATTCGAGCACTCGCACCAACAGGTGCTCACGGCCCCCGGCGCCACTCGACGAACCCGTAAGCCTCGGAGTTGAAGGCCCCGACACCGACGCGTAGCGTGCCGAGGTTCCCCGCGCCTGAGCCAAGCGGCTGTCGCCATCCCAGCTGGATATCGTCGACGCGGTGTGGCGCGGGCGCCAAGGCGTGGGAGGTGTCGGGCGTGCCGCCATAGCGGTTGAGGTCCACACGCCGCGCGAGCGCGCTCCACGACTGCCCCGAGGGCCGCACCCAGATCGCGCCGACGGCGAGCATCCGGCTGTCGTTGTCCATCGAGTGCCCGATCATCCGTCCCCGATGCGTGTAGCCCTGCGGATAGACGCTGTTGCGGTAGGCGCAATCCACCTGTGGCCGCTGCCGCGAAAAACTGCAGGTGGTGTCGGTGTACTCGGCGTGCGCCCGCCAACTGCCGAGGGTGTTCCCACCCCAAGCCTCCACGCCCATCAAGCCCAGGAACTTGCTCGGCAGGCCGCCGGCCTCGTCCTCGCCGATGAACTGCCCATAGACCGCCATCGGCAGCGCTGGCCACGGCGAACGCAGTCGGGCGTCATAGCCCGCCATCTGGTTGCCGGGTTGCTCGGCGGCGGTCAAAGAATCGTCCGTGTTGTCACGCCCGCGCAGCATGTCCCAGAAGGTTCCGAGGTCGCACTCGCGCCCTTCGCCGCAGAACTGCGCGCTGCGACTGAGGCCGATCTCGAGCCAGGGTTTCGGCTTGAACGCAAAACGCACCGCAAAGATTTTGGTGTCGGGTCGCACCGTCAAGCGACCGTCGCGCGCGGAAGACCCGCCCTCCCCCTGTCCGACGCTCGCCGTCGCCCGCCATGGCCCGAGCCAGCGCAGCCAAGGGGACTCGAAGGGATCGGCGAGCACCCGCTCGACCGTGAGGCTCGGGATCGGCCGCGCGTCGGTGCCGAGGATCAGGCTGCCCTCCCAGCCCGGGCCCCACCACTGCTCGCGCAGACCCGCCGTCACGGCGACATTGCCGAACCTTGCCGAAGCATAGGAACCGTCTGCCCGAAGCGTCCGGCCATCCGCGGCGTCCGCCACGACCGTCAATTGAAGCCGGGCTGAATAGCGCCCGGCGGACCCCGTCACCCCCTGCCGAGGCCTCCCCGGATTCCCGGGGCGAGTCCGCGAAGCCCCGCAAGGGCGAGGGCTCAGCGCCCGCAAGGCGGGTCTCCACTCCCGACTCGGCCGTCCGCCGCACCCGGGCGAGGGGCCAGGTAATGGTCGGCGCCGTCAATACCCCCTCGTCGGCCAGCCATTGGAGGTCGTGGCGCAGGGTCGCGTCACCCGGGGCAAGCCAAGGGTCAGCCCAAGGATCGGCATGGGCGGGAAGCAAGCTGCCCGCTCCCCACAGGGCGGTGAGCCAGACTGTGACGCCGCGCACTGAGAAACCGCTCCGAACCTGTTGAGATGACAGGGACATGAATTTGCAGACCTTTTATTCAGACCTTTCAAAAGATTGTAGATGGCTTTCCCGTTGACTAACCCTCCCACGCACAGGTACTCTGTGACCTGAGTTTTCCCTCGCGGAGTCGATGATCCATGAACAAGCTTTCCCGATTGGCCACGATCGCCGCGCTCGCCGCGACCGTCCACATGGCCGCGCTGCCCGTGGTCGCGCAGGCCCAAGGCTCCGCGTCACCCGGTCTCACCCAGAGCCAGATCGACCAGGCGATCAAGAACCTGAACGCCAAGCTCAACGAGCTCGGCATCCAGGGCCAGATCACCGGCGCCACGCAAGAGGGTGCCAACACCGTCTTCCAACTGCAGCCGAACGCAGGCGTCACGGCCGAGACCCTGCAGCAGCAGCTGGTCGCCGCCCAGAATTCCCTCGCAGCGAACACCGTTGCGGGCACCGCGCAGAACGCTATCGTGGTCTCTAATTCCGCCGCCGCCTCGTGGGCGTCGGGCTTCGGCGTCGCCATCGCGGGTGCCGCAGGCGTTTCGCTGCTGCCCGCCTTCCTGGCCGCAGCGCTGCTCGGCGTAGCCATCGCCGGCATCGATGGCGATGCGTCGGCACCTGC
>DBCG01000021.1 GCA_002292945.1 Proteobacteria bacterium UBA964 | reverse complement strand
CGGGGGTCATCCGAGCCAGGCCCTGGCGTTTCGGAACATGCGCATCCAACCACTGTACTCGCCCGCACCAGCGCCCGCAGCAGAGGCTGGATCCGGACGCCAGGAGAGCTGCGCGTCGCGGAACACGCGTTCGGGATGGGGCATGGCGAGGGTCACGCGCCCGTCGAGGTTGCAGAGCGCGGCAAGACCGTCCGGTGAACCATTTGGATTTGCCGGGTAACGGGCGGCGACGACACCCTTGCGCTCGACATAGCGCAGACCGACCGTCCCAGACGTGCTGCAGGCCGCCTGCTGCGCGGCATCGCGGAACTCCGCCCGGCCCTCGCCGTGCGACACCACGATCGGCAACACAGACCCCGCCATGCCGGCGAGCAGCACCGAGGGCGACGGCAGCACCTCGACCAAAGAGAGACGCCCCTCGAACTGCTCGACACGGTTGCGCACGAAGCGCGGCCAGTGGGCCGCACCCGGGATGATCGGCGCGAGCTGCGCCATCATCTGGCAACCGTTGCAGACACCGAGCGCGAACGCATCGCTGCGCGCGAAATGCGCCGCGAACATCTCGCGCAGTCGCGCATTGAAGAGGATCGACTTCGCCCAGCCCTCGCCCGCCCCGAGCACATCGCCGTAGGAGAAGCCGCCGCAGGCGACGAGCCCGTGGAAGCCCTCGAGTGAGGTGCGCCCGGCGATGAGGTCGGTCATGTGCAGGTCATGCGCCTCGAAACCTGCAAGGTGGAACACCGCCGCCATCTCGGTTTGGCTGTTGACGCCCTGCTCGCGCAGCACCGCGATGCGCGGGCGCGCGCCGCGCGCGATGAAAGGCGCAGCGATGTCCTCGCGCGTATCGAAGGCCAGATCGACGACGAGGGGTGGCGCATCGAACGCGGTCGCCGCCGCGAACTCCTCGCGTGCGCACCCGGGATCGTCACGCAGCTCGCGCATGCGGAACGTGGTCTCGGACCACTCGCGCTTGAGCGCTTCCCAGGACTCGTCGATGCGCGCGCGGCCGGCGTTGAGACGGATGCGGTCCGAGCCGATGAGCGGCCGACCGATGACGGCGCTGCAGCGCTGTACGCCGTGGGTATCGAGCACACCGAGCACATGCGGGGCGTCCACCGCACGGACCTGCAACACCACGCCCGGCTCCTCGGCGAAGAGCGCGGCGAGGCCATCCCCTTTCGCGCCCGCGAGGTTCACCTCGAGTCCGCAGTGGCCGGCGAAGGCCATCTCGAGCAGCGTCACCGCGAGACCGCCATCCGAGCGGTCGTGGTAGGCGAGCACCCTGCCCTCGTCACGCAGCTGCACGAGCGCTGCGGCGAGTCCCTTGAGCAGCGCCGGCTCGTCGAGATCGGGCGGCTCCACACCCGGCGCGCCGCCGAGCAGGCCGCCGGTCTGCGCCAACACCGAACCGCCGAGGCGATCGCGCCCACGCGCGAGGTCGACCAAAACCAGCACGGTGTCGCCCGCGTCGGCGCGCAACTGCGGGATCCATGAACGCCGTACATCGCCGACCGGCGCGAACGCCGAGACGATGAGCGACACGGGCGCGACGACGGACTTCGGCGCACCGTCCGCCGCGTCGCCGTCCCGCCACGCGGTGCGCATCGACAAAGAATCCTTGCCCACGGGGATGGCGATGCCGAGCGCGGGGCAGAGTTCCTCGCCCACGGCCTTGACCGCGGCGAAGAGCGCCGCGTCCTCGCCCGGTTCACCGCAGGCCGCCATCCAGTTGGCGGAGAGTCGTACATCGCCGAGTGCGCGGACATCGGCGGCCAAGATGTTCGTGATGGCCTCGGCCACCGCGAGCCGAGCCGCAGCCGGCGGGTCGAGCAGCGCGACCGGCGTGCGTTCGCCCATGGCCATCGCCTCACCGGCGTGCCCGAAATAGTCGGCCGTGGTCACGCCGCAGTCCGCCACCGGCACCTGCCACGGGCCCACCATCTGGTCGCGGGAGATCATGCCGCCGACCGTGCGGTCGCCGATGGTGACGAGGAAGGTCTTGTCGGCGACTGCCGGGAAACGCAGCACGCGCCGCAGCGCCTCGCTCGCATCGAGACCCGCCGTGTCGAAGGTCTGGGTCGCCGGTGCGAGACGCTTCACATCACGGGTCATGCGCGGCGCCTTGCCGAGCAGCACCTCGATGGGCATGTCGACCGGCGTGTCGCCGAGCTGCGGATCGCGCACCAGCAAGCGACCGTCGTCCGTGAGCGTGCCGATGACGGCGAACGGACAGCGCTCGCGGGCGCAGAGGGCCGCGAAGCCATCGACGGCCGCCGCCGCCACCACGAGCACATAGCGCTCCTGCGACTCGTTGCACCAGAGCTCCATCGGCGACATGCCGGGCTCGTCGTTGAGGATGGCCCGCAGATCGATGACGGCCCCGCGACCGCTGTGTGCGACCGCCTCCGGCACGGCGTTCGAGAGCCCGCCCGCGCCGACATCGTGGATGAGGAGGATCGGGTTGGCCTCGCCCTGCTCCCAGCAGCGGTCGATGACCTCCTGTGCGCGACGCTGCATCTCGGGGTTGCCGCGCTGCACGGACGCGAAATCGAGATCGGCGGACGAGGTGCCCGCACCGACCGATGACGCCGCACCGCCACCCAGACCGATGAGCATGGAGGGACCGCCCAGCACGACGATCTTCGCGCCCGGCGGGCAATCGCGCTTCTCGACATGGTCGCGGCGCACGTTGCCCATGCCGCCCGCGATCATGATCGGCTTGTGGTATCCACGCGCGCGACCTGCTGGATCGCCCGGTGCCTGCACTTCCAGCGTGCGGAAATAGCCGCAGATCGAGGGGCGTCCGAATTCGTTGTTGAAGGCTGCGGCACCGATCGGGCCGTCGAGCATGATGTCGAGCGCCGAGGCGATGCGTCCCGGCTTGCCGAGGTCGGCGACGCCAGGCGCGGTCTCCCACGGCTGCGCGAAGCCCGGGATACGCAGATGCGAGACCGAGAACCCGACGAGTCCGGCCTTCGGCTTGGCGCCGATGCCGGTGGCACCCTCGTCACGGATCTCGCCGCCGGATCCGGTCGAAGCGCCCGGGAACGGCGAGATGGCGGTCGGGTGGTTGTGGGTCTCCACCTTCATGAGGATGTCGATGGGTTCGGCGTGCGCGCCGTAGACGCCCGTCGCGGGGTCCGGGAACCAGCGCTGGCCGGCGCTGCCCTCGATCACCGACGCATTGTCGCGGTAGGCGCTCAGGACACCCTGCGGTGCGCGAGCATGGGTGTTGCGGATCATGGCGAACAGCGACTTCAGCTGGCGCTCGCCATCGATGATCCAGTCCGCGTTGAAGATCTTGTGGCGGCAGTGCTCGGAATTGGCCTGCGCGAACATCATCAACTCGACATCGGTCGGATCCCTGTCGAGCTCGCGGTAGGCGGCGAGCAGGTAGTCGATCTCGTCGGCCGACAAGGCAAGACCGAGTTCGGCATCGGCGCGGATCAAAGCCTCACGACCGGCGGCCAAAGATATGCGACGCAGCGGCCGTGCGGTCTCTCTGGCGAAGAGGGCCTGCGCCTCCTCCGGCGAGGTCAGCACCGCCTCGGTCATTCGGTCGTGCAGCAGCGCGGCCACGGTGGCGATCTTCGTCAGCGCGGAACCGCCTGCGTCGTCAGCTCCGCCGTCGCGGCGGCCATCCGCCTGACGCAGCCGGTACTCGATGCCACGCTCGATGCGCCGCACCGGCGCGAGACCGCAGACCTGTGCGATGTCGGTGGCCTTGCTCGCCCAGGGCGAGATGGTGCCGGGGCGCGGTACGACCCACAGGGCGACGCCCTCGCCGCCCGCAGCGCTCGCCTCAGCGGCGCCCGACTCGCGCGGCCCATAGGTCAGCAACGCATCGAGGCGCATGCGCTCCTCGGCGGTGAGGTCGCGGTCGAGGTCGACGAAGTGGACGAATGTCGCCTCGAGCGCCGTGATGCCGGGGAACGGCACCCGCAAGCGCTCGAGGAGCTTGGCGATCCGGAAGGGTGACAGTGCGGCGGACCCGCGGATCGCGAGCATGGGCTGCCGGGCCTATTTCTTCGAAGCGTCGCCCGCAGGCGGCGTGTAGAGAGGACCGGGGAACTGGGTGATGTTGCCGCCTTCCCAAGCCGTGATCTTGCTCACGCCTTGTTGGGGCACCTCGTCGATGCGCAGCACCGAGTGCATCGGCAGGAAGCTGCGCTTGACGCCCGCGAACTCGGACTTGATGCGTTCCTCGGACGGATCGAGCACCACGCTCGAACGCTCGCCGAACACCAGCTGCTCGACCTCGATGAAGCCGAACAACTCGCCTTGGCCTACCCTCCGGGCGTAGATCTCGTAGACCTTGCCTTGGTTGACGAAGACGACCTTGTAGATGTTCTTCGAGGCCATGGGATCAGCGTGGGGTGGGAAGATGGCGGAGAGGGTGAGATTCGAACTCACGTGCCGGGATTAACCGACCATCCGATTTCGAGTCGGCGCCGTTATGACCACTTCGGTACCTCTCCGGAGCCGGGTATTCTACCCTGCCCGGCCCCGCTCCGGAAGCATCGACCGGCGAAGCCGGAAGAAATCAGACAGCAGCGAGCCGCACTCCTCCGCCAATACGCCGCCGAACACATCCACACGGTGGTTCAACTGCCCGATGCCGAATACATCGACGATGCTGCCCGCCGCCCCCGCCTTCGGGTCCCAGGCGCCGAACACCACCCGAGAGATCCGGGCGTGGATCAACGCAGACGCGCACATGATGCAGGGCTCGAGCGTCACGTAGAGCGTGGTGCCCGGCAACCGATAGTCGCCGACCTGTGCGCCGGCGGCGCGCAGTGCACGGATCTCGGCGTGGGCGGTCGGGTCGTGCTCACCGATCGGGCAGTTGGCGCCCTCGCCCAGGACTTCGCTGCCCCGCACCAAGACTGCGCCGACCGGCACCTCGCCGGCCGCCGCCGCCGTCCGCGCGAGCGCGATCGCGCGGCGCATATGGTCGATGTCGGTGGGGGGTGGGGTCGGCATGGCCCCTCAAGGGTAACGCAGACTCAACGCGGCAGGTTCGCGAGCGCCGGGTCGTCGGGGTTGATCGCATACCAACGGGCGAGCGCCGCACGCGCGCCCGCCTCATCACCGCCCTCGCTTCGGAACATGGCGAGCGTCAGCAGCAGATCGCGGTCAGGTGCGCGTTCCGCCCCCGCAGCCAGCGTCTTGATGGCCTCGGGTCGTCGACCGGCGTCATCGAGCGCGAGCGCATGCAGATAGGCATAGCGGGGGAGATCCGGCGCGGCACGCACGGCCGCTTCGAACTCCGCCAAGGCCTCGGGTTTTCGCCCCTGACGCACCAAGGCGAGGCCCAACGACTCACGCAACGGCGCAGCGGCCGCGACCGACCCGAGCGCACGCAAGCTGTCGCGCAGCACGCGTTCCGCACCGATCTCATCGCCCCGGCCACGCAGCAGGTCGGCAAGGTTCGCCGCCGCAGGCACGAAGCGCGGCTCGATGCTGAGCGACTTGCGGAACGCCGCCTCGGCCGCCTGCGACTCGCCACGCTGCAGCAACAGGTTGCCGAGATTGAGCTGCGACTCCGGACGGCTGAGATCATGCCGCAATGCAGCCACATACTCGGCGAGCGCCACGTCGAACGCAGCCCGATCGGCGCCTGTGAGACTTCCTGAAACCGGCATCAGCAGACGCGCGGTCTCGATGCGTACGGCGCGCACGCGATCGCGTAAGCGCGGCGCGAGCAGGGCTGCGCGCGCCTCGGCCGGCGCGCCCTCATGCCGCGAGACCGCCACATGACGCACGAGATCATCGGCGTCATCGAGGGCTGCACGCAGCGCGGCGTCGGCGGCAGCGCTCGGATATCGCGCCGCCAACTCGAGCGCCGTCGCCCGCACGATCGGCGGCTGCACAGGATCGGCGAGCAAGGCCTGCAGAGCGCGCCA
>DBCG01000070.1:3197-12784 GCA_002292945.1 Proteobacteria bacterium UBA964 | reverse complement strand
CAGTTCAACGACCGCGGCACCGCCCAGCTGTAAGCCCGCGCATGCCACCGCGCAGCATCTTGTTCGACTTCGACGGTACCCTGATCGACTCGGCACCGGGCATCCTCGCCTCGTTCGAGGCCGCGCTGCGACGGACGGGCCTCACGCCGGCGGTCCCGCTCGTGGCCTCGCTGATCGGCCCGCCGCTGCCCGTGACCGCCGCAGCATTGGTCGGTCGCGATGATCCGGTGGCGATCGCCGCGCTCATCGCCGCGTTCCGCACCGACTACGACGAAGCAGGCTACCGCGCCACGGCGGTGTACGAGGGCATCCCGCAATTGCTGGACGGCCTCGTAGCAGCCGGCATCGCCTTGCGCATCGTCACCAACAAGCGCATCGCGCCGACCCGTCGCATCCTGGGACACCTCAGCTGGACCCACTTCTTCACAGAGGTCCACGCGCTCGACGCCACAGAGCCTCCCGCGCCCCACAAGCCGGCGATGGTGGCGGCGGTGCTGCGTGACGCAACGCTACAGGCGAAGGAGACCTGGATGGTCGGCGACTCCGCCGAAGACCGCCGTGCCGCCGAGGTCAACGGCCTGAGGTTCTTCGCGGCGGCCTGGGGGTACGGCGCATGGGAACCCGCGCCCGACACCCTCATCCGTCCTCAGGCGCTGCTCGACGCGCTTCGCTAGCGGCGAGACGCTTCGGATCCATCGAGCCAAAAAAACGGGCCCTCCGAAGAGGGCCCGCTCGATCGACTTGGACGACGGATCGACCGCGTCAGAACTGCTCTAGCTTCTTCGCGAAGCGCAGCGTGAAGGACCGACCGAAGAGATCGTAACCGACGCCCGGCAGCGTGTTGAGGTAGCGCGATGCGCCATCAGCACCCTGACCGTCGCCGACCAGCGGCGGGTCCTTGTCGAACAGGTTACGCACCGAACCGATGAGCTCCCAGTCATCGCCCGAGTAGCGCAGCGACACCGAGTGCTGGAGGTAGTTCGGCGTACGGAACACACGGTCGATGTTGGTCGTACCCGGGTCGAACACCGGCTGCTCCTTGCTCTCGCCGATGAAGCTCACGCTCCACGCGAAAGTGAAGTCACGCCAGGAGTACCGCGCCTGGGACTGCGCCGACCAACGCGGGTAGCCCCAACGCCCTGCCACCTGCGTGGTCTCACCGAACAACTCGAAGTTCTGCTCGATGAGGTAGGTGATCTGCGTGTCGAGGGTGAACCGACCGCCTTCCGTGTCCTTGTCGAACACGATGTTGGTGTCGACGCCGGTGGAGCGCTGCTTGCCGATGTTGACGAACGAGGCGTCGACAAAAGCGAGCTGGCTGCCGGGGTTGGAACGCGGACCCACGCGGTTGCAGAACGGGCTCGAGAAGTTGGGCGAGTTGTAGCACTCGGACAGGATGAAGCCCGAGCTCGGCGATGCGACCGTGTCCTCGACCAGGATGTCGAAGTAGTCGACGGCGACCGACAACCCGAGCGCCTCGGGCTTCAGGATGATCCCGAACGTCTTCGCTTCGGAGGTCTCCGCTTCGAGACCGGAGGCGCCACCCGTGACCTGCAGGATGCTGCTCGTGGCGTTGTAGTCGGTCGCGAGGCCCTGACGCGCACAGTTGTCGTACAGCGGATCGCCGGGGCGCGCACCGCTCGTGCCGTAGCGGATGCAAGGATCGTTCAGGTTGCTGATGAAGCCCGTCTGGTCGCCGAGGAACTGCTCGTAGAGATCCGGCGCACGGAACGAGGTGCCGTACGACGCCCGGACCGTGACCAACGGGGTGATCACATGCTTGAAGGTGCCACGGTAGGTGGTGTTGTCACCGTAGGAGTCGTAATCGGTCCAACGGGCCGACAGGTTGAGGGTCGACTCCTTCGCGAACGGCATGTCGCGGAGCAGCGGCATCTCGACCTCGCCGAAGACCTCCTGCACCGTGTCCTTACCGCGGGTGATCCCCGCGGTCGAGAAGCCCCAGAAATTGTTGTTCTGGGCTTCGATATCCGGCACGTCGTCGATGCTCTCCTCGCGCCACTCGGCGCCGAGCACCGCCTGGACCTTTCCGGCCGGCAGCGAGAACAGCGGACCATCGACATAGAGCGACGCGCTCTTGCCTTCATAGATGGTCGTGCCCTCGGTGTCCTTCGTTATGAAGTTGAGGACATTCTGCGGCAGCGTGCCGCGCAGCATGGCGTCGGCGGTCGTCAGGTTCGCCGGCACGCAATCCGGGAACTGGGTGAGCACCGCCGGAGCGCAAGTGACGGCGCCGGTGGTGGGGTTGACGACGATGCCGTTGACGGCTGCCTCGACCCGATCGTCCAACCACTGAGCCTGAGAATAGGTGCCTTTTGAACGACCGTAACCGACCGTGAAGTCGTACTTCCACGAGGAAGTCAGGTCACCCTTCAGGCCCGCGAAGAGGTTGTAGCGCTCGACGTCGATCTCGGCTTCCGGGTCGAGCAAGTTGTAGCTCGGCAGCACAGGCTGGAAGCCGGCGGCGCTCAGGAACCCGACCGCGTTCAGCGGCGCCGCGAACGGGTTGTAGGGATGCAGCGCGCGGTTGTCGAAGGTCACCGGGTTCACGAACGGGAAGAACTGCCGGTAGCCCGACGAGCTGCGGGTGTTACGGGAGTTGAAGTACGCCTCGTAGTAGGCACGGCTCGACCCGCCGAAGAGGTCGAGATCGTAGCTGCCGAAGGAGGTGACCGAGAAGAGCTTCGAGGGCGTCGAGAGCATCTGGATCTGCGGGCTGCTCTCGTCGCGGTAGAACGGACCGTCGTTGTCCCACAACGCGTCGAGCGTTGTGTTGGCGGTGCTCGGCACCGGCGAGATGCGGCTCAGGCCGCGGACCGGCAAGCGGGTGTAGCCGCTGATGCGGAAGGCGCCGTTGACCCGCGGATCGAAATAAGGGTTGGTCGTGCTGGTCGGCGTGACGCTCGGCTCGTAGCGCAGGAAACCCAGCGCGGTGCTGGCGAGGCCGTAGATGAAGCCGAAGCAGAGCGGCTCGCCGGTGAAGGGCGCCATGTTGTCACGCACCCCATCGCCATCCTGATCGGTGGCACGCGGGGAGATCGGGCACTTCGACCAGTCTCGGTCGGCGGCGACGACTTCTTCGCGCTCGGAATACTGGGCACCGATCGAGAACGAGCCACGATCACCGACGCGACCCCAAGCGACGTCGACCGCGTTCTGGACGCCGTCCGCGCGCTGCGTGGTGAAGCCGGTGTAGTTGATCTGGAATCCGTTGAAGGCTTCCTTGGTGATGAGGTTCACGACGCCGGCCACCGCATCGGCGCCGTAGACGGACGACGCGCCGTCCTTGAGGATCTCGTAACGGGACACCAGCGAACTCGGGATCGCGGTGAGATCGACGGAGTTCGTCGAACCTTGGACACCCGAGGGCGACCAACGCCGGCCGTTGACGAGCACCAGCGTGCGCTGGGCTCCGAGACCGCGCAGCGAGATCGCGTTGGCGCCAGGGCCGCCGTCGGTGACGAAACCTTGGAAGGAATCGTTGACCTGCTCGCCGGAGGCGACGGTCGTGCCGCGCAGGATCTCTTCGGTGCTGACGAGACCCGCGAGCGTGGCGCGCTCCGCGGTGATGATGGTCACCGGCGCCGCCGTGTCGAAATCGCTCCGACGGATGCGTGAACCGGTGACGACGACCTCAGTGGCCTCGGTCTCGGCGGCCTCGCTTTCGGCAGTCGGCTCGCTCGCCGGCTTAGCGGGCTGCGCAGCGGGAGTCGGCGGCACCGGCGTCGTGGCGGCCGACTGGGCCAAGGCCACTTGTGGCGCGACCGCTACGGTTCCGGCGGCGATGAGGACACTGATCCAAGCTTGCACTGAGCGGTTCATGTTTAGGGCTCCGTAAACTGATCGGAAGACTCCGCGGGCAATGTGCCATTCACGAGTCGTTAACTGGCCATGTTACGGTCGATTCGAGGAGTGCGTCAACGGACCGCGCGCTGCGAACTGTGGGGATTACGCAACAAAGTACGCTCGCGGCCCGCGCGTGGTCGCTAGGAACCGCTTGGCTTCGAGCCGACGCAAGTTGCCTTCGCTCGGGGCGCTGCTACGATTCATCCGCAACCGAAACTTCTTGGGTGACGACCACATGAGATCCTTCCCGACGCCACGCTACGCTGCCGCTTCGCTGGGCGCTGCACTATTAGTCGCCTTCTCGGCGGTATCGGCCGGTCAAGACACGGCCCGAGCATCTGTTTCGGAGCCCCCCGTCGCCGGCGCTGCGGGCATCACCCGCTACCCGATCAACGCTTTTGTGCATGAACCCGTGCTGTCCGGGCTCTCCGTCTCACCCAACGGCAGATACCTCGCTGGCATCTCGCTGCCCGCGATGAACGCTGTACCGCAGGTGACCATCTGGTCGGCGGACGATCTTTCCAAGCCACCGTTGCGCTTCGACCTGGTCGCCACCAACGGCTCGCGGTGGAAGCCGCAGTTCGTCAACTGGCTCAACGACGAGCGTTTGCTGGCGAGCGGCGGGCAGACGCTCGACGCCAACTTCGGCGGCCGGATGATCAAGACCTTCAACAGCAACACCTTCGTGTACGAGTTGAATTCTTTGGACGACCCGGGACGCAATCGTCTGCGCGAACCGTTCGAGAACCTCTATTCCGGTCGGACCCCGATCCGGGGCGTCGGGATCGCGCGCAGGCTGCCCAACGACACGTCGCGGGTCATCCTGAGCATCCGCAATGCCGACGGCGGCACCGACCTCCACGATTTCAACCTCAAGGACTACAGCAACCGGCGCGTGTACCGGGGCATCCCCGGCGAAAGCCTCAGCACGGACTGGGATGGCGAGGCCCGTCTGCGCTCGACGTCCATGACCGTGGACGGCGACGCCGGCCTGTCGTTCAGGGTACGCGTGAAAGGCACGGACGAATGGAAACAGATGCCGCGCCTCGTCGCCAAAGCCCGCGAGGGCGCGGAGCCCATCGGCGTGTCCAAGGACCCCGACATCGTCTACGTGCGTGACAATACCGGTCGCGAATACAGCGCCATCCGAGAGTACCGGCTCTCCACCGGGACGATGTCCGAGCCGATCTTCGCGCACCCCCGCTACGACGCCTCCGGAATCATCTTCGGGCACGGCGCGCGCGCGGGCGAACTGCTGGGGTTCCGCTACGAAGGCCTGTACCAAGGTACGGACTACTGGCTGGACGAGGACCTTGCGCGCCTGCAGGCCTCTCTCGACAAGACCTTCCCGGGCAAACAGGTCTTGATGCGCATCGGCGAGGGGCTCTCATCAGCCGACGGCCGACGATTCATCGTGGTCGTCCGCGGGAGCAACGACCCGGGCAGTTATTACCTCTACGATCTCGGCAAGGGCCTGCTGCCGCTCGGGACGATCCGCCCGCTGCTCGAACCGACCCAACTCGCCGAGACCCGGTTCGTGACCTACAAGGCGCGTGACGGGTTGGTCATACCCGCATACCTGACCGTCCCGAAGGGCGGCGCCAAGCCGCATCCGACGGTCATCCTGCCGCACGGCGGCCCGTGGGCGCGGGACGATATGAGTTTCGACCCGTGGGTACAGTTCCTGGCCAACCGCGGCTATGCGGTGCTGCAACCGCAGTACCGCGGATCACTCGGCTGGGGCCAGAAGCTCTGGCGCGCGGGCGACCGCGAATGGGGCCAGAAGATGCAGGACGACAAGGACGACGGCGCAGCTTGGCTCGTCCAACAGGGCCTCGCCGACAAGGATCGACTCGCGATGTACGGGTTCTCGTACGGCGGCTATGCCGCGATGGCGGCGATCGTGCGTCCGAACCCACCCTACCAGTGCGCCATCGCCGGCGCGGGTCTCGCTGAACTACGGACCTTCGACAAGGTCACCTTCGGCAGTCGTTTCGGCCGTGACTTCCAGAACCCGACCGTGGCCGGCCTCTCTCCGCTCGATGAGGTCCAGAAGGCGTCGATCCCGATCATGATCTTCCACGGTGACCGCGACCAGACCGTCCCCATCGAGCAGTCGGAGAAGTACCACAACGCTCTCAAGGGCGCTGGAAAGGACACTCAGTACGTCGAGATCAAAGATTACGGCCACGGCCCATCGTTGTCGCCGGTGCAGCAAGCGAAGGTGCTCGAGATCCTGGAGACTTATCTCGCCAACGACTGCGGCCCGGGCGGGCTGTGACGCGTACGTCGTGACGGCGGCGCAGCAGGTGCTGAAGCTGCGGCCCGCCGCCCCGACGGACGCGCCGGAGATCCTGGCGCTCATCCGCGAACTCGCGGACTACGAGCATCTGCTGCATGAAGTGGACGCCACCCGCGAGGGCCTGCATGCGGCGCTGTTCGGCCGCTCGCCGCGCGTGTTCTGCGATCTGGCGGAGCAGGACGGCGGCATCGCGGGCTTCGCGCTCTGGTTCTACAGCTTCTCGACCTTCCGCGGCCGCCATGGCATCTACCTCGAAGACCTCTTCGTGCGGCCGGCGATGCGAGGCCGCGGCATCGGTCGAGCGCTGCTCTCGGGTCTCGCGTCGCGCTGTCTGCGCGAGGACCTCGCGCGCCTCGAGTGGTCGGTGCTCGACTGGAACGAACCAGCACTCGCGTTCTATCGCACGCTCGGCGCTCGCGGGATGAAAGACTGGATCCCGCATCGCGTCACCGGCGAAGCGCTGCTCACGCTGGCGCGCGGCGATCCAAAGACTCTCGGGTAGCGAGCGCCGCCTCGACGGTGAATTCGCCGCCATCGAGCGCCGCCTCGACCGCAGCACGATCGAGGCATGCGAAGGATTCGACCTCGCCGTCGCGGCCGTTCGGCTCGAAATCGGCCGGCAACACGAGATCGGCGACGATCACGAGTTCGTCGTGCAGTCCGAAGGTGGTCTCGCGCAAGGAGCGGATCACCATCCCCGGGAAATCGACCCGTCGCGCGATCGCCGCGGACACCCCCGCCTCCTCCCAGAGCTCACGCAACGCACACCGACGCGGCGTCTCGCCGGCGCCCACGCCGCCCGCGGCCAGGTTGTCGAGCTTGCCGGGATCCGCACGCTTCAGGGCGCTGCGTCGCGCGACCCACAGCCGCCCGTCGGGATGCCAACCATTGATGTGCACGGCGCGGTTCTGAAGCCCGAGCGTGCGGAACGCGCCGCGCTCGCAGCGTGCGAGTTCGGCGCCCTGCTCATCCAACAAGGCGCTCGCTTCGTTGCGCCAGTCGGCGATGAGCCCAGCGCGGCGCAGTTGGTGGGCCACCGACTGCAACGCCCGGCTGCGCGCCCTGCAGGCGGCGCGCAGTGCCGCTGCGGATGCGGGTCCGCCGACCTGCTCTCTCAAGCGCAGACCCACCTCAGCCGAGTCGATCTCCGACATGCCGCGCAAGCA
The DNA here is from genome assembly GCA_002292945.1 of Proteobacteria bacterium UBA964. Classification (GTDB taxonomy): domain Bacteria; phylum Pseudomonadota; class Gammaproteobacteria; order Steroidobacterales; family Steroidobacteraceae; genus UBA964. The sequence goes on along the minus strand of DBCG01000070.1, from coordinate 5,452 downwards.
CGGAACGACATCGCCGCGCACACGGCCGCGGATCGCCCCGCCGATCCAGAGCGGCAGATAGTCGGATTTCCATTCGGACTCGGCCACGATGGACGCAGCGGACCGTGCGATCAGTCCTGCAGGAATCCGCTGACGGCCTCGGAGAATTCCTCGGCCTGCTCGACATTGGAGAGATGGCCGCTGTCGAGCATCAGCAGATCCGCGCCCGGGATGAGATCGTGCAGCGACTCGGCACGCTCGGGTGGCGTGGCGATGTCCTGCGCACCGCCGATCACCAGCGTCGACGCACGCACCGCGCCAAGCTCCGCCGAGACGTCGAAGTCGCGCAAGGCGGCGCAGCACTCGGCATAGCCGCGCGGCTGCACCTTGCGCAGGGTCGCCTCGGCCTCCTGCACGGCAGCAGGATTCGCGATCGCGAATCCGGGCGAGAACCACCGCGCGCCGAGACCCTCGACGAGCGGTGTCATCCCTTGCGTCGAGGCAGTGCTGATGCGCTCGTCCCAGAGTCCGCGCGGCGGGAACGCCGCAGCGGTGTGGGCGAGCACCAAGCGTTGCACCCGCGCCGGCACGCTGAGCGCAGCCTGCAAAGCGACCGCGCCGCCGAGCGACAGCCCGCACCAGTGCGCACGGCCCACATCGAGCTCATCGAGCACGGCACAGGCATCATCGAGCAGGTCCGTCATCGTGCAGGCGAGCGCGGCGCCCGCACCGATGACCGAGCCGCCGTGGCCGCGGGCATCGAAGCGGATCACCCGAAAACGCAGGCCGAGCGTCTCGAGTTGCGGCTGCCAGAACGCGAGGTCCGAGCCGAGCGGGTGCAGCAACAACACCGCTTGACCGTGGTTCCGGCCCGAAACCGCGTATTGAAGCTGTCCGTACGGCCGATCGACCGCGCCGGTCAGCACATCCTCGGTGTTCAATCGAGCTTGTACTTGTCGTGGCAGGCCTTGCAGGTCTGCCCGGCTGCACCGAGCGCCGCCTTGGCGGCATCCGCATTGCCGCCCTTGGCGGCAGTGGCCAGCGCGGCGGTCTTCGCCTGCAGATCGTTCATCATCCGACCGAACTCTGCCTCGTTGCGCCAGATCTCGGGCTTGGCCTTGGTCGGCGCGCCCGATTCGGAGCCTGCCGGAAAGGTGTCCGGGGTCACGGTCGCGATGAAGGCGGCCCGCTCGGCGGCTGTCGCAAAGGCCTTGGCATCCCAAGGTGCCCGGCCCTGTGCCATCGCACCCATGATGCCGAACTGTGTGCCGAGGACGGTGTAGGCGGCCTGCCGGTACTTGATCTGCTGGGCGGCGCGGTTTTGCTGTGCCTCGGCGACGCCGAGCGCGGCCACGGCGATCACGGCGACGACGGCAGAGGTGATCATCGCCCTGGGGCGGCTCGTGCGGGGACGGGGGTCGATCATGGGGGGTCCTCCTGGAAAACTCTGGAACGATCCGGGACGGGCATCGCCCGAGGGCGAAGGATGCCCGTAATCACGCCACCCTGCACCCCCCCCGTAGGCCGCGCCGACCCTAAGGTGCCGACCGCCGAGCAAGTCGCGGACCAGGTCGCCGGGAAGGGTCGGGCTCTGGTACGCTGCGCGACCTTTTTTCCCGCCCCCCGCCGCCCGCCTCGGGCCCGCTCCGCACGGACATCCCCACCATGAGCACCGCCCGCCCCATCCGCAACATCGCGATCATCGCGCACGTCGACCACGGCAAGACCACGCTGGTCGACTGCCTGCTCAAGCAGTCCGGCACCTTCGCCGCTCACGAGCGCGTCGGCGAGCGCGTGATGGACTCGAACGACCTGGAGCGCGAGCGCGGCATCACCATCCTCGCCAAGAACTGCGCCATCGATTACCGCGGCACCCGCATCAACATCGTAGACACCCCGGGCCATGCCGACTTCGGCGGCGAGGTCGAGCGCGTGCTGTCGATGGTCGATGGCGTGCTGCTGTTGGTGGACGCGGTCGAAGGCCCGATGCCCCAGACCCGCTTCGTGACGCGCAAAGCCTTGGCGCTCGGGCTCCGGGCGATCGTGGTGGTCAACAAAGTCGACCGTCCCGGCGCGCGTCCTGACTGGGTCATCGACCGTACCTTCGAACTTTTCGACAAACTGGGCGCGACCGACGCGCAGCTCGACTTCTCGATCGTCTACGCGTCGGCGCTGCAAGGTTGGGCGACCGCCGATCTCAGCAAGCCCGCCACCGACATGACGGCGCTCTACGAATCGGTGCTCGCGAACGTCCCGCCGCCGCCGATCGATGTCGA
>DBCG01000070.1:0-3092 GCA_002292945.1 Proteobacteria bacterium UBA964 | reverse complement strand
CCCGTCGCCCTGCGCTGGGGCGATGAAAGCCGCGGCACCGGCCGCATCGGTCAGGTGCTGACCTTCCGCGGCCTCGAGCGCGTACCGGTCGAGTCAGCTTCGGCCGGCGACATCGTCGCCATCACCGGCATCGAGGAGGTCAACATCGGCCTCACGCTCTGCGATCCCGAGAATCCGCAGGGCCTGCCGCCGATCGAAGTCGATGAACCGACGCTCGCGATGACCTTCCAGGTCAACACCTCCCCGCTCGCGGGACGCGAAGGCAAGTTCGTGACCAGCCGCCAGATTCGCGATCGCCTGATGCGCGAACTGCAGAGCAACGTCGCGCTGCGCGTGGAAGAGACCGCCGACGCCGACGTCTTCCGTGTCGCCGGCCGCGGCGAGCTTCACCTGACCATCTTGGTCGAGAACATGCGTCGCGAGGGCTACGAGCTCGCAGTCGGCAAACCGCAGGTGCTCAAGCGCGTGGTGGATGGTCAATCGCAGGAACCCTTCGAGGCCCTCACCATCGACATCGACGAAGGACTGCAGGGCGGCGTGATGTCCGAGCTCGGCACCCGTCGCGGCGAGCTCCTCGATATGGTCATCGAAGGCGACCCTTCAGGCCGGGGCCAGGGGCGTGTCCGCCTCGAGTACCGCATCCCGGCGCGCGGTCTGATCGGCTTCCAGGGCGAGTTCATGACCATGACCCGTGGCACGGGTCTCATGAGCCATATCTTCGACGGCTACGATGTGGTCAAGGGCGAGATCCCCGAGCGCCACAACGGCGTGCTGATCAGCAACGAGGCGGGTTCGGCGGTCGCCTACTCGCTGTTCACGCTCCAGGAGCGGGGCCGGCTGTTCGTCGAGCACGGCACGACGGTGTACGAGGGCATGATCGTCGGCATCCACAGCCGCGACAACGACCTGGTCGTGAACCCGATCAAGGAGAAGAAGCTGAGCAACGTCCGCGCCGCCGGCAAAGACGATGCGTTGTTGCTCGTGACGCCCATCCCGCTGACGCTGGAGTACGCCGTGGAGTTCATCAACGACGACGAGCTCGTCGAGGTGACGCCTCAGTCGATCCGGCTGCGCAAGCGCTTCCTCAAAGAGCACGAGCGCAAGCGCGCCTCGCGAGAGTCCGAGTCCTAAGGGCGGCTGACGCGGGCGTTCAGCCCCGGCGCGGGCCGGGGAAGAAGGCGTTGGTGCGGCGGATGTACTCGGCGTACTCCGGGCGGCGCTGGCCGATGTCGCGCTCGAGGAGCGTGACGCCGGAGACCCGCAGCAACAGCACGCTCATCAGCACCGGGCCGAGCAGGCACCACCAGGCCCCGGCGGACAGCCCGATGAGACCGAAGCCCCACCACACGCAGAAATCGCCGAAGTAGTTCGGATGGCGCGTCCAGCGCCAGAAGCCGCGGTCCATGACCTTGCCGGCGTTGGCGGGATCGCGCTTGAAGCGCGCGAGCTGCCAGTCGCCCATCGTCTCGAACACGACCCCGACGACCCACAGGGCGACGCCCGCCCAGTCGAGCCAGCCGAGCTCCGTACGACCGAGCGCGGCGCCGAGCAACGGCAGCGAGATCACCCAGGCGAGCGCGGCCTGCATCAGGAAGACGCGGTAGAGGCTGCTGAAGGCGAAACCCGGCGTGTTGCGCCTGCGGATCGCCTGATAGCGGCGGTCCTCCGGATGCCCCCAGTTGCGCGCGGTGAGGTAGACCGAGAGGCGGATGGCCCAGATCGCCACCAGCACCAACAGCAGGCGGCCGCGCTGGGTCTCGGGGACGGTGCCGGCGTAGACGAGCATCGCCAACAGGAACATCAGCGACCACTGGCTGTCCACGTGGTCGACATTGCTGCGGAACACCGACAGCACCCACCCCGCCGCAGCGAACACCGCCAGGGCGGCAAGACCGGTGAGATAGAGGGACAGGTCGAACATGGCGGTCACCTGACAGCGCGTGGGATGGAACCCATTGTGACCTGCGTCACGGTCGACGCTCAACCAGATTAATTAAAGTCCGCAGAGCGGTGGCCGTTACCGGGTCAGGCCCCCTACAACCCTGCGAGCGCGTCCCATGATCGCGATGATCGGTTCCATCATCGTCCTGGCCTCAGTGGTCATCGGATTTCTCATGGCCGGCGGCGACCTGTTGCTGCTCTGGCACCCCTCCGAGATCGTGGTGATCATCGGCGCCGCATTGGGCGCCTTCGTCACCAGCCACCCCTTGAAGGTCGTCAAGGCGTCGTTCGCCAACGCGGTCGGCCTGTTCAAGGCACCAGCCTATACCCGCGACTCGTATGTCGATCTCTTGAAGCTCGTGTTCGACCTGCTGGTGAAGGCCCGCAAAGAGGGCCTGCTCGCGATCGAATCGGACATCGAAAGCCCCGAGAAAAGCGAACTCTTCAGCCGATATCCAAGCATCGTCGCCGACCACCACATGCTCGAGTTCATCACCGATTGTCTGCGCTTGATGGTCGGCGGCAACCTGGACCCGAACGAGCTCGAGAGCCTGCTCGACTACGAGCTCGAGACCCATCATAAAGAGACCTTGGAGCCGGCCCATGCGGTACAGAAGGTCGCCGATGCACTGCCCGGTTTCGGCATCGTGGCTGCCGTGCTCGGCATCATCAACACCATGTCCGCCATCGAAGGCTCGAGCAACGCGGAGATCGGCATGAAGGTGGGCGCCGCGCTCACCGGTACCTTCCTCGGCATCCTCGTCGCCTATGGCTTCGTCGGGCCGATCGCTGCCGCGATGGAGGGGCGCGCCCACGAAGAAGGCAAGGCCTTCGAGGTGGTGAAGATGGCGTTGGTGGCGAGCGTACGCGGCTATCCCCCGCAGGTCGCTGTCGAGTTCGCACGCAAGCTCCTCTTCTCCGATGTACGGCCGACGTTCACCGACCTCGAGACGCATCTCAAGGGGAAACCCAAGGCTACGGCCGAGTAAGGAGACGCCCCGATGGCAGCGAACCTCAAAGACAAGGACGGCCAACCGGTCCGTCCGATCATCATCCGGCGCAAGAAGGTCGTCGCCGGGGGCCATCATGGCGGCGCCTGGAAAGTCGCCTATGCCGACTTCGTCACCGCGATGATGGCCTTCTTCCTGCTG
>DBCG01000083.1:2147-4909 GCA_002292945.1 Proteobacteria bacterium UBA964 | reverse complement strand
CCGCAGTCGGCGCCGATGTGCGTCGGGATCTTGCTCCGATCGAGGGCTCTGGCTCCTCGGACGCGCACGCGGGGCCTTCGGTGAGGCGGCTCGCCCGTGAACTCGGCGTCGATCTATCGCGCGTCCCGGGCAGCGGCATCAAGGGTCGCATCAGTCACGAGGACGTCAAAGCCTGGGTCAAGCGGGCGCTGAGCGGTGCACTGGCACCGGTCACCCCAGCGTTGCCCAAGCTGCCGGTGGTCGATCATGCTTCGTTCGGGCCGGTGGAGACGCGGCCGCTGACGCGCGTGCAGCGCATCTCCGGTCCGCGGCTGCAGGCGTCGTGGATCAACATCCCGCATGTCACCCAGTTCGACGAGGCCGACATCACGGATCTCGAGGCCCTGCGCCAGGCGCTGAAGTCTGAAGCCGCTGCACAAGGGGTCAAGCTCACGCCGCTCGCGTTCGTGGTCGCGGCCTGTGTCCGTGCGTTGCAGGAGTTCCCGGGCTTCAACGCCTCGTTGGACGAGTCTGGGCAGAACCTGGTCTTCAAGAAATACTTCAACTTGGGGTTCGCCGCCGACACGCCGCAAGGGCTGATGGTGCCGGTCATCCGTGATGCCGACCGGAAAGACATCTACGCCATCGCGCGCGACCTGGCGGCGCTCTCGGAGCGTGCCCGCGTCGGCAAGCTCGCGGCAGCCGACATGCAAGGCGGGTGCTTCACGGTGTCGAGTCTCGGCGGTATCGGTGGTACTGCGTTCACGCCCATCATCAATCCGCCGGAGGTCGCGATCCTCGGCGTATCGCGCTCGGTGATGCGGCCGGTCTGGCGTGACGGCGCGTTCGTCCCGCGGCTGATGTTGCCGCTGTCTTTGTCCTACGATCACCGCGTCATCGACGGTGCTGCCGGCGTGCGGTTCACGAGCTGGCTCGCAGGCCGTCTCGCCGACCCCGCTGCACTCGTCGCAGCGGCCACGGCCTGAGGTGTCCATCATGTCCGTCCAAGACATCAAGGTCCCCGATCTCGGCAGCTTCACGGACGTGCCCGTCATCGACGTGCTCGTCCAGCCTGGCGATGTCGTCGAGGTGGATACGCCGCTGCTCACGCTCGAGACCGACAAGGCGACGATGGATGTGCCGTCACCGATCGCCGGGACGATCGAAGCCATCACCGTCACCCGAGGCGCCAAAGTGTCGACCGGCAGCGTGATCGCTCGGATCGCCGCGTTGGCGTCGTCGACGGCGCAGGCTACAGCGGTCCCGGTCCCGGTCCCGGCCCCGCCACCGGCACCGGTGCCGGCGGTAGCCCCTGTCGTCGCCGCACCGGCGCCCGTTCCTGTGAAGGCTCCGGACGTGGAGCGAGGACCCGTGGCCGGGACCGATCGTCATGCCAAGGTATTGGTGCTCGGCGCGGGGCCGGGCGGCTACACCGCGGCGTTCCGTGCCGCGGACCTCGGCCTCGAGGTCACCCTCATCGAGCGCTGGCCGGTCCTGGGTGGTGTCTGTCTCAATGTGGGCTGTATCCCCTCCAAGGCGCTGCTCCATGCAGCGCGCGTGGTCGATGAGGCTCAGGCGATGGCGGGTCACGGCATCTCGTTCGGTCCGCCGCAGATCGACCTCGACAGACTGCGCAGCTGGAAATCGGCGGTCGTCGGCAAGCTCACCGGGGGCCTCTCCGGTCTCGCTCGTCAAAGAAAAGTGACGGTCATCCGGGGCGACGGTCGTTTCGTCGCGCCGCGCGTGCTCGAGGTCGCAGGCGAGGAGGGCACTCAGCGCATCGGCTTCGACCATTGCATCATCGCAGCCGGTTCGGAGCCCGTGAGGTTGCCGTTCCTGCCGGACGATCCGCGGGTGATGGACTCGACCGCCGCGCTCGAGCTTCAGGACATCCCGCAGAGGCTTTTGGTGATCGGCGGTGGGATCATCGGGCTCGAGATGGGCTGCGTCTACGACGCGCTCGGCAGCAAGGTGAGCGTGGTCGAACTGATGGACCAGCTGATGCCGGGTGCCGACCCCGACCTCGTCAAACCGCTCGAGAAGCGTCTGCGCAAGCGTTACGAGCAGATCCTGCTCGGCGTGAAGGTGCAGGGCGTCGAGGCGCTGCCCGAGGGGCTGCGCGTGAGCTTCAGCGGCACGGGCGCACCGACGCCGCAGATCTACGATCGGGTGCTGGTGGCGGTCGGCCGACGACCGAACGGGTCTGGCATCGGTGCCGAGGCGGCAGGGCTGACCGTCGATCCGCGCGGATTCCTGTCGGTCGATCGGCAGATGCGCACCTCGCAGCCACACATCTTCGCGATCGGTGACATCGTTGGTCAGCCGATGCTGGCCCACAAAGCGACCCACGAGGGCAAGGTCGCCGCCGAGGTGATCGCCGGTGAAAAGCGTGCTTTCGACGCTCGCGTGATCCCCTCTGTCGCGTACACCGACCCGGAGGTCGCCTGGGTCGGGCTCACCGAGTCCGAAGCCAAGGCCAAGGGCATCGAGTACCAGAAAGGAAGTTTCCCTTGGGCGGCGAGCGGCCGGTCTTTGGCGCAGGGGCGCGATGAAGGGTTCACGAAACTGCTGTTCGACCCGCAGACCCATCGGGTGCTCGGTGGCGGTATCGTCGGCAGCAACGCGGGTGAACTGATCGGCGAAGTGGCGCTCGCGATCGAGATGGGCGCTGATGCCGCCGATATCGGTCTCACCATCCATCCGCATCCGACGCTGTCCGAGTCGGTCGCGATGTCGGCGGAGGCCTTCGAGGGCACCCTCACCGATCTTTATCTGCCGAAGCG
>DBCG01000083.1:0-2037 GCA_002292945.1 Proteobacteria bacterium UBA964 | reverse complement strand
CGTTGCGCCTCCCAGAGTGCGCGACCGAGCGCCTCCATCATGCGGTGCTCGGCCTCCATCTGCCCATGACGCGCGGCCAGTCGGGCGTGTACGAGGGCGATGCCCGCCGGTCGGTCTGTGCCGACTTGCTCGCGCAAGGCCAGATGCATCGACAGATGCAGGAAGGGGTTGCCCACGCCGGACTCTGGAGTGAACTCGGCAGTGAGTGCGCGCTCGCCCTGTTCCAACCAAGCGTGGTACTCGGGATGGCCCTGCAGGACATCGACGAGTTGCGCCTCGAGCGGCGTGAGCGGCAGACCGTCGCGACCACGACGCCACGCGTCGAGCCAGCCGCGTCGCAGTCCATCCCGGGAATGGTCGAAGAAGGGGCTCATCGCGGTGCCGCTCCGTCGTCGGTGGCGCGCGTCTTGCGCTTGAATGCGCAGAGATCGGCGATCGGGCACGCCGGGCAATCGGGCTTGCGCGCCTTGCAGAGGTAGCGACCGTGCAGGATCAACCAATGATGGGCGTCCATCAGGTACGCCGCGGGCACGGCACGCATCAGCTTCTTCTCCACGGCGAGCGGGGTGCGCCCGGGTGCGAGGCCCGTACGGTTGGCGACACGGAAGATGTGGGTGTCGACCGCCATGGTGGGCTCGCCGAAAGCCGTGTTGAGCACCACATTGGCGGTCTTGCGTCCGACGCCGGGCAGCGCCTCCAGCGCTTCGCGGGTGCGCGGAACCTCGCCGCTATGCCGCTCGAGCAGCAGCCCGCAGGTGGCGATCACGTTCTTGGCCTTGGTCTTGTAGAGACCGATCGTGCGGATGAGTTCGGCGAGTCGTGGCTCCCCGAGCGCCAGCATCTCAGCGGGCGTACCGGCCACCGTGAATAGTTTGCGGGTCGCGAGGTTCACGCTGCGGTCGGTGGCTTGCGCCGAGAGGATCACCGCGATCAGCAGTTCGAAGGCGCTGCGATACTCGAGTTCGGTCGTGGGGTTCGGATTGCGCGCTCGTAGCCGTTCGAACATCGCCTCGCGCGCCTCGGCCTTCATGACGCATCGCCTCGGAGATCGGGCAACGGCATCCGCCCGTCTGCACGCGCCTTGCGTTCGGCTAGCCGAACCAAGCGTGCCTGCTCGCGGTGTCCACGGCGGAGGAGGTGGGCGTCGTAGCGCTCCAGGTTCTCCGCCGGTGACGGCGCGGGTGCTGCGGGTCGCGCTTCGGCGCGAGGGCGCAGGGTGATGCAATCGACCGGGCAGGGGGCGATGCAGAGCTCGCAGCCGGTGCACAGCTCCACCAGCACGGTGTGCATCCGGCGCTGCGCACCGACGATGGCATCGACCGGACAGGGTGGCAGACATCGGGCACACCCGATGCAGCGTGCTTCGTCGATGTAGGCCACAAGTTCGGGACCTTCATGGCCGCAGGCGGGATCGAGCGGCTGTACCGCACGTCCGGTGAGCGCTGCGAGTCGCGCCAGAGTGTCGAGCCCCCCGGGTGGGCAGCGGTTGATCTCCGCTTCACCCGCAGCGATGGCGTCGGCATACGGACGGCAGCCTTGGTATCCGCAACGGGTGCATTGCGTCTGCGGCAGCAGCGCGTGGATCGCTTCGGCGTGCCTCCGAGCGGTGCCGACTTCGAGGCCGGCGGACGGCGGCGTGGGCAGGCTCATGATCGAAGGGTCAGTTGATCGCCATGCCGCCGGCTGCGCCGTCGTCGGGCGACAGCAGGTAGACGCGATCATCGCTGCCCGAGGCGCAGAGCACCATGCCCTCGGAGACACCGAAGCGCATCTTGCGAGGCGCGAGGTTGGCGACCACCACGACCTTGCGTCCGACCAGGCTCGCGGCCGCGTAGCTGCCTCGGATGCCAGAGAACACCGTGCGGCGTGTGCCACCAAGATCGAGCGTGAGTTTCAGGAGTTTGTCGGATCCCTCGACGTTGCTCGCCTCGACCACCTCGGCCACCCGCAGATCGAGCTTGCTGAAATCGTCGAGGGTGATGGTGCCCGGCGCTGCGGCGGGCGCGGGGGCGGCTGATACGGGTGCGGCGGGCTTCA
>DBCG01000027.1:16876-23764 GCA_002292945.1 Proteobacteria bacterium UBA964 | reverse complement strand
GCGACCCATTCAGCGGCTTCTGCCGGATACACAAGGTTGGGTTGCATCAACGCCGCGAAGGCCTGAGCGGCGGATGGATCGAGCCCCGTCGGCAGGACGGGGCGCAACCACTCGAGCGCGTCCGTGGCGGGCAGCGCGTGCACGGCGGCCTTCTGCCACGCCTCGAGCTGCACCGGATCAAATCGCGCCGGGGAACGCACGAGGCGCGTCGTGTCGAACTCGCGCGCAAGGGTCGCAAGGTCGTGCAAGCCGTCGCTGCCACCGGAATGACCGAGACGGTAGAGGTGGTTGACCACCGCGAGCGGCAGCACCCCACGCTCGCGCAGCTCGCGCAAGGTCTGCGCGCCCTGCCGCTTGGAGAGCGGTGAGCCCTCCCCACCCGTCAGCAGCGACAGGTGGCCATACTGCGGCGCAGTCAGGCCAAGCGCCTGCGCGATCATGATCTGGCGCGGGGTGTTCGAGAGATGGTCCTCGCCGCGCAACACCTGCGTGACGCCGCTCTCGGCGTCATCGAGCACATTGCAGAAAAAGAACGCTGCGCTGCCGTCGGCTCGGCTGACGATGAAATCGCCGATGTCGGCGCACTCGAAGCGCTGCTCCCCGTGCACGAGGTCGGTGAACTCGATGCGACCGCTGTCCGGCACGCGGAAGCGCAGCGCGGGCTTGCGGCCCGCGGCGAGGCGCGCCTCACGCTGTCCGGCGTCGAGGGCGCGACAGGTGCCGGCATAGCGTGGCGGTCGACCCGCGGCGAGTTGTGCGCGTCGGCTCGCCTCGATCTCGAGCGGCGAGCAGAAGCAGGGGTAGACGAGACCGGCGCGCTCGAGTTGGCCGAGCGCCAGGGTGTAGGCCGTACCGCGGGCCGATTGCAGGACGACCGGCTCGTCCCACAGGAGGCCGAGCCAACGCAGATCTTCGTGGATGCGTGCGACGAACTCGGGTCGGCTGCGCTCGCGGTCGGTGTCCTCGATGCGCAGCAGGAACCGGCCACCGCTGCCCCGGGCCAGCAGCCAGTTGAAGAGCGCGGTGCGCGCATTGCCGAGATGCAGCTCGCCGCTCGGGCTCGGTGCGAACCGGGTGGTGTAGGGGGCGACGGCGTGGGCGCCGACCTGTGGAAGCGCCATAGGGTTGCCGGGCAGCGCGGAACGGGGCGAAAAATTACCATACAATCGCCTGCGTGAAATACCTGTTCGTGTCCGACCTGCATCTTGAAGCGGACTCGCCGCGGTCGGTGGCCGCGTTCACGGCGCTGCTGCGCGGCGAGGCGCGATCCGCCGCGGCGCTCTATGTGCTCGGCGACCTGTTCGAGGCCTGGGTGGGCGATGACGATCCGGATCCGCTGCGCGATGCGGTCTGCCGCGAGATGGCGGCGCTCTCGGCGAGCGGGGTCCCGCTGTTCGTGATGCACGGCAACCGCGATTTCCTCTACGGCGCGGGCTTCGAGCGGCGCACTGGCGCGACGCTGCTGCCGGACCCCTGTGTCGCGACGCTATACGGCGAACGGGTGCTGCTGACACACGGCGATCTGCTCTGCACCGGCGATCACGCCTACCAAGAACTGCGCAGCACGGTCCGCAGCGATGCCTTCCGGGACCGAACGCTCGCACTGCCGCTCGAGGCGCGGCAATTGCTCGCGGCTGCGGCGCGCGCCGGCAGCAAGGCGCATACCGCCGCGCAACGCGCGGAGATCATGGATGTCGCACCCGAAGCGGTGGTCGCCGCCTTCCGCGCGACCGGCACCCGCACGATGATCCACGGCCACACGCACCGCCCCGCCGAGCACACGCACGAGGTCGATGGCGCACCGGCACGGCGCCTCGTGCTCGATGCGTGGTACGAGCACGGCAGCGTGCTCATGCTCGACGGATCAGGGTTCTCGCGGCGCGAGATCGCTTTCGTTTAGCGCGGGCGCGCCCGCCACGGGTTCGCCCGCCACCGGTTCGCCAGAATGGAAACGGAACTCGGCGTCCGGCGAGGTCGCCGCCTCGGCCTCGACCTTTGCGAGTTCGGTGAGCCGCGGCGCGATCACGAGGCCCGCTGCCTGCGCATGCTTTTCGGCGAGCCGCAGGTACAGTTGGTGGTGACGGGCCTCGGACACTTCGAGCGCGCTGTAGAGCGAAGCGACCTGCGGCGGCAGACCCTGCCCCGCCGGCAGCGTGGCCAGCAACCGGAACCGCTCGCAGGAACGCGCCTCGATGAGCGCGAAGCTCAGCAACAGGTCGAGCTTGCGCTCGGGTTCGTGGTTGCTGACCGCGGTGCGCAAGCGCGAGGCGTAACGGCCGGGCTTGCGCCGCAGGTAAGGCACACCCTGCTGCTGCATCAACTTGTCGACCTGCTCGAAGTGGCGCAGCTCCTCGCGCGCGAGCCGCGAGAGACGGGCGGCGAGCTCACGGTCCTCGGGGTAGGCGAACATCAGCGCGAGCGCCGTCGAGGCGGCCTTCTTCTCGCAATTGGCATGGTCGGCGAGCAGCTCCGGCCAACGCCGAACCGCCTCGGCGACCCATCCGGGCGGCGTCGGAACGCACAACGGGGAGAGGTCCATCGCCCCGCGCGGTCAGACGCCGCGCACCACCTTGAGGCTGCCGGCCGTGCGGCGCTGCGCCTTGGCGCCGTCCGATCGCTGTTTCTGCAGTGAATCGAGATACTCGGGCGTGATGTCGCCGGTCACGTATTCGCCCGAGAAACAGGAGGTGTCGAACTCATAGACCCGCGAATCGTCGTGGCGACACGCGTTGATGAGGTCCTCGAGATCCTGGTAGATGAGCCAATCCGCATCGATCTCGGCCCGCACCTCTTCTTCGGTACGACCCGCGGCGACCAACTCGTCGGCCGCCGGCATGTCGATGCCGTAGACGTTCGGGTGGCGCACCGGCGGTGCCGCCGAGGCGAAGTACACCTTGCGCGCGCCGGCTTCGCGCGCGATCTCGATGATCTGCGCGGAGGTCGTGCCGCGCACGATGCTGTCATCGACCAGCAGCACGGTCTTGTTGCGGAACTCGAGATCGATCGCGTTGAGCTTGGAGCGCACGGACTTCTTGCGCTGGTCCTGGCCCGGCATGATGAAGGTGCGGCCGATGTAGCGGTTCTTGATGAACCCCTCGCGGTATTTGATGCCGAGATGCTGCGCGACCTGCAGCGCGGCGGTGCGGCTGGTGTCGGGGATCGGGATCACGACATCGATGCCGTGGTTCGGACGCTCGCGGCGGATCTTCTCGGCGAGGCGATCGCCCATGCGCATGCGCGCGCGCTGCACCGACACGTTGTCGATGATGCTGTCCGGGCGTGCGAAATACACGTACTCGAAGATGCAGGGTGCATGGCGCGTGGTGGCGACGCACTGCTGGGCGTTCAACCGGCCGTGCTCGTCGATGAAGACGGCCTCACCCGGGGCGATGTCGCGGACGCTGCCGAAGCCGAGCATGTCGAGTGCGACCGATTCGGAGGCGAGCATGTATTCCGGGCCCTTGGCCGTGTCGCGGCGACCGAGCACCAACGGACGGATGCCGTGCGGGTCGCGGAACCCGAGGATGCCGTGACCGACCACCATCGCCACGACGGCATAGCCGCCGCGGCAGCGCCGGTAGAGCGCGGTGACCGCCGCGAACACATCGGCAGCGGTGATGCGCGGCGTGCCGACGCGCTGCAGCTCCGAGGCGAGCACGTTGAGCAGCACTTCGGAGTCCGAGCTGGTGTTGAGGTGGCGACGCTCCTCGCGCACCAGCACATCGGCGAGCTCGGCGGCGTTGGTGAGGTTGCCGTTGTGCCCGAGCACGAGCCCATAGGGCGCATTCACATAGAACGGCTGCGCCTCGGAGGCGCTGTCGCAACCGGCCGTCGGATAGCGCACATGGCCGATGCCGATATCACCCCGCAGCTCGAGCATGTCCTGCTGGCCGAAGACATCGCGCACCAACCCCTTCCCCTTGCGCATGCTGACAAGGCCATCGGCGACGGTGACGATGCCCGCCGCGTCCTGGCCGCGGTGCTGCAGCACCGTCAGCGCGTCATAGAGCCTTTGGTTGACGGGGGAAGTGCCGACGATGGCTGCGATGCCGCACATGGGGTGTCACTCCGCCTTGGGTGTCGATGGGCGAGCCATCTCGTCGAGCAGGCCCTCGGCCTCGCCACGCCCGTCGTCCATCTTCTTGATCATCTCCGCGTCGAGCCAGCGGCCGGCGAGCGACTTGAAGTCGACGACGCGGTCTAGCAACTGCGCGGCCTGCTCGCCAGAGTGCTTGAAGACCGCGTTGCGCCACCAGTCTTTCTCGTCGATCTTGAACTGTTGGCCGACCAGCACGACGATGCCGATCACGACCACCGCCTGCGCGGCGCCGAGGAAAAGACCGAGCATGCGATCGATCGGCGCGATGGCCGAGGACTTGATGGCCTTGGTGAGCAGGTTGCCGAGCACGAGGGTGAAAGCATAGACGACGACGCTCGCAAAAATGGAGGCGAGCAACGCACGCAGCATCGAGTTGTTGAAAAACCCGACGAAGAACGGCTCGACGACACCGCCGAGGCGCATGCCCGCCCAGATCGAGGCGATGAGGCCGATCAGGCCGAACAGCTTGCTGATGAAGCCGCTCGTGAACCCGCCGATCGTGAAAGCGAGCAGGATGCCGAGGAAGTAGAAGTCGAATGCGGTCACTATCGGACTCCAGGCCGCGCGGCTCGACCCGGCGACGGCGCGAAGTGTAGCCGATTGCGAGAGGCCACCGTCATCCTGCCACCGGCACCGCAACGATGGCGCGATCGGGGGCCAGCGGTCGCAGCCGCGCCTCGAGCGCGACCGCGGCGGCGCGGTCGGCCACCGGCCCGATGCGGACCCGATGCAACCGGCGAGCGCCCGAGGTGGTCTCGTTGATGATCACCTCGAAGCCTCGCTTGGTGAAGTCTTTCCGGGCGGCCTCGGCGCGCTCGCGGGTGGCGAATGTGCCGACCTGGACGTAGAACCGGGTCGCCGTAGGATCGACCGGGGCCGCCTTCGGCGGGGCTGTGGTCGGCCGGGCTGCGGCCGGCGGGGCTGCAGCGGGCGGGGCTGCAGCGGGCGGTGCGGCGGTCGGCGGAGCCGTGGTGATGGCCTCCGGAACGGGCAAACGGACCACCGGGGGCGGCGCTGCCGGGTCGACGTCGAGCCCCTCAGCCTGCCCGTCCATCACCTCAGGCGACGGGGGCGCGGACCCTGCTGGACCGCGCGCGGTACCTGAAAGGTCGATCTGCAGCGTCTGCAGGGGTGCGCCTCCCTCAGACGTGGCGCCTGCGGTTGACGACGTTCGGGTGGCAGTCCCACCGGCGCCCGTCAGCAATTCGGGCAGCAGCAGCACGGCCAACAGCACGAGGATGACGGCGCCCGTGAGGCGATTACGAAGTGCGGTGTCCAAGCGGTCGATTATAGACCGAGCCAGTCGAGCGCAGGCCCTACGGTATGGAAGGAACCGAACACCACGACCCGGTCCCCGGCGTTCGCCAGCGCTGCCGCCGTTGCACAGCCGTGGCCGATGTCGGGCGCGAGGGCGACACTGCGGCAAGAGGACGGCAAGCGTCCACGCAGCGTTTCGGCATCGACCCCGCGCTCGCCGGCGATCCCGCAAAGGACCCAGCCGTCGATGCTCGAGGCGAGCTCGCGACCGATCGCCGCGGCATCCTTGTCGGCCAGGATGCCGACGACCGCCCAGGTGCGGCCACTGCAGGGCAGCGCCGCCAAAGACTCGGCCAGCGTCCTCGCCGAGTCCTCGTTGTGGGCGACATCGAGGATCCACTCGGGCCCGCCCGGCGACACCGCGGCGAGCCGTTGGAAGCGTCCACGCAACCGCGCGCCGCTCACGCCCTCAGCCGCCCAAGCGGCATCGAGCCCGCGTCGGCGAGCGAGCGCGGGCTGCCGCTGCACCAACGCCCGGAAGGCGACCAAGGCCGCAGCCGCATTGCCGTGCTGGATCGGACCCGACAAGCCGAGCGCGGGCAGCCCCGCGAGCACCGTCTCGATCTCGTAGCCCTTGCCGGGCCAGACGGCCTCGCAGCCGAGCGCGGCGATGCGTTCGTGCACGCTCTGCGGCATGTCGGCGCTGCCGAGCACGACGGGTTGTCCGGGACGGAAGATGCCGGCCTTCTCGCGGCCGATGTGTTCGCGGGTCGGCCCGAGCCAGTCGGTGTGGTCGAGCCCGACCGAACACAGCACCGCCACCTCCGCATCGACGAGGTTGGTCGCATCGAGACGACCTCCGAGTCCCACCTCGAGTACGGCCAGATCGACTGCTTGCGAACGGAAGATCTGCAGCGCTGCGAGCGTGCCATATTCGAAGAAAGTGAGCGGCGTCTCGCCGCGGACCGATTCGATGACCTCGAAGGCCTCGACCAAGGCCGCATCCGCGACCGATTCCCCATCGATCGCGATGCGCTCGTTGTAACGCTGCAGATGCGGCGAGGTGTAGGTGCCGACCTTCAGACCGGCCGCACGACCGAGCGAGGTGAGGAAAGCCGTGGTGGAGCCCTTGCCGTTGGTGCCGCCGACGATCACCGCGGGGATCGGATAAGGCAGCAAGCCGAGCCGTTGCGCCACCGCACCGACGCGCTCGAGTCCAAGGTCGATATCGCGGGTATGCTGCGCCTGTTGGTGCGCGAGCCAGTCAGCCAGCGTTCGCATCGGACGGGGGCGTCGAAGAGGCGACCTTGGACGGTTGACGCATCAGCATGCGAAGCGCCTGCGCCAAGCGCTCGCGCATCTGTCGCCGATCGATGATCAGGTCGATGACGCCGTGCTCGAGCAGGAATTCGCTGCGCTGGAATCCTTCGGGCAGGGTCTCGCGCACGGTCTGTTGGATCACGCGCGGGCCGGCGAAGCCGATGAGCGCGCGCGGCTCGGCGACGTTCAGGTCGCCCAACATGGCGAGGCTC
>DBCG01000027.1:5605-16811 GCA_002292945.1 Proteobacteria bacterium UBA964 | reverse complement strand
CCTTCGGCGGCGAGATCGGCGAGCGCCGCGCTGGTCTTCGCCATCTGCAGCAGCGAGAACAGCGCCTCTTGCATGCGCGCGCCGCCGCTCGCCGAGAAACACACCAACGGGCAGCGCTCGCGAATCGCGTGGTCGACGGCACGGCGGAAACGCTCGCCCACCACCGACCCCATCGAGCCGCCGAGGAACTGGAACTCGAAGGCACAGGACACGATCGGCAGGCCTTCGAGCGCTCCGGCGAGCACCACCAGCGCATCCTGCTCACCGGTGTTCTTTTGGGCAGCGCTCAGCCGGTCTTTGTAGCGCTTGCTGTCGCGGAAACGCAGCGGATCTTCGGGGCGGATGCCGGCGCCGATCTCGGTGCCGGTGTCGGGATCGAGGAACCGCTGCAGGCGCTCCCGCGCACCGATCCGCATGTGATGGCCGCACTTCGGGCAGACATGCAGGTTGCGCTCGAGCTCGGCGCGGTAGAGCGGCGCGTCGCAGGCGGTGCACTTGATCCACAAGCCTTCCGGGACCGAGCGCGAACGCCGCTCGGTCTTGATGCGTGACGGGACGATGTTCTCGAACCAGGCCATGGCGGGGGACTATACCGGATGCGGCAGTCGGAACGCCGCCGGGTAGTCGATCGCCCGCAGGCAAAGACCGTCCGCCACGGCGGTGGGCGCATTGGCCCGGCGATCCCGACCGTCCAGCAGTTCACGCACGACCGACGGGGCTCGCACGCCACGACCCACCTCGATCAGCAAACCCGCGATGTTGCGGACCATGTGATGCAGGAAGGCGTTGGCGGCGACATCGATGTGGACGAGCTCGCCGTCGCGCTGCACCCGCAACGACTCGAGCCGGCGAATCGGCGATCGCGACTGGCACTCTGCAGCGCGGAACGCGCTGAAGTCGTGCTCACCGACGAGGCAGGCACCACCGGCCTGCATCGCCGCGACATCGAGCGGCGTCTGCACCCAGGCCACACGCCCGGCCAGCAGCGCGGAGCGCGCGCTGCGGTTGTGGATCGTGTACCGGTAGTGGCGGCGCTGCGCGGTGAACCGGGCATGGAAAAAATCAGCCACGGGACGGGCCCAAACGATGCTGGTCTGTCGTCCGAGGCTGGCGTTGACACCGAGCACCCAAGCGCGCGCACTGCGGACGGCGGTGGTATCGAAATGGACCACTTGACCGAGCGCGTGCACGCCGGCGTCCGTACGCCCTCCGCAGCACAGATCGACCGCATGGTCAGCGACATGGCCGACCGCCTCGGCCAGCTCACCCTCGACGGTGCGCCGACCGGGCTGCTGTTGCCAGCCGCAATAGTGGGAGCCGTTGTACTCCACGCCGAGCGCCCATCTCTGGGCGGATACCGCCGTGCGGGTCACGACGGGACCTCAGTGCAGGGCGTCGAGCAATCGACGCGCATCCTCGCGCTGCGCCTCATCGCCACGGACAAGCACTTGCTCGAGCTCGATCCGCGCTGCGGCCGAATCGCCCATCTCGATGAAGGCGCGCGCGAGATCGAGCTTGTTGCCGGACTCATCCGGCATCGGCGGATCGCCCTCGAGGTCCTCCAAAGGATCGGTGGATTGACCGATCGACGTAGAGACCGGCGTGGGAGCCGGCGTGGACCACTCGGCGACCTCGGTGATCGGTGTCGGGACAGAGGCGGCCCGGACGCGCATGAACGCATCGAGCTCGGATTCGGCTGCTTCTGCCCGGCGGCGCGCACCGACGAACAAGGACGCGGCGACCGCGGCGACGCCTGCGGCGAGGAACCACAACCACCAGGCTTTGCCGAGCAGACCGCGAAGCGCATCGAGGGCGCCCACCTCCGCCGCCTGCGGCGCTTCCGCCGCACGGGCTTGCAGTTCCGCAAGCTGCGAGGAGGTCACCTCGAGCATGCGCTGCTTCTCGATCAACTCCGCCTCGATGCGGGCGAGGCGCTGCTCGACGGTCTCTTCGCCGCGACCGGCAGCCGCAGACCCCTCACCGGAACCGGTCGGGACGATCGCGCCGCCGCCTGTACCGACGGAGACCTCGCTCGGTGCGACCAGACGCAGACGGCCGCCTGGATCGGCGACACGCGTGGGCAGACCGCCGCGTTGCCGCCAATCTTTGACGGCGCGGTCGATCTCACGCGCCACCAACATCGGCGGCAAGGCCTCGAGCTCGGCGGCATCCGGGATCCGCAGCACCGCACCGGCACGCAGATCGTTCATGCTCGCGCCGAAGGCCTCGGGATTGGCTTGGTAGAGGCCGACGAGCGCTTGGGCGCGGGTGACCCCCGACCGTTGCGCGACCCCCTCGGCGATGCGGCTCAGGGTGTCGCCGCGACGGACTTCGATGCTGCCTGCGGCAGAGGAAGCCGAGCGCGCAGGCGCGGGCGGCAGAGGGTCGGGGATCGTCGCCGGTTCCTCGCGTTCGATGGCGCCGTCACGACCCGCCTCGACCGTAGGCCCCCGAACTTCGACGGGCGCGAGCCCCGGGACGGTCTCATCAGGACGATCCACCACCAGGTTGTACTCGCGCAGCACCCGACCGCGTCCCCAGTTCGCGGCGATGAGCACGGTGATGAACGGCTCCGAGACGGGCTGTTCGCTGCGCAGCACCAGCATGGGCGCAGCGCCGGCGACGACACGCAGCGTGACGGAAGCCGTCGACAGGAACCCGGGCCAGTCGAGCCCGTAGCGCGTGAAGACCTCACGCGCGGGGATCTCGGCGCGTAGCGCCTGCAGGTCGCCGGGCGTGGCGTCGAGGACTTCGATCTCCGCCACCAACGGGGCGTTGAGACCGGAGGTGACGCGGGCCTCGCCGAGACCGAGCGCGTCGGCGCGGGACATCCCCAACACAGCGACGAGCAAGGCCACCGACCAAGACCGATACGGCATCGACCGCGCCATCAAAGGTGCTCCTGCACCAGCAACTCCGCGATCTGCACGCTGTTGGTGGCGGCACCCTTGCGGATGTTGTCGGCGACGATCCAGAGATCGAGACCGCGCTCGTGGGAGAGATCCTCGCGGATGCGACCGACGAAGACCTCGTCGTGTCCGGCGGCGTCGATGGCCGTGGGGTATCCGCCGGGCTTGCGGGTGTCGACGACCTTCACGCCTTTCGTCTTGACCAGCAAGGCGCGCGCCTCGGCGGCCGTGAGCTTGCGCCGGGTCTCGATGTGGACCGCCTCGCTATGGCCGAAGAACACCGGCACACGCACAGCGGTGGCGTTGACCCGGATCGAGGGGTCGCCGAGGATCTTCTGCGTCTCCCACATCATCTTCATCTCTTCTTTGGTATACCCGTTATCGAGAAATTTGTCGATTTGGGGCACAACATTGAACGCGATCTGGGCGGCGATGGCCTTGGCCTTGACGGATCCCTTGCCGCTCATCAGCGCCACCGCCTGCGCGGCCAGTTCATCCACGGCCTCTTTGCCGGCGCCGGAGACGGACTGGTAGGTGGCGACGTTGATGCGCTCGATGCCGGCGGCGTCGTGCAGCGGCTTGAGCGCGACGAGCATCTGGATGGTGGAGCAGTTGGGGTTGGCGATGATGCGACGCTTGGTGAAGAGCGCGATCGCCTCGGGGTTCACCTCGGGCACCACCAACGGGATGTCGTCCTCGTAACGGAACTCGGAGGTGTTGTCGATGACGACACAACCGGCCGCAGCCGCCTTCGGCGCGTAGATCTTCGAGACCTCCCCGCCTGCCGAGAACAGACCGATCTGCGCCTTGGAGAAATCGAAGGTCTCGACATCGATCACCGGGATGTCGCGGCCGCGGAACTCGACGCCCTTGCCGAGCGAGCGATTGCTGGCGAGCGGAAAGAGCTCTCCGACGGGGAACTCGCGCTCCTCGAGGACCTTGATGAGGGTCTCGCCGACGAGCCCTGTGGCGCCGAGCACGGCGATGTTCCAGAGGCGGGACATGATGCGTTTCCTTTAGGGCTTCGGTGCCTGCGCCGCGATCACCGGCGTCGGCGAACGGACATCGGCGTTCTGGCCGCGGTGGCGCAGCAGGTGATCGAGCAGCACGATGGCCATCATCGCCTCGGCGATGGGAGTGGCGCGGATGCCGACGCAAGGATCGTGGCGGCCGGTGGTGATGAGCTCGACGGACTGTCCGTGGAGGTCGATGCTGCGGCCCGGGACCTGGATGCTGGAGGTCGGCTTCAGCGTGGCATGCACAACGATGTCCTGACCGCTCGAGATGCCGCCGAGCACGCCGCCGGAGTTGTTCGACAGGAACCCCGCGGGCGTGAGTTCGTCACGGTGCTCGCTACCACGCTGGCCGGCGACGCGCACGCCGGCACCGATCTCGACCGCCTTCACGGCGTTGATGCCCATCATCGCGTAGGCGAGATCGGCATCGAGACGGTCGAACACCGGTTCGCCGAGCCCCGGCGGCACGCCCTGCGCGATCACGGTGACGCGCGCACCGATCGAGTCGCCCTCCTCGCGGAGCTTCCAGATGAGCTCTTCCAATTCTTTGACCCGCGACGGGTCGGGGCAGAAGAACGGGTTGTCGTAGGCGGTCTCGGGCGCGACCGGCGCGAGATCGATCTCGCCGATGCGGCTGAGGTAGCCGTGGATGCGGATGCCTGCACGCTGCTCCAGCCACTTGCGTGCGATCACGCCCGCCGCGACACGCACGACGGTCTCGCGCGCGGATGAGCGGCCACCACCGCGGTAGTCGCGGAAGCCGTATTTCTGTTGGTAGGTGTAGTCGGCGTGGCCCGGGCGGAAGCGGTCCTTGATCTTGTCGTAGTCGCGCGAGCGCGCGTCGGTGTTCTCGACCAGCAGCCCGATCGCGGCACCGGTGGTGCGTCCCTCGAACACGCCGGAGAGGATGCGCACCACATCGGCTTCCTTGCGCTGGCTGACGAACTTCGAGGTGCCGGTGCGACGGCGGTCGATGTCGCGCGCGAAATCGGCCTCGGTGAGTTCGAGTCCGGGCGGACAACCGTCCACCACGCAGCCGATCGCCGGACCGTGGCTCTCGCCGAAGGTCGTCACCTGGAAAAGTCGACCGATGGTGTTACCGGACATGGGTCGTGAGCTGCTCGCGGGTCAACACAAAAACGCCCCCGCCCCCGCGCTCGAACTCGAGCCACATGAACGGCAGCCGCGGCCAACGGCGACGGACCAGGGTCTCGGTGTTCCCCACCTCGACGACGAGGATGCCGCCGGGGGTGAGGTGCCGGGCGGCCTCTTGGAGGATGACGCGCACCGAATCGAGGCCGTCCCGGCCCGAAGCCAACGCCAAGCGCGGCTCGTGCCCATATTCAGGAGGCAGCGAGCGCAGCTCGCGCGCCCCGACATAGGGGGGATTGCTCACAATGATATCGTACTCGCGTCCACGCAGGGCCGAGAAATGGTCGGATTCCGTGAGGCGCACCCGCCGGGACAGCCCCAAACGACGGCGGTTCTCGCGTGCGAGTTCCAGCGCGGGACGGGAGATGTCGGTGCCCTCGATGCGTGCAAGCGGCAAGTGGTGCGCACAGGCGAGCGCGATGCAGCCGCCGCCGGTGCAGAGATCCAGCACACGCCGCACCCGAGCGGGGTCGATCCAAGGCCTGAACTGCCGCTCGATCAACTCCGCAAGCGGCGAGCGCGGCACGAGCGCACGCGGATCGGTGCGCAGGGGCAGGCCCGCAAAGAAGGTCTCGCCTGTGAGGTAGGCCGCCGGCAGGCGGGTGGCGATCCGCAGTTCAAGCAAGGCCTCCCAAGCGGTGCGCTGCGCCGGCCGCAGACGCCGTCGGTAGGCAGCCGCCGTCACCGGCCACGGCAACCGCAGCACGCTCCAGAGCAGCGCCGCAGCCTCGTCATGGGCGTTGTCGGTGCCATGCCCGAAAAAAAGCCCGGCCCGCGAGAGCCGCCGGGCACCGCTACGCAAGGCCTCCGCGACGGTCGGCAGGGGCTTGGCCGGTTTCGGCGAGGGCTTGTGGGATAATCGCGCCATGGATGCCCATTCTGCCTCGCCCAGCCTCGGCGCGCGCGCTTTCGTCGCCTTGCAGCATGTGCTGCCTCAGCATGGCATCTCGCGGCTCGTGCATGCCGCCGCACGCAGCCAGACGCCCTGGTTCAAGGACCTGCTCATCAGATCCTTCGTGCGCGGTTTCAGACCCGACCTCTCGGATGCCGTGCGCACCGATCCGCTCGCCTACGCATCCTTCAACGCGTTCTTCACGCGCGCGTTGCAGCCCGGCGCACGCCCCCTGCCCACCGACCCCGCCGCCCTCGCCTGCCCGGTCGATGGCACGGTGAGCGAACTCGGTGACATCGAGGACGATCGTCTGCTGCAGGCCAAGGGTCGGCACTACACGCTCGATGCGCTGCTCGCCGGTCGCGAAGACTGGGTCGCCCGTTTCCGCGGCGGGCGCTTCGCCACGATCTATCTCGCGCCCTACAACTACCACCGTATCCACATGGCGCTGCCCGGCGTGCTGCGCGATGCGTGGTTCGTGCCGGGGCGCCTCTTCAGCGTCAACCGCACCACCGCAGACGGTGTCGCGAACCTCTTCGCACGCAACGAGCGGGTGAACCTCTTCTTCGAGGACGGCGGCACCGGGACACC
Organism: Proteobacteria bacterium UBA964; assembly: GCA_002292945.1. Lineage (GTDB taxonomy): Bacteria > Pseudomonadota > Gammaproteobacteria > Steroidobacterales > Steroidobacteraceae > UBA964. The sequence continues at coordinate 10,251 of DBCG01000027.1, read as the reverse complement.
GGGGCTGCATCACGCGCTGCTCTTCATCGGCGCGCTCAATGTCGGCAGCATGGACACCATCTGGCACGGCGAGGTCGCACCGCGCCGGTCACGGCGTCTCGAGCGCTTGCCGATCGCACCGTCCGCGGGCGGCGCTGCGTTCGCGGCGGCCCGCGGCGAGGAGGTCGGGCGCTTCAACATGGGCTCGACCGTGATCCTGCTGTTCCCGCCCGACACCATCGAGTGGCGTGCGGGGCTCGCCTCCGGACAGACGGTGCGGATGGGCGAGACGATCGGTCGCCGTCTGTCGGGCGCAGGCAGCGCCGCCGGCGCGGACTGAAGCGGCACCGATGACCGAGTGGCGTCCGAGCGCGACCCGTGCACGGCTCGCCGAGCGAGCACGGCTCGTCGCCGCCACCCGTTCTTTCTTTGAAGGTCGTGGACTGCTGGAGGTCGAGACACCGGTCCTGGTGAACGCTGCGGTCACCGACCGGCACCTCGTCTCGGTGCCGGCGACCGTGGGCGATCGTGCGATGTTCCTGCACACCTCGCCCGAGTACGCCATGAAGCGCCTGCTCGCCGCAGGCAGCGGCGACATCTGGCAGCTCTGCCGGGTGGCGCGCGGGGACGAACGCAGTCGGCTGCACAACCCCGAGTTCACGCTGCTCGAGTGGTATCGCTGCGGCTGGAGCATGGACGCGCTCGTCGATGAGGTCGCGGCCCTGCTCGATCTTTGGATGACTCAGACTGGCAGAGCACCGCGGCCCTTGATCCGCCGCCGCTACCGTGACGCGTTCCGCGAGCATTTCGGCCTCGACCCGTTCACGACGCCGCTGCCAGCGCTCGCGTCGCTGGCGCAGGCGGCAGGGCTCGTGACGGCACCGACGACGCCGCGCGCAGACGACACGACACTGCGCGACGAGCTGCTCGATTTCCTGGTGGGCGCGCGCCTCGGTCCCGCGCTCGGCCATGGTCAGTGGCTCGCGCTGACCCATTACCCAGCGTCTCAGGCGGCGCTCGCGCGTCTCGACCCGGACGACGCATCTGTGGCGCTGCGTTTCGAGGTCTATGCGGACGGCATCGAACTCGCCAATGGCTTCGAGGAGTTGGGCGATGCCTCCGAACAGGCGGCACGCTTCGCTGCCGACAACCTCGCGCGCCGCGCGACGGGCCTGCCAGAGCGGGCGCCCGACCCTCGGCTTCTGGCCGCGCTCGCGGCGGGGCTGCCGCCCTGTTCAGGTGTCGCGGTCGGCTTCGACCGCTGCGTGATGGTCGCCACCGGCGCCACCCACATCGACGAGATCATCGCCTTCCCTTCGGAGCACGCATGAGCAGTCATTTCCCGGCCCCGGATTTCACCGATAAAGCGGCAGGCTATCGCGAGCTCGACGCGCAGCTTGGCGCGTTGCTCGCGGGCGAGCGCGACACGATCGCGAACCTCGCCAACACTTCAGCGCTGCTCTATGCCGCGCTGCCGCAGCTCAACTGGGCGGGGTTCTACCTGCTGCACCCGGCATCGCAGGGCGGCGCGGACGGTGACTCGGGGGGACTCGTGCTCGGCCCCTTCCAGGGCAAGCCCGCCTGTGTGCGTATCGCGCTCGGACGCGGGGTCTGCGGCACGGCTGCGGCCGAACGCCGCACGCAGCTCGTGCCGGACGTGCACGCCTTCCCTGGCCATATCGCCTGCGATGCGGCTTCGCGATCGGAGATCGTGGTGCCGTTGATCCGCGCGGCGGACGGCGGACTGATCGGCGTGCTGGACCTCGACAGTCCGGTCCTCGGTCGCTTCGATGCGACCGATCAGGCCGGGCTCGAGAAGATCGCGGCGACGCTGGTGGCGTCGCTCGGCTGATCAGACAGCCGGATGGGCTGACGCGTCGCGGACTTACTGCTTCGCGCGAGAGATGTACTCGCCGCTGCGGGTGTCGACCTTGATGACTTCACCCTGATTGATGAAGAGCGGCACGCGCACGACCGCACCCGTCTCGAGCTTCGCGGGCTTTTGACCACCGGTCGCGGTGTCGCCGCGCACGCCGGGGTCGGTCTCGACGATGAGCGCTTCGATGTGCGGCGGCGGCGTCACGACGAGCGGCACGCCATTCCAGAGCGTGACGATGCAGGTGACGCCGTCCTTCAGCCACTGCGCGCCATCGCCGACCGCTTCTTTGCTCGCGGTGTGCTGCTCGAAGTTGTCGGGCACCATGAAGTGGAAGAAGTCGCCGTCCTGGTAGAGGTACTGCATGTCGACGTCCATGACGTCGGCGGCCTCGACCGAATCGCCCGACTTCCAGGTCTTCTCGACGGTGCGACCGGTCTTGAGGTTGCGCACGCGCACGCGGTTGAACGCCTGCCCTTTGCCGGGTTTGACCATCTCGTTCTCGACGATGACGAAGGGGACGCCATCGAGGAGGATTTTGAGGCCGGACTTGAATTCGCTGGTGTTGTAGCTGCCCATGGCTTGGATTCTCGTGCGCTGTGACCCAGAATGCCGGGCCCGAAAAGGGCGCTCATGATAGCCGCAACCCCCCTCACCCGCCAGCCGACCGCCGCATCCCCCCCGCGGCCGGGTGCCTCTTGGCAGGCCGATTTCGCGGCAGCCGTGACCGACCCCGTAGAACTCGCGTCGCTGCTCGGCCTGCCCGAGTCGTGGGTCGGGCCCGCGCGCGAGGCGGCGCGGGCGTTCCCGATGCGGGTGCCGCGCAGCTTCGTGGCGCGTATGCGTCGCGGCGATCCGGCCGATCCCTTGCTGCGTCAGGTGCTGCCGGTGGCCGAGGAACTTGAGCCCACGGCCGGACGCAGCAGCGACCCGCTGCAGGAAGCCGACGCACGCCGGGCACCGGGTCTGCTCCACAAATACCGTGGCCGTGCGCTGCTCGTGGCCACCGGCGCCTGCGCGATGCACTGTCGTTATTGCTTCCGTCGGGAGTTCCCGTACGAGGACCAGCAGAGCGAAACCGGCCGTTGGCACGACGCCATCGCCGCCCTCGCCGCGGACCCGTCGATCGAGGAGCTGATCCTGAGCGGCGGCGACCCGCTGTCGCTCGGCAACGCGCGCCTGCAGACGCTCGGCCGCGAGCTCGCGGACATCCCGCACCTGCGATCGCTCCGTCTGCACACCCGCAACGCCATCGTGCTGCCCTCGCGCGTCGACGACGGCCTCGTCGAGTGGATCAAGGGCCTGCCGTGGCGCGTGACCGTGGTGCTACATGTGAACCATGCGCAGGAGCTCGAGGGCGACGCCGTCGAAGCCATCGCCCGGCTGCGCGACACCGGCGCGCTGCTGCTCAACCAGAGCGTGCTGCTGCGCGGCGTCAACGACGATGCCGCGACGCTCGTCGCGCTCTCCAAGCGGCTGCATGCGCTCGGTGTGCTGCCCTATTACCTGCATCTCACGGATGCGGTGAACGGCACCGCGCACTTCGATGTGGACGAGGCGCGCGGCCGCGCGATCGTCGATGCGCTCGCGCGCGCGCTGCCCGGCTACTTGGTGCCGCGCCTCGTGCGCGAGGTGCCGGGCGAGGAGGCCAAAGTGGTGCTGGCGGCGGGCTTGGACACCGCCTGAACATGACTCGGCGTTTTGCCGGATACGGCCGGCGCGCCCTATAATCGCGCCATGAACACCCCCCTCGTCCTCGTCCTGCGCTGCCCGGATTCCAAGGGCATCGTCGCCGCTGTCGCCACCTGCCTCGCCGACCACGATGGCTCGATCGTCGAATCGGCGCAGTTCAATGATCCTGAAACGCAGATGTTCTACATGCGGGTGGTGTTCGGCGCCGCCGGCCCGAGATTCCCTGGTCTCGAGGCCTTGAGGGCGGCGTTCCGACCGGTCGCAGCGCGCTTCGACATGAAGTGGGAACTGCACGACCTCGGCCATCGCCCGAAAGTGCTGGTGGCGGTGTCGAAGTTCGGCCACTGCCTCTACGACCTGGTACACCGCTGGCGTGGTGGCCAGCTGCCGGCGGACATCGTGGGCGTCGTCTCGAACCACGAGGACATGCGCGAGTTCGCCGAATTCAACCGCCTGCCCTACCACTTCATGCCGGTGAACTCGGCCAACCGGGTCGTGCAGGAAGGGCAGATCCTGCAGCTGATGCAGGACAGCGGTGCCGATCTGTTGGTGCTCGCGCGCTACATGCAGATCCTGACACCGGCCTTCAGCGCCCGCATCGCCGGCCGCTGCATCAACATCCACCACTCCTTCTTGCCGAGCTTCAAGGGCGCCAAGCCCTATGCGCAGGCGCATGCGCGCGGCGTGAAGATCATCGGCGCCACGGCGCACTACGTGACCGACGACCTCGACGAAGGCCCGATCATCGAGCAGTCGGTCGAGCGCGTGACGCACGCGCATTCTCCCGCGGCGCTCGAGGCGATCGGCCGAGGCATCGAGAGCGCGGTGTTGTCGCGCGCGGTCACCTGGCATCTCGAGCACCGCGTGGTGCTCAACGACAACAAGACCGTCGTCTTCAACTGACCTCGAGCCGCGTCACGGCACGCCAACCCCGGGTGAGCACGGCGCCGCGCTGGGCGCGCGCGCCCACGAATTCTTTGATCTCGGCTGCCGAGTACTCACGGCTGCGTTCGCCGTTCCAGACCAGCAGCTTGCCGCCGGGCGGCACCACGGCGAGACCGGCCACCACCTCGGCACGCTCCTTGGCGAGCGCAGCGGG
>DBCG01000027.1:0-5520 GCA_002292945.1 Proteobacteria bacterium UBA964 | reverse complement strand
CCGTTCTCGCCGTCGCCGTCGACGACCGCGATGCACAGCAACCCCTTCGGATCGGTGACCGGCACCGGCGGCAACGCCAATGCGCCCTCCGGGACGTTGAGCACGGTCTTGCCGGCCTTGCGGTCGGTGATCAGGTCTTCGAGGCGCGCGACGAAACCATAGGCGGCGTCGGAGGCGAGCAACCAGCGGCTCGCCGGCTCGCCCATCATCATGCCGGTGAACTTCGCCCCGTCCGGCGGATTGAGCCGGCCTACGAGCGGATCACCCAGCCCACGCGCCGAAGGCAGCGTGTGCGCCGGCAGGCTGTAGCTGCGGCCGGTGGAGTCGAAGAAAGTGGCGAGCTGCAGCGACTGGCCGCGCGCGGCGGCCTGGAAGGCGTCACCGGTCTTGTATTGCAGCGATCGCGGGTCGATCTCGTGGCCCTTGGCCGCACGCACCCAACCTCCGGAGGAGAGCACGACGGTGACCGGCTCGTTGGCGATCAGCGAAGTCTCGTCGATGGCCTGGGCGGCCTCGCGCTCGACGATCTTCGATCTGCGCGGATCGCCGTATCGTTCGGCATCGGCGGCCAGCTCGGTGCCGACCAGTTTGCGCAACACCGATTCGCTGCCGAGCACCGACCGCAACTGGTCGCGCTCGGTGGCGAGCTCTGCCTGCTCGCCCCGGATCTTCATCTCTTCGAGCTTGGCGAGGTGGCGCAGCTTGGTCTCGAGGATGGCATCCGCCTGGATCTCGCTCAGCGAGAAACGCTTCATCAGCACCGGCTGCGGCTCATCCTCACGACGGATGATGCGGATCACCTCGTCGAGGTTGAGGAAGGCCGCGAGCAGGCCGTCGAGGATGTGCAGCCGACGCTCGACCTTGTCGAGCCGCCACTCGAGGCGGCGCCGTACCGTGGCGATGCGGAACTGCAGCCACTGCGTGAGGATGTCGCGCAGCCCCATGACCCGCGGCCGACCATCAAGGCCGATCACATTGAGGTTGACGCGGTAGTTACGCTCGAGATCGGTGGTGGCGAACAGGTGCGCCATCAGCTGCTCGACATCGACCTTGCGGCCTTTGGGGACGATGACGAGTCGGGTCGGGTCCTCGTGGTCGGACTCATCGCGCAGGTCTTCGACCATCGGCAGTTTCTTGGCGCGCATCTGCTCGGCGATCTGCTCGAGGACCTTGGAGCCGGAGGCCTGCCACGGCAGCGTCCCGATGACGATGCAATCGTCCTCGATGCGGTAGGTGGCCCGGGCGCGGAAACTGCCGGTGCCCTTGTCGTAGATCGCCGCGATCTCGGAGCGCGGCGTGATGATCTCGGCCCCGGTGGGTAGATCCGGCCCCTTCACGAACTTCATGAGCGCCCGCGAGGAGGCCTCCGGTTCGTCGAGCAGGTGGATGCAGGCCGCTGCGACTTCGCGCAGGTTGTGCGGCGGGATGTCGGTCGCCATACCGACCGCGATGCCGGTCGTGCCGTTGAGCAGCACGTTCGGCAGACGCGCAGGCAGCACCGCGGGTTCCTCGAGCGTGCCGTCGAAGTTCGGTTGCCAATCGACGGTCCCCTCGCCCAACTCGCGCAGCAGCACCTCGGCGTAGCGCGTGAGCTTGGACTCGGTGTAGCGCATCGCCGCGAAGGACTTGGGATCGTCCTGCGAACCCCAGTTGCCCTGACCGTCCACGACCGGGTAACGGTAGGCGAAGGGCTGCGCCATCAGCACCATGGCCTCGTAGCAGGCCGAGTCGCCGTGCGGATGGAACTTGCCGATCACATCGCCGACGGTACGGGCGGATTTCTTGTGCTTGGAGACGGCCGACAAGCCGAGCTCGCTCATGGCGTAGATGATGCGCCGTTGCACCGGCTTGAGGCCGTCGCCGATCGCCGGCAGCGCGCGGTCGAGGATCACGTACATCGAGTACTCGAGGTACGCCTTCTCGGTGAAGTTGCGCAGCGGCTGCCGCTCGATGCCTTCGAAAGCCGGTCCCTGTCCGCTCATCAGACGATCACCTGCGCGAGGTTGCCTTTCTCTTCGAGCCACTCGCGCCGATCAGCGGCGCGTTTCTTGGCGAGAAGCATGTCCATCAGGCTGTCCGCCTGATCGGCGGCGTCCAGCGTCAACTGCACCAGCCGTCGGGTGCGCGGATCCATGGTGGTCTCGCGCAGCTGCGAGGGGTTCATCTCGCCAAGACCCTTGAAGCGCGTGACCTGCGGCTTGGCGCGCACTTTCTCCGTTTCGATCTTATGCAGGAAGACATCGCGCTCGGCGTCGTCGAGGGCGTAGAACACCTGCTTTCCGGCGTCGATGCGATAGAGCGGCGGCATAGCGACGAACACATGCCCCTGCGCGACCAACGGACGGAAATGCCGCAGGAACAGGGCGCACAGCAAGGTCGCGATGTGCTGACCGTCGGAATCCGCGTCGGCGAGGATGCAGACCTTGTGGTAGCGCAGTCCGCGCACATCGGCCGCGCCGGGATCGACGCCGATGGCGATGCTGATGTCGTGCACTTCCTGCGAGGAACCGATCTCGCCGGGCTCGAGCTCCCAAGTGTTCAGGATCTTGCCGCGCAGCGGCATGATGGCTTGGAACTCCTTGTCTCGCGCCTGCTTGGCGGAGCCGCCCGCCGAATCACCTTCGACGAGGAACAGCTCCGAACGCGACGGATCGTCGCCCGCGCAATCGGCGAGCTTGCCGGGCAAGGCCGGGCCGCCGGAGATGCGCTTGCGCTGGACCTTCTGCGCGGCCTTCATGCGGTCTTGGGCGTTCTGGATGGCGAGCTGCGCGATGCGCTCGCCGGCATCCGGATGCTGCGCGAGCCAGAGACCGATCGCGTCCTTGGCGTAGCCCTCGACGAGCTGCGCTGCATCACGGGAGGCGAGCCGCTCCTTGGTCTGGCCGGCGAACTGCGGCTCGCGGATCTTCACCGACAGCACGAACCGTGCGCCGTCCCAGACATCTTCGGGCGAGAGCTTCACGCCGCGTGGCAACAGGTTGCGGAACTCGCAGAATTCGCGCACCGCCGCCGCGGTGCCGCTGCGCAGACCGTTGACATGCGTGCCGCCGTCGGGCGTCGGGATCAGGTTCACATAGCTCTCGGCGATCGCGTTCTCGATGCCGGGCGCCCAGCAGAGCGCGAACTCGACCGAATCGCTGTCCTGCTCGCGCTTACCGGTGAGGGGTTCGGCGGGGATGCGCTGGGCGGTGCCGAGCTCCTCGGCGAGATACGCCCCGAGATCGCCCGCGAAGAACCACTCGTCCTTCTCGCCGGTGGACTCCTGCGAGAAGGTGATGCGCAGCCCGGGACAGAGCACGGCCTTGGCCTTCAGGGTATGGCGCAGCTGAGGCACGGAGAACTTGTCGGTGTCGAAGAACTTGGCGTCCGGCCAGAAACGCACGGTGGTGCCGGTGGTGCGCGGGGCGACGCTGCCGATGACGGCGAGCGGCGAGACGAGCTTGCCGGACTGGAAGCCGATGGCGTGCTCCTTGCCGCCGCGCCGCACCCGGCAATCGAGGCGGCTCGAGAGCGCGTTCACGACCGACACGCCGACGCCATGAAGGCCGCCCGAGAATCCGTAGCTCGCACCATCGAACTTGCCGCCGGCATGCAGCCGCGTGAGGATCAACTCGACGCCGCTCACCTTCTCTTTAGGGTGGATGTCGACGGGCATGCCGCGCCCATCGTCGGCGACCTCGATCGAGCCGTCGCGGAACAAGGTGACGTCGATACGACCGGCGTGACCCCCCAACGCCTCATCGACGCTGTTGTCGATGACTTCGTGTGCGAGGTGGTTGGGCCGCGAGGTATCGGTGTACATCCCCGGCCGGCGCCGCACCGGATCGAGACCGGAGAGCACCTCGATCGCCGAGGCATCGTAGTCTTTCGCCATCTTCACATTGTAACGCGCGCGGCTCCCGCGCGCCGTCCGTCAGGCAAGATCGGCGAGCAGCGCCTCGCGCAGCACGGTCGGCAGGGAATCCTCCGAGTGCGCGTAGTTCGCATGGTCGATGCCCGCCGAGAGCTTCGCCCCACCGCGCAATGCGGCGACCATGGCATCGGTCAGTTCGAAACGCAGGAAGTGGACGGAGGAGGTCTTCTCCTCGTTCTCGCGCTCCAGGTCTTCATCGGCGATGGCGAACACCCGCGAGAAGTCGGCGACCTGCACCCAGCAGCGATCCTCGATGCCCTTGAGGCGCGCGAGCGCTGCGGGACGCGTGGCCGGATCCGGGTACTCGATCAGCAGCGTGACCTTCCAGTTGCGGCCGTCCGGGATCAGCGGGTTGTAGGCTTCGAGTTCCTCGACGATGCCCTCGGGTTCGAAGATCTTCTCGGTGCGCAGGATCTCCTGCACCTGGTAGTGGATGGTGAGACGGTCCTCGAACAGCCACGAGGTGTTCGGGCCTACCCCGAGCTTGCGAGTCTTCTTGTGGGCCATGACACGCGTGCGGAACTCCTTGCGCTCGCGGGCATAGCGCTCGAGCGTCATCAGATCGTCGGGGGTGAGCTTCTGCATGTTCAGATTCCGTAAGCCTGTCGGAGCAGTTTCAAGGGGTGGGTCGGTTCCTTCGGCTCGGGCAGACCGGTCTCGATCTGGTGACCGGCCATGGGGCAGTCGGAGGTGTAGTGGTCGGGGGCCGCCTTGGCGACACGGTTCATGACCGGCTTGCCGATCTTCACCGACGCGGCGCGGAACTCCTTCTTGACGGCATAGGTGCCGTTGTGGCCCGAGCATCGCTCGATGACATCGATCGTGGTGTCCGGGACGAGCTGCAGCACATCGCGGGTCTTGAGCCCGATGTTCTGCACGCGCAGGTGGCAAGGCACGTGATAGCTGACCTTGCCGAGGGTGCCACCCTCGAAGTCGGTACGCAGCAGCCCTGCCTTGTGGCGCAGCATGAGGTATTCGAAGGGGTCGAAGATGCGGGCTTTCACAGCCTGCACCGCGGCGTCCTCGGGGAACATCAGCGGCAGCTCCTGCTTGAACATCAGCACGCAGGACGGGATCGGGGCGACGATGTCGTAACCCTCGTCGATCGCCTGCTTGAGCGCCGGGATGTTGGTCTCTTTGTGGCGCGCGACGGCCTCAAGGTCGCCGAGCTCGAGCTTCGGCATACCGCAGCACTTCTCCTGCGAGACGATTTTCACCGGGATGCCGTTGTGCTCGAACACCTCGACCAGGTCGATGTTGAGGTCGGGCTCGTTGCGGTTGCCGTAGCAGGTGGTGAAGAGCACCACCTTGCCGCGGGTCTCAGCGGTCGGCGTCGCGGGCGCCGCGAGCTCGCGGCCGGCGAGCTGCTTGCGTGCGCTGTTGGAGTGGTAGTCGGGCACCGGCGCATCGACCGCGACGCCGAGCGTGGCATCGAGCAGTTTGCGGCCGGTCTCGGTCTTGTTGATGGCATTGACGGCCTGCGCAACGACCGGGATGCCGGCGATCGAGCCGACCACATCGGTGGACGCGAGGACCTTGTCGCGCAGCCGGACTTCGCCCTTCTTGGCCTTCACGGCCTTGGCGCGCAGCATCAGGTGCGGGAAATC
>DBCG01000116.1 GCA_002292945.1 Proteobacteria bacterium UBA964 | reverse complement strand
CGATTTCGGCGTCTCGTCGAGGCGCCCCGCCGTGCCCTCTTCGAGGTGTCTTCGCAGCGCATCGGACAGGCCCTCGTAGAGGCCATATCGCTGCAGGATGTCGCAGGCCTGTCGATAGGTGCTCGGATCCGCCACGGTCGGCCCGGAACCGATGACGGTCGGATCGTCGCCCGCCACATCGGAGAGCGCGAGCGTCAGCAAGGTCGGCCAACCCGCGCCTTTCGGCATGGGCGGCTCTGCGGCGCGTGCCAGTGCGACGGCGAGCCGGCCGCCCTTGAGCGCGGAGAGATGCTTGCGCACCACATTCAGCTCCGCGATCGATGCACCACTTCGCATCAGGCGCCGCAGCGCAAAATCTTTGTCTGCCAAGGTGAGATCGCCGGCGGGCGCCGCGCAGAGCGCCGACGCGCCGCCCGAGAGCAGCACGAGATGCCGATCGGCGGGTCGTGCCGCAGCGGCGAACTGCATCACCGCGCGCCCAGCCGAGAGGCTGCGCTCGCCGGGCCAAGGATGATCGCCCGCCAGACACCGCCAGGCCGCGGGCCATTCGTCGGGCTGCGGCAGATCCGGTGTGACGATCAGCCCCTCATCGAGCGCCGCGTCCATCCCCGGCACCGCCCGCAGCCCTGCGACGGAACTGACCGCCGCCTTGCCGATCGCGAGCACGCGCAAGCGCCCCCCGGCGCGTCGATCCGGCATCGACAACGACGCGGATCCATCGCCCGGAACACGGTGCCGCTCGAACACGAACCGATCGGGCTCGAGCCGCGCGTATCGGGGCAACACCCGACGCGGATCGACCGCGGCGATCGCAGCCGCGAACAACGAGGCGAGCCGCGCGCGAGCGGCTGGTGAGCCCAGCGGCGCGCCTAGCGGCGACATGCCCTCAACCAAAGATCGTCCCAGGCCTGCGGATGCCAAGGCTCGCCGGGCGCCAACTGAACCTCGATCCGGTTGTCGCGGCGCCAAGCGGTCGGCGCGAGCGTCACAGCCTCGCCGGCGCGTTGCGCCAGCACCCATTCATCCTCGCCGACCCGCAACACGGCCTTCACACGCTCCGGTCGACCGATGCCCGGCAGCCCGCCGGGCAGCGCGCCGAGCAGTGCCATGACGCGTGCCTCGCTGAACGCGACCTCGACCGGGAAACGCCAACGCGCCCCGGCCCGCCCGAGATGCTGGACATCACGGCGCTCGCCGCGCATCGAGGGAGGCCCGACCGGCGTCACGACGACGGCCGTCGGCAACCGGGCGCGCTCGAGGCCGTGCGCAAGCGGCCGCGTCGACCCGAGTGCGGGCGCCGACTCGCCGATGATCGAAGACTCGCCGACGAGCGCGGCGAGCACAGTCGGCGACAGACGCCCGTGGTCGACGAACCCTGCCGCGCGTTTGGTCGGGAACAGCGAGGCGCTGTACTGTTCGAACGCGCTGCGCTGCGCCGAGGTCGCCAGATCCGCCTTCGCGAGCGCCAACACATCGGCGATCTCCGCGCTCGCCCGCGCGAGTTCCGAGCGCTCATCGAGCGAGGTCGTCGGCGATGACGGGGACTCCGGCGGCAGCGCCGCAGCATCCACCAAACCGAGCACGCCTTCGAGCACGAGGCGGCCGGCGGCTTGGTGCGCGAGCAACTCCTCGACGATACCTGCGGGGTGACCGATACCTGAAGGTTCCACGAGGATCCGCGCCGGTGGGTTGCCCTCGGGCGCGAGCAGTTCCTGCAGCGTGCGACGGAAATCCGCCTCACCCGCGCAGCAGAGACATCCGCCCGGCACCAACCGCACATCGTAGGCGCCCTGCGCCGCAGCGGCGACCGTCAGGGCGTCGATGCCGGCATCGGTGAATTCATTGAGCAGCACGACCCACCGCTCGTCGGGCGGCTTGTCGGCCATCAGATGCGCGAGGATCGTCGTCTTGCCGCAACCGAGCGGGCCGGTGACGACCCAGACGGGGACCGGGCCGCTCACCGGGTCGGTGCGCTGCCGTCGTAGCCGACGAGCGCACCGTAGAGCTCGGGACGGCGGTCACGGAACAGCCCCCAACTCGCGCGCTGCAGCGCGAGCGCATCGAGATCGAAGGTCGCCGTGAGCACGGCATCGCCCTCGTCGCCGGCCTCGGCCACCTTGGCACCGGTGGCATCGGCGATGAACGACGAACCGTAGAAGCGGATGAAGAGACCGTCCGGGTCCTGCAACGAGCGCTCGAGCCCCCAACGGTTCGAGGCGACCAAGGGCATCATGTTCGCCGCGGCGTGACCTTGCTGCACGCGTTGCCAGTGACCGCGGGAATCGACGGGCGGCGCCGGGGGCGGCTCGCTGCCGATCGCCGTCGGATAGAGCAAGATCTCTGCGCCCATCAGCGCCATCGCACGCGCGCACTCCGGGAACCATTGGTCCCAACAGATGCCCACACCGATGCGGCCGAAGCGCGTATCCCAAACCCGGAAACCCGTGTCGCCCGGGCTGAAGTAGTGCTTCTCCTGATAGCCGGGGCCGTTCGGGATGTGCGCCTTCCGATAGAGGCCGAGCACCGCACCGTCGGCGTCCACCATCGCGACGCTGTTGAAGTACGCGTGGCCCGCACGCTCGTAGAAACTGACCGGCAGCACCACGCCGAGCTCGCGCGCGAGATCACGGAAACGCTGCAGCGCCGGGTTCGTCTCGACGGGGGTCGCGAGCGCCGTGTGCCGCGCGTCCTGCTCCACACAGAAATACGGGGTCTCGAAGAGTTCCTGTACCAGCACCACCTGTGCGCCCCGCGCGGCCGCCTCGCGCACCAGGCGTTCGGCGGCGGCGATGTTGGCGGCTGCATCCCAGCCGCAGGCGAACTGCGTCGCGGCGACGGTCACCTCGCGCGGCCGTCGTCCAAGATGAACCGGCGTCGACGATGCGGCGCTCATGGTCGGTCTCCCTGCAGCAGGCGGGTGATGCGGATCGCGGTCTCGAGCGCGCGCAGGCCGTCCTCGCCGCTCACCACCGGCGCACGGCCCGTGGCGATGCAATCGAGGAACGATCGGATCTCGGCGCGCAGCGCGTCGCCCTGCTCGAAGCTGCGCTCGTCGATCGCGACCGGCAGTCCACCGGGCGCAGGCGGAGTTGCCTGCTTACGGATCACCGTCAGGATGCGCTGCTGCAGGTCGATGGACAGATAAGCGTCGTCGCGGAACACGCGCAGCTTGCGCTCCATCTTCAGGCTGACGCGGCTCGCGGTGACGTTGGCGACACAGCCGCCCTCGAACCGCAGGCGGGCGTTGGCGATGTCCACCGCGCCCGAGAACACCGGCGTGCCGACCGCGTCGATCGACTCGATGGGGCGACCGACGATGCTCTGTACGATGTCGATGTCGTGGATCATGAGATCGAGCACCACGTTGACATCGGTGCCGCGCTCTTTGAACGGCGCGAGGCGCTGGCACTCGATGAAGCGTGCACCGGCGAGTTCGGACTCGGCGGCGACGATCGCCGGGTTGAAGCGCTCGAGATGCCCGACCTGCAGGATCCGCCCGCAGCGCGCCGCGACCGCGATCAGCTCACGCGCCTGCTCGACGGTCTCGGTGATGGGCTTCTCGACCAGCACATGCGCGCCCGCCTCGAGGAAATCCCGCGCGATGGCGAAGTGTGCCGGGGTGGTCGTGACCACGCTGACCGCGTCCACCTTGCCGAGGAGCTCCCGATGGTCGGCGACCGCCGTGGTGCCGAGTTCGCGGGCCAAGGCATCGCGCGCTTCGGGCCGGGGATCTGCCACGGCGACCAAGCGACAACCTGCCTCGGATGCATATTTCTGCGCGTGGAACCGGCCGAGGTATCCCGCGCCGACCACTGCTGCCCGGATGTCTTCCATGGCTTATTATGCACCGATGCCCGACACGAACACCGATGCTGCCCCCACCCGCGGCCTGCCTGGCCGCGTGAAGCTCTATGCCGCCGCGATCCTCGTCGGCCTGTTCGTCGTACCCCCGCTCATCTGGCTCACCGGCCGCGCCTTGTTCGGCCCCTATGCCAACGGCGGCCTGTTCTCGCTGTGGGCCGATTTCTTCGGCGAGATGGCCCGCGGCGCACGCTCGGCGTGGATCGTCGCCCTCGCCCCCTGCGCGCTGGTCGCCCTGCTGCAAGGCGCCGTCGCGCTGTCGCGCAGGTTGCGCTGACCGGCGAGCGGAGCCCGGGCGGTCAGGCCCGCCCCGCTCAGGGCGCCGCGAACGTCCTATCGCGCGCCGCGCGGAACTCGCTCGTCGGGTACCACTGCGGGAACCGCTTCTCGCGCGCGAGGCGGGCACCCACCGCGTAGAGCAGCTCGAGGTCCTCGAGGCTGCCACGCAGATCGGTCCCCGGCCGCCACTCATCCGAGGGCTTGTGATAATCGCGCAGCGTGAACTCGGCCTGCTTGGCCCGCGCCCACTCCACGCCGTTCTCGCGGTCCTCGACGCCCATCTTGAAGTAGAGCGCCGGGACGCCGACCTTGGCGAAGTTGAAATGATCCGATCGGTAGAAGAACCCCTTCTCCGGCGTCGGCTCCTCGCGCAGGACGCGGTCCTGGGTCTTGGCGGCCGCGGCCAGATACTCCTCGAGCTCGGAGGCTCCGAGGCCGATCACCGACACATCGCGCGTCGGCCCACCCCAGGACAACGCGTCCATGTTGAGGGCAGCAACCGTCTGGCGCAGCGGGAACACCGGGTTGGCGGCGTAATAGGCCGATCCAAGCAGCCCGCTCTCCTCGAGGGTGAGCCCGAGGAACACCACCGAGCGTTCCGGCCGACGCGGTGACTCTGCGAAGGCTTTCGCGATCGCCAACAACCCCGCCGTACCGCTCGCATTGTCGAGCGCGCCGTTGAAGATGTTGTCGCCGCTGCGGCCCAGGGAGCGTCCGAGGTGGTCCCAATGCGCCATGTAGACGACGACCTCCTTGGGGCGCTTGCTGCCCGGGATCATCGCCAACACATTGGATGAGGACGCACGCCGGATCGCATTGCGCAAGCGGCCACCCGCGTGTTGGCGCAGTTCGATGGGCTTGAAGCCCGGCCGGCTCGCCGCCTGCACGAGATCCGTGTAGTTCAGCCCGTTCGCCTGCAGCAGCGCCTCGCCCGCGGCGCGGGTGACCCAACCCTCGATGGCGATGCGCCCGGCGTTGCCGTCCGGTGAGGCGGTGTCGAGTTGCGGCCCCATCCAACTGTTCTGCACGGTGTCCCAGGGATACGCGGCAGGCTCGTTGTCGTGGATGATGATCGCCGCGGCGGCCCCCTGACGAGCAGCCTCCTCGAACTTGTAGGTCCAGCGCCCGTAGTAGGTCATGGCGCGGCCGCGGAAGAGTTTCTCGTCGCCGGTCGCGAAGCCTGGGTCGTTGATGAGGATCACCGCGGTCTTGCCGCGCATGTCGACGCCGGCGTAATCGTTCCAGCCCGCCTCGGGCGCGACCACACCGTGCCCCACGAACACCAAGGGGCTCTCCGTCAGCGAGACCTCCGTCGCCACCCGCTTGGTCCAGATGACCATGTCCTTGCCGTAGGCGAGCGACGCCTCGCCGAGGCGCAGTTCCGCGTCGGAGCCGGCCGTGATCTCGACGATCGGGACCTCTTGTGTCCACGCCCCGCGGTTGCCGGGCTTCAGGCCGAGCTTCTTGAACTCGGCGACCAGGTAATCGACGGTCTTGCGCTCCCCGGCCGTACCGGGCTTACGGCCCTCGAACTCGTCGCTCGCGAGCGTGACGATGTGCCGCTGATACTCGGTGGCCGAGATCGCGACGGGTGGCGCGGCAGTCGGCGCTGCGGCGCATCCGACCAACAACGCCGGAACCCAGAGGGCCCACAGACGGTCAGAATATTTCATGGTCATTTCCCATCAGGCCAATACCACCAGATGAACACAGCGATGAGCGCGAACAGCAACCCTTGGACGGGGCGCCGCCAACGGGCAGCGCGCAACTCGCCGACGAAGGCCGCCCCACCGAGCGCGGCCATGAACGCGGACCCTGCCAAGGCACTGAGCAAGGGCGGGAATTCCTCGCCGATGCGGTCGGCGTACTCGGGCAGGAACAGGAACACGACGAGCGTGAGCACGAGCGCCACGGTGATCGACACTGCGGAGCCCATCACGATACCGAGCAGCATGGCAAGCGGATGCATCTGTTCTGGCGCCCCTGTAAGGAGTCATGAGACGGGGGCGGCACTTGTAGGCGCCCCCTCATCCCACTAGTCTGTACCGAGTCTACCCGAATGAAGAACCGCATGACCGATTCGACCCGTCCCGCCCTGCTCGTCAGCGCCGTCGCCCTCGTCGCGTTCGTCACGATCGCCGGGGGATCCGCCCGCCTGACCGCCAGCACCTCGCCGCTGCCGCCCGGGGCGATCGCGCCGGGCGATCGCGAGCGGATGATCGCGCGCCAGGTCGGGGCGCTGCTGCAGGACGCGCACTACAGCCGCATCCGCATCGACGATGCCCTCTCGCCCCGGGTCATGGACAAATTCCTCGAGAGCATGGATGGGCAGCGGGCCTACTTCCTCGCGAGCGACGTCGAAGAGTTCGCGCCGCTGCGCATGCGCTTCGACGACATGATCCGCACCGGCGACATCGAACCCGCCTACGCGATGTTCGCACGCTACCAACAGCGCAACCGTGAGCGCGTACAGCATGCGCTCGCGCTGCTCGGCACCGAGCCCGACTTCACCCTGCGCGAGAGCTACGCCTTCGACCGCGAAGGCGCCGCTTGGCCGACCACGACCGCCGAGCTCGACGAGATCTGGCGCCAGCGCGTCAAGAACGATGCGCTCTCGCTTTTGCTCGCCGGCAAGACCTGGACGGAAGCGCGTGACACGCTGCGCACGCGCTACGAGCGCGTGCTCAAGCGGGTCGACCAGATCAAGCCCGAAGAGGTGTTCGAGACCTACCTCAACGCCTACGCCCGGGCCTTCGACCCGCACTCCAACTACTTCTCGCCGCGCAACAGCGAGGAGTACAAGATCCAGATGAGCCTCAACTACGAAGGCATCGGCGCCTCGTTGCAGCTCATCGACGACCACGTGACGATCATGAACCTGATCGAAGGCGGCCCCGCGGCCGCCGACGGCAAGCTCAAGGCGAGCGACCGGATCACCGCGGTCGGACAAGGCACCGAGGGCAGCTTCACCGATGTCGTCGGTTGGCGCATCGACGATGTCGTGCAACTGATCCGCGGCAAGGGCGACACCACGGTGCGTCTGCAGATCCTGCCCGCCGGCGCAGCGCCGGGGACCGCCGAGACGGTCATCTCCCTGGTGCGCGGCAAGGTGACCCTCGAAGCCCAGGCCGCGCAGCGCGAACTCAAGACCATCAAGCGCGGCGATCGCGATTACCGTGTCGGCGTCATCAACGTCCCGGGCTTCTACTCGGACTACGACGGTCAGCGCGCCGGCAATGCCGACTATCGCAGCACCACCCGCGATGTGCGCCGCCTCATCGAAGAGCTCAAGGTCGAGAAGATCGACGGTCTCGTCATCGACCTGCGCGGCAACGGCGGCGGCTTCCTGCCGGAAGCCCAGTCGCTCACGGGATTGTTCGTCGACCAAGGGCCGGTGGTCCAAGTCCAGTTCGCCAATGGCGCGAAAGAGGTCCTCGACGACATCGAACAAGGCACCGTCTATGACGGTCCGTTGGTAGTGCTCATCGACCGCTTCAGCGCCTCGGCCTCGGAGATCTTCGCCGGCGCCATCCAGGACTACCGCCGCGGCGTGGTGGTCGGTCAGCGCAGCTTCGGCAAGGGCACGGTGCAGAACCTGGTCCCGCTGCAACGCTGGAGCAGCAAGCCCGTCAACGGCCAGCTCACCGTGACCATCGCCAAGTTCTACCGCGTCACCGGCGAGAGCACGCAGCACCGCGGCGTCGAGCCCGATGTCGCCCTCGCCTCACCGATCAGTCTGGAGGATATCGGGGAGAGCGCCCTGCCCGACGCGCTGCCCTGGGATCGCATCGCCGCAGCGCCCTTCAAGGGCCTCGAGCCCCGCCCGCCGTCGGTGGCCCAGCTCGCCAACGAAGAGCGCGCACGCCAAGAGCGCGATGCCGACTATCGCTGGCTGGTGGAGGACATCGACGTCCTCGACCAGCAACGCAGCCTGAAGACGGTCTCGCTGAATCTTGAAGAACGCCGCGCGGAACGCACCCGCCTCGAGACCGATCGTCTGGCACGCGAGAACGCGCGTCGCGCATCACGCGCCGAGCCGCCCCTCGCAGCCTACAGCGACATCGATGGCGCCAAGTTCCCCGATGTGCAGCTCGATCAATCCGCGCAGGTGATGGTCGACATGCTCGAGAAGGGCAGCTCGGCGATCGCCCCGCCGAAACCCGCACCGGGTAAGCCCGCGCGCAACGGCGCGACGCGGACGATCGCCGACCAGCGCTGAGGCCGGCGAGCGTCGAGGGTCAGGGGGCTGCGTCAGCCCCGAAGAGACGGTGGCCGCGCTCGAGACAATACTCGAGCCATTTGTTCAGCATCATGTTGCGGGCCCAACGCTCATCGAGCGCCGGGCCTGCGGCGGCTCGCCAATCACGCAGGACCGGATGATCGTGGCGCGGCGCCCAGCCGCGGACTTCGACCAGCCGCGCATCGTGGTAGACGCACAGCAGCATGTCCGGCGCGCTCGGCATGTCGTGCTCGGCGCCGAAGACATAGGTGAGTTCCAGCTGCGTGGTGTACGGCGAGCGCTCGAGCACGCGCAGCTCGAGATCGCAATCGTCGACCACCCGCGATCGTCGCTGACCGGCGAGAGAGCGCAGATCGCCCGCCAACCGCGCGAGGCGCAGGTGGTTGCTGTCATAAAGGGCCATGAGCGCTGCAAAGCTTCGGGGTCTGCCGCGCCAACTCGCCGGCAGACGTGCATCGTCCGCCGCCAGTCCCGACAGCGCCTCCCAAGGCGACCTCTCGCGCATATCGATCATCGGCCGACTATACCCGAGCCTCAAGGTCGTACGCGACGCTCGATCCCGGTCGCCTCGAGGATGCGCGCCGAGATCTCCTCGATGGAGCACTCGGTGGTGTCGAGGCTCGCGATACCGTGGCGCTGGAACAGCGACTCGGCCGCCCGGGTCTCGAACTGCACCTGCGCGGTCGATGCGTAGCGGCTGCCCGGCCGCCGCTCCTGGCGGATCTGCTGCAGGCGTCCTGGTGCGATGCGCAGGCCGTAGAGCTTCTGACGGTGCGCCTGTAGCGCCTGGGGGAGCCGGTTCGACTCGATGTCCTCGTCGGTCAACGGATAGTTGGCGGCGAACACCCCATATTGCATCGCAAGATAGAGACAGGTCGGTGTCTTGCCCGAGCGCGACACCCCCACCAGCACCACATCGGCACGTCCGTAGTCGCGGTTCGAACCGTCGTCGTTGGCGAGCGCGTAGTTCGTGGCATCGATGCGCGTCGCATAGGCCGCGGAGTCGGCCATGCCGTGGGCGCGCCCCGCGCTGTGGGTCGACCGCGTGCCGAGTTCACGCTCCATCGGCCCGACGAAAGCATCGAAGAAATCGAGGAACAGCACATCGCTGCGCTTGAAGACCTCACGGACCTCGTCCTGCACCAGCGTGCCGAAGATGATCGGCCGCAGACCGCTCTCCTCGCCCGCCGCGTGGATCTTGCGAAGAGCCTCTTCCGCCTTGTCAATGCTGGAGACAAATGGCAAAGTCGCGGCCCTGATGTCGAGGCCCTCGAACTGAGTCAGGAGGCTGTGCCCCATGGTCTCTGCCGTCACGCCGGTCTGGTCAGACACGAAGAACACCGCCCTGGTAGTCACCTTCCCTCTCCTTTGCCGGGGCCGAGCGCCCTGCGATGAGTCTTCCACCCACTTCCGCTGACGGCAAGCCCCGGCCTCCGCATCCGCCATCCGTCGCATCAGCCACCCTGAGGATCCGCCCTTGATCGAACTCGTCCTTCCCTTCGAGCAGGTCTCCATGCGCGATGTCGAGACGGTCGGCGGCAAGAACGCCTCGCTCGGTGAATTGATCGGCGCCCTGACGCGGCTCGGTGTGAAGGTGCCGGGCGGCTTCGCCACCACGGCAGCGGCCTACCGGGCGCTGCTCGCGCGCGACGGCCTCGACCTGCGCATCCGCGACGAACTCGCCACGCTCGACATCGACGACATCGCCCGCCTCACGGAGACCGGCGCACGCATCCGCGGGTGGATCATGGACGCCCCGCTCCCGCCGGGCCTCGAACAGGCGGTGCTCGAGTGCTACGGCGGCTTGGGCGCCGATGTCGCGGTCGCGGTCCGTTCCTCGGCGACCGCCGAAGACCTACCGGACGCCTCGTTCGCCGGTCAGCAAGAGACCTTCCTGAACGTCCAGGGCGGGCCCGCGGTGATCGAGGCGATGAAGAAGGTCTTCGCCTCGCTCTTCAACGACCGCGCGATCGCCTACCGCGTCCACCAAGGCTACGACCACTCCCAAGTGGCGTTGTCCGCCGGCATCCAACGCATGGTGCGCTCCGATCTCGGCGCGAGCGGCGTGATGTTCACGCTCGACACCGACTCCGGCTTCCGCGACGCCGTGTTCATCACGGCCTCTTGGGGGCTCGGCGAGACCGTGGTGCAAGGCGCCGTGAACCCGGACGAGTTCTACCTCTACAAGCCCGCCCTGCGCGCCGGTCGTCGCGCGGTGCTGCGGCGCAACCTCGGTGCCAAGGCCATCAAGATGGTCTACGGTGAACCGGGCGCCGCGGAACGCGTCCGTACGGTGGAGGTACCCGCCGCAGAACGCGACCGTTTCTGCCTCACAGACGGCGATCTCGTCGAGCTCGCTCGCCAAGCGCTCGTCATCGAGGACCATTACGGGCGCCCCATGGACATCGAATGGGGCAAAGACGGCACGACGGGTGAACTTTTCATCCTGCAAGCGCGTCCCGAGACCGTCCAGAGCCGCGCAGGTCGGACGCTGCAGCGCTACACCCTGCAGCAACGCTCCACGGTGCTCGTCGAAGGCCGCAGCATCGGTCAGCGGATCGGTGCCGGTCCCTGCCGCATCATCACCGACCCGTCGCAGATGGCGCGCGTCCAACCCGGCGATGTGTTGGTCGCCGACATGACCGACCCGGACTGGGAGCCGGTGATGAAGCGCGCAGCAGCGATCGTCACCAACCGCGGTGGCCGCACCTGCCACGCGGCGATCATCGCGCGCGAGCTCGGCATCCCCGCGGTGGTCGGATGCGGCGATGCCACGCGCGTGCTGCGCGAGGGACAGCCGGTCACAGTGTCCTGCGCCGAGGGCGACACCGGTTTCGTCTACGACGGCGCGCTCGATTTCGATCGTCAGCAGGTCGAGCTCGATGCGCTGCCGCCGGCACCGGTGAAGATCATGATGAACGTGGGCAACCCGGACCGTGCCTTCGATTTCGCGGCGCTGCCGCACTGCGGCGTCGGTCTCGCCCGGCTCGAGTTCATCATCAACCGCATGATCGGCGTGCACCCGCGTGCGGTGCTCGACTTCGACAAGCTCGATGTCGGTCTACGGGCGCAGATCCGCGCGCAGATGGCCGGATACGACGACCCGGTCGGGTTCTATGTCGACAAGCTCGCCGAGGGCATCGCGCAGATCGCTGCCGCCTTCGCGCCGCAGCCGGTGATCGTGCGCCTTTCGGACTTCAAGTCCAACGAGTACGCGAACCTGATCGGTGGCCGCCTCTACGAACCCGTCGAGGAGAACCCGATGATCGGCTTCCGCGGCGCCGCGCGATACGTGGACCCGTCGTTCCGGCCCTGCTTCGAGCTCGAGTGCCGCGCCCTGCGGCGTGTCCGCGAAGAGATGGGCCTCGAGCATGTGCAGGTCATGGTGCCGTTCGTGCGCACCCTCGACGAGGCGCGCGAAGTCACGGCGCTGCTGGCGGCGAACGGGCTCGGTCGCGGCGTGAACGGCCTCAAGGTGGTGATGATGTGCGAGCTGCCCTCGAACGCGGTGCTCGCCGCCGAGTTCCTGCAGTTCTTCGACGGCATGTCGATCGGCTCCAACGACATGACCCAACTGACGCTCGGCGTCGACCGCGATTCGGGGATCGTCGCCAAGCACTTCGACGAACGCGATCCGGCGGTCAAGGCGATGCTCTCGATGGCGATCCGCGCCTGCCGCGATGCCGGGAAGTATGTGGGTATCTGCGGTCAGGGACCGTCCGACCACCCCGACCTCGCGCGCTGGCTGGTCGAGCAGGGCATCGACAGCCTGTCGCTCAACCCGGACACCGTGGTCGAGACCTGGCTGATGCTCTCCCGGATGACGCCGCGCGACTAGACCCGCGACGGCGCGACGGTCGCGTGCGCAGCGCGGATGTGCCGTCGCATGATGTGGGCGGTGGCCAACGCGCCGCAGAGCGCGATCGCGAACGCGATGCCCCAGGATTCCGTGGCAACGCCGATGCCGACACCCATCGCGATCCAGAGCGGACCCGTCCAAACGGGCGCCCCGTACTCGAGCGAGGCTCTGCAGCCCGGGCAAGCGTTGAACCCGTAGTGGACTTCAGTTCCGCAGTTAGGACAGTGGCTGGTGGACACGGTTGACCTCCGAATTATCGGAAGAAGGTTAACCGACCGTTGAGGCGCCGGGCGGTCGCGAACTGAGACCGGATTCACAGTTCCGCCGTCAATCGTTCCCTGGGCTGCGCCCCGAGAGGAACGGACAGACCGACAGGTCGACATTGCCGCCCGACAACACGATGCCGACCGCATCGCCCGGCGCGCCCAAGCGACCCTCGAGCAGCGCCGCGATCGGCACCGCCGAGGACGGCTCGATGAGCAGGCGCACATCCTCGAGCAACACGCGCATCGCCGCGATGATCGCCGACTCGGACACGGTCAAGACATCATCGACCGCGGCGCCGAAGATCGCAAAAGGTCGGGCGCCGATCGAACCCCGCAGGCCATCCGCGATGGTCGGCGGTGAGCCGCTCCACCCGAGCCGCTGGCCGCCATGGAACGACTGCGCCGCATCATCCGCAGCGGCCGGCTCGACACCGATCACACGACAGCCGGGCGCCATGCTGCGTACCGCGAGCGCGCAGCCAGCCAACAGCCCCCCGCCCCCCACAGGCGCCGCGAAGACATCGAGCTGCGGCTGCTCGGCCAAGAGCTCCAACGCGGCGGTCCCCTGCCCTGCGATCACGCGCGAGTCGTCGAAGGGATGCACCACCGCTGCACCGGTCTCTTGCACGAGGGTCGCGAGCATCGCCTCGCGCGGCGCCAGCCCCGGTTCACAGCGATGGAGTTCGGCACCCTCGGCGAGGATGGCGGCCAGCTTCACGGGCGATGCATCGCGCGGCGTGACCACGAGGCAGCGCCATCCGAGCAACCGGGCCGCACGCGCGAGCGCCGCGCCGTGGTTGCCGGAGGAATGGGTGGCGACGACACGGGCCCGCCGTCCGGCGACCGCTTCGTCCTCCAAGGCCAGCAGCGCATGGGTCGCGCCGCGGTACTTGAACGCCCCGGCGTGCTGCAGGTTCTCGCATTTGAGGAACACCTTCCGATCGCAGC
This sequence comes from Proteobacteria bacterium UBA964, assembly GCA_002292945.1. GTDB lineage: Bacteria > Pseudomonadota > Gammaproteobacteria > Steroidobacterales > Steroidobacteraceae > UBA964. The sequence goes on along the minus strand of DBCG01000116.1, from coordinate 3,076 downwards.
GTTCGTCCAAGCGATCGGAACGGATGACCGGTGTACATACGACCCGCCCCTGCAGGCGCCCGGCTGCAGCGACCACCTGTGGGAAATCCGGCAGGTCGGCGGGCGGCGACCCGGCGGCCACCGCGGCGAGTCTCAGCATGCGCCGCGGGCGCCGAGGTTGAAGAGGTGATCGCGGTAGTGCTGCAGTTCGCGCACGGAGTCGCGGATGTCATCAAGCGCGAGATGGGTGCTCTCCTTGGTGACGCCCTCGGCGACACCCGGGGCCCAACGGCGCGCGAGTTCCTTCACGGTGCTGACATCGAGATTGCGGTAGTGGAAGAACGCCTCGAGCGTCGGCATCAGACGCGCCATGAAACGCCGGTCTTGGCAGATGCTGTTGCCGCACATGGGCGACGCCCCTTTGACGACATGCCGCGACAGGAACTCGAGCGTCGCGGCTTCGGCGGCGGCGAGCGTCACCCGGCTCTCGCGCACCCGCGCGAGCAGACCCGAGCCGCCGTGCTGGCGTTGGTTCCAGGCGTCCATGCGCGCAAGCGTGGCCTCGTCCTGGTGGATCGCGAACACCGGCCCCTCGGCGATGAGACGCAGCGAGGAGTCGGTGACGAGGGTCGCGATCTCGATGATCGTGTCGGACTGCGGCTGCAGACCGGTCATCTCGAGATCGATCCAGATGAGGGCATCGCGACTCGGCAAGGCTTCAGACATGGACTCCACCGCTGCAGAAGGCCCCGCTCGCTTGCGGTGCCGGTTGTGGACGAGTCTAGCAGAGGATAGAGTCGCCATCGGTCAGACAGTCAGGCGGCAGCAGTGGAGTTCGAGGCACAGGTGATCGCAGCGTTCGGGCGCCATCTGCAGGTGCGCGACGATGCCGGTGTCTGCCACGAAGCACGGCCGTTCGGACGCCGCATGCAGGCGGTCTGCGGAGACCGCGTCCGCTGCCGATCCGATGCCGCATACGGCGAGGTCCACGCCATCGAGGTGCTGCCGCGGACCTCGCTGCTGCAACGCTCGACCTTGCGCGGCGGCGCCGAGCCGGTGGTCGCCAACATCGACCTGCTGGTGGTGGTCGTCGCACCGCAGCCCGAGCCCGACCTGTTCGTCGTCGATCGATATCTTTGTGCCGCGAGCTCTGCAGGCCTTGCAGGCCTCGTGGTCCTCAACAAATCCGACCTGCCGGGCGCTGAGCCGACCGCTGCCGCCCTCGAGACCTACCGCGCCGCGGGCTATGCCACCTTGACCTGCAGCACGGCGACGGGCGCCGGGATGGCCGAACTCGAGGCGGCGCTGAACACCCACCGCAGCGTGTTCGTCGGTCAGTCGGGTGTCGGGAAATCCTCGTTGATCGCGCGGCTCGTGCCGCAGGCGACCGTGGCGGTCGGGGCGCTCGATCGGGCCGCCGAAGGACGCCACACGACGACCGCCGCGCGCGCCTACGACCTCGCACCGTCCGGTCAGTTGCTCGATTCCCCCGGGGTGCGCGATTTCGCGCCCGCCATCGGCGCGCTCGACCCGCGCAGCCTCGGCTTCCCCGAAGTCGAACGGCTCGCGGTCGAGTGCCGGTTCCAGGATTGCCGGCATCTGCGTGAGCCGGGCTGCGCCGTCCTCGCAGCGACCGAGAGCGGCGCCCTAGACCCCCGGAGATACGAGAGCTATCGGCGGTTGCGCAGGCTCTATGAGGATCTGCAAGCCGCCGCCTCGCCGGGCGGACGGCGCACCCCGCGCCGGGGCGGAGGTCACTGACCGAGCGACAATCGACCGGCTAGCGCGTGCGCGAGCGTGCCGCCATCGATGTATTCGAGTTCGCCGCCGATCGGGACCCCGTGAGCGATCCGCGTCGCGCGCACGCCGCGGGCGCGGGTGAGTTCCGCGAGGAAATGCGCGGTCGCCTCGCCCTCGACCGTGGGATTGGTGGCGAGGATGACTTCCTGTACGAGACCTCCGCTCAGCAGCGCCTCGAGCTCGCCGATGCCGAGCTGTTCCGGGCCGATGCCATCGAGCGGCGAGAGGTGCCCCATCAATACGAAGTATCGCCCCCGATAGCCGCCCGATTGCTCGATGGCGACCACATCCGCCGGCGATTCGACCACGCACAAGAGCGAGGCGTCCCGCTGCGGGGATTCGCAGACCGCACAGAGCTCCGCTTCGGTGAACATCCGGCAGCACCGGCAACGACCGACATTCGTGAGCGCATGGTCGATCCCCTCGGCGAGCCGACGCGCCCCATCACGGCCATCCTGCAGAAGGTGGAACGCCATGCGTTGCGCGGTCTTCGGACCGACGCCGGGCAGCGTGCGCAGCGCGTCGATCAGCCGCGCCACCGAGGGGGCGTGCTTCATCAGAACGGCATCTTGATGCCCGGCGGCAGACGCATGCCGGACATCGCAGCGGACATGAGCTGCTGGCTCTCGCTCTCGATGCGGCGCACGGCGTCGTTGATCGCCGCGGCGATCAGGTCTTCCAACATCTCGCGATCTTCGCTCACCACCGCCGGCTCGATCTGCACGCGGCGAACCTCGTGCTTGCCGGTCATGGTGACCTTGACCATGCCACCACCGGACTCGCCGGTGACCTCGAGGCGCGCGACTTCCTCTTGGGCTTTCTGCATGTTGCGCTGCAGGGCTTCCGCCTGCTTCATCATGTTGCCAAAACCGCCGGACATCAGGTCTACCTCAGGTGGGACGGATGGAATCGGGTTTGATCGTGGCGCCGAACTTGTCGCGGAACGCGCGGACCGTCGGATCCTCCTCGAGCGAGCGGCGTGCCGAAGCGAGACGCGCTTCGGCGTCGCGCTCTTGGGCACGCGCCGGCGTATCGGGCTCGGATTGCGCGATGCCGATCTCGACCTTGACGGCCTCCCCCAGATGGCGCGTAAGCGCCTGGGCGAGCTTTTCCACGAGCGCCGTCGTGCGCAGGGTCTGTTGAGACGGGTCGAGCGAGAGACGGATCACCGCGCCATCACGCCCCGCGTAGGCGCAATGCGAGGCGAGTTGACGCACGGCGCCGCCGACCTCGAGCTGCGCGAGCGTGGCAGGCCAGTCATCAAGTGCGCTGCGTGCGACGACGGGGCGTTCTTTCG
>DBCG01000105.1:12847-13360 GCA_002292945.1 Proteobacteria bacterium UBA964 | reverse complement strand
ACCGGCACAGATTGTGTCGGTTCGGCGATGCGCCAAGGCTGCCGTACGCTGACGCAGTTCGAGATCATGTCGAAGCCGCCGACCGAGCGTGCGGCGGACAACCCGTGGCCGGAATGGCCGCGGGTCTACAAGACGGATTACGGCCAAGAGGAAGCCGCGGCCAGATTCGGACGCGATCCGCGGGCCTACCTCACCACGGTCAAGCGCCTGGTGGGCGATGAGGCGGGTCGCGTGAAGGAATTGGTGACCGTCGAGGTGGGTTGGGAGACCGACGCGCAGGGCCGGTCTGTGCCGGTCGAGCAGCCGGGTACGGAGCGTCGTCAACCGGCACAGCTCGTGCTGCTCGCGATGGGGTTCACCGGTACCGAGGAGAGCTTGCCGCTCGATCTCGGGATCGAGCTCGATGAGCGTCGCAACATCCGCGCTGACACGGTGAGCTATACGACGAGCGTGCCTGGCGTCTTCGCGGCCGGCGACTGTCGCCGCGGCCAGAGCCTCGTGGTCTGGGCGATC
>DBCG01000105.1:11578-12809 GCA_002292945.1 Proteobacteria bacterium UBA964 | reverse complement strand
GAGTGCGACCGCTGGTTGATGGGATCGACCGATCTGCCCTGATATATTGGGCCGTCGGTCCTCGTCGCGGGGACTTCTTTGGAGTGGCCCAATGACCCGATCACCGACCTTCTTCGCCCTGCCTGCGCTGGCGTTGTCACTCGTCGCTGCGGGTCTGCTCACAGCTTGCGGCAGCAAGCCCGCTGCGGAGGCTGCTGCGGCACCGCCTGCGGCGCTGCCTGCGGCGGCACCGGAGCTGGTCGTCACCGATCTCTACGCCGCGCTCGCCGCGGCGCGGCCGAGCGGTGCACCCACCGACGCGCAGCGCCTGACCCTGGCGCCGCTGCTGACCGCCGAACTCACGGGCCTGCTGCAGCGTGCCGATGCGGCGCGTTCCGCGGCGCGTGTGGCAGCGCCCGGCGAGAAACCGCCGTTCACGGACGGTGATCTCTTCTCCAGCCTGTTCGAGGGTCCGACCGCCTTCGCCGTGGGCAAAGCGGTATCGGCTGCAACAGCGCCCGACGGCCGTCTCGGTGACCTGCAGGTGCCGGTGGATCTCGTGCACACGATCGATCCGGCAGCGGGCGGTGGCGAGCCCACCACCTGGACCGACACGGTGCTCCTGCGGGAGGAGAACGGCCGCTTCGTCGTCGCCGACATCGCATTCGGTGGCGGCTGGGATTTCGCGAACAAAGGCACCATGGTCGCGGCGCTGCGTGCAGGGCTCGGCGAGCCGCGCTGACATGACCCGGATGTCGTGGTGATGTTCCGCGACCCAAAAAAAACCCCGCTTGCGCGGGGTTTCCAGTTTCATCGTTCGCCGCCGATCGCTTGACGGCGGCTGCAAAGGAGCCGCCCCGCGGACGCTAATGCTACCGGTCGGGGCCCTTGCGGATCCCTCGGTCGTCGCCAAAAGGAGGCGGCGGCCGTCCCGTGCCCGCGTCGATCGCCGGAGAAGAGCGTTGTCTGCATTCCGCATCGGGCGGTCGCGAAGCGGCCGGACGGCAGATGCATCAAAGCCTCAATCTCCGCATTTGCTTTGAGGATCAACCGGTTAAGGGTCGTCTCGCCGCAACGCGTCAAGCAAAGTATACACTTTGTGCGGGGCTATGGAAGTCCCCTTTTTGCGACAGCGGTCACAAGCGGCTGATTCGATTCAGTTTCCCCAGTGGGGGCCACGCGACAGTTCGACGAGCTCGTAGTAGGTCTGCATGTAGCCGGCCACCTGACCCTTCAGGAACAGGTATTCGCC
>DBCG01000105.1:615-11476 GCA_002292945.1 Proteobacteria bacterium UBA964 | reverse complement strand
TGCAGCGCATCGAAGGTGCCGGCGCCGACCGTGACCGTCTCGGGGCCCACGAACACGATGTTCAGGCCGATCGAAAAGAGCATCGGGCCGGTGGCGCCGCGGTGGTCGGGCGAAGACAGCAGCATCTGTCGGATGCGCTGCACCTCACCGGGTTTTCTTTGGTCGATCAGCCGGAGATGCCAGGCGTCGCAGGCGATCGCATGGTTCTGGAAGGTGGCGAGCGGCGCCGCGAGGTCCATGCGCTGCGAGATGCGTCCTTCGAGCGAGGTGAAGGCCTCGCACTCGGCATGTTGCGGGTGGAAGCGGAACCAGCCGGAGCCCATGAATCGGCTGCCGACCGATAGCCGTACGAAGCAGTCCGTGGGCATCCAGTCCTTGTCCAAGGAATAGGTGATGTCGCGCATGACCGAGGGTCGATCGTCGATCTCGCAGTGGGATGCGCAGGTCCGAGTGCCGTCCGCATGCACATCGATGCGGAAGAACTCGCGGCCGCGTTCTTCCCCCAGGCGCTCGGGCTTGCGGCTGGTGTACAGGATCTTTCCCATCACGCTGCGATGGTCGCGCTGCAGGATGGGGAGCTTCGGATCGGTGGGGGCGTGGGCCATGGGGTCTCCGTTCAGGTGATGCGGACGGGTCTGGTGCTCAGGCGCCCTGCGCCGTCCAGGTGCGCGCCTCGCGCACCGCAGCGCGGAAGTGCGGCAGGCACCAGGTCAGCAGCAGCGCACCGCCGATGGACACCACGGCCGCGACCACGAACATCGAGTAGCGCAGCATCGATTCGTCGCCGAACACATAGTCCGTGAGCAGCGCCACCGAGGTCGGGCCGACGAAGAAGCCGATCGCGTTTAGGACGAAGTAGTACATCGCGATGCACTGCGAACGCATGGAGGGCGGCGCGATGGCCACCACCGCTGCGGCGCCGGCGGCGGTGGGTGCCGCCGCGCCGAGCGTCGCCGGCACCAGCATGGCGACGGCCATCGCCGGGGTCGGCATCAGCACGAAAGCGCAGTAGCCGATGGCGAGGAACACGAAGGATCCGAGACAGACCCGCACATAGCCGTCCTCGTAGCGCTTCTGGAACACATCGCAGAGCCAGCCGCCGACCATCACGCCGACGAGACCCGAGGCGATGGAGACATAGCCGCGTACCTGCAACCAATAGCCGTACTCGACATCCGAGAGTTGATAGGTGCGGCGCAGGAACTCTGGGGTCCATGAGCCGACACCGTAGGCCATGATGGCGAGGCCGGAGAGCGCGAGGAAGAGCAGGATGAACGCCCGCCACCGCTTGAACACATGCGCGAAGGTGGCCCAGAGAGAGCTCGCTTCGGTCTTGCGTCCCGTTTCGACGAACTCGCGCCTCGCCGGCTCGCGCACCGTGAGCAGCAGCAGGCCGACGAGGATGCCCGGTGCGCCCACCCAGACGAACATCTGTTGCCACGGCTCCAGCACGCCGATGAGCGGCCACTCGACAGGTCCGGCGGCGCGCAGCGTCGGATAGATCATGCCGCCGATGATCGAGGCGATGCCGAGGCCGCTCGACACGCCTGCGGTGTAGAGACCGATCGCCCGACCGACCTTGTCCGGCGGGAAGTAGTCCTTGAGCATCGAGAGCGCACAGGGGTTCAGCGTGGCCTCGCCGGCGCCCACTGCGACCCGTGCGAAGAACAGCAGCGGGAAGGTCACGGCGAGCCCGCAGGTCATCGTGGCGAGGCTCCAGAAGATGATGCCGGCGAACAGCAGCGCTCGGCGGTTCCCGCGGTCCGCGAACCATGCGATCAGCAGTCCGAAGAAGGTGTAGAAGATGGCGAACGCCCCGCCCATCAGCAGGCTCATCTGCGTGTCGTTGATGCCGAGCGATGCCTTGATGTCAGGCACCAACAGGTTGATGATCTCGCGGTCGATGAAGGCGATGATGTAGGCGAGCAGCAGGACCACCACCACATACCAGGCGTAGGCCTGATCCGGGTAGGGTGGCACGGGCCTCACCGTAGCCGGGTCGGCGGGGGGTGCAGCAGCAGGCAGCGTGGCGGGTGTCATCCGTGCTCCGGGCGCGGCCATGCCGCCGGTGTAAAGTGTCCACGCCTCGAGGCAGGCGCCCTCTGTTTGTAGCCCATCCCGAACCATCTTGAAAGCCAGTTACCACCCCGATTACTTCCTGCCGCTGCCAGACGGGCATCCGTTCCCGATGGCGAAGTACCCGTTGGTGCGCGAGCAGCTGCGTGCCTGCGGTTTGCTCGACGCCACCGCCGAGCTCGTCCCTGAAGAGGCCGCCCACGATGATCTCGCCCGTGTGCACACCGCGGGCTACCTCGCGCGTCTTTTTGGCGAGGGACTGACGGCGGCCGAAGTGCGCGCGCTCGGCGTACCCTGGACGGCGAAGCTGCTGCGTCGCTCACGCCTTGCCGTGCAGGGCACCTTGCTCGCCGCGCGCGCCGCCTTGGCGGAGGGTCTCGCCGGCAACCTCGCCGGCGGCACGCACCATGCATTCGCCGACCATGGCGAGGGGTTCTGCGTGCTCAATGATGTCGCCGTGGCGATCCGCTGCCTGCAGGCTGAGGGCAGGATCCGCCGCGCGCTCGTCATCGACCTCGATGTCCATCAGGGCAACGGGACGGCGGCGATCTTCGAGGGTGACGACTCGGTGTTCACCTTCTCCATGCATGGCGAGCGCAACTATCCGGTGCGCAAGATGCGTTCGACACTCGATGTGGGCTTGCCGGATGGTACGGACGATGCGGCCTATCTCGGGGCGCTGGCGGCGCAGTTGCCGCGGCTCACCGAGGGTTTCCGACCGGACCTGGTGTTCTATCTCGCAGGCGTCGATGTGGCGGCGGGTGATCGCTACGGCCGCTTCGCGCTCAGCGACGCCGGCCTGCGCGAGCGCGAACGGCAGGTGCTCGGCTGGGCCCGCACCCAAGGGCTGCCGCTCACCGTGACGCTGGCGGGGGGTTATGCCGCGACGCCGGAGCGCACCGCCGCGCTGCACGCGATGGTGTTCGAGGAGGCTGCGGCATGAGCCGGCCGCGGTTGTTCCAACGCATCCTGCGCCGAGCGGCAGAGCACCGCTGGCTGCCCGACGGGCGACTGCTCGAGTTCTATCCGCCTTTCCTCGTGATGCGCATCAAGGTGCTCGAGGTCTCGCCGCAGTGGCGCAAGGTGCGCATCCGCTTGCCGCTCAACGCGATCTCGCGCAATCCGGGCGGGGTGATGTTCGGTGGCTACCAGGCCGCGCTCGCCGACCCGATCGCAGCGCTCGCCTGCGCAAGGGTGTTCCCGGGCTACTCGACCTGGACACGCTCGATGCAGATCGACTTCGAGATCGGCGGCAGCAGCGATCTCGAGCTGCGCTTCGAGTTCCCGCCCGACCTGGAGGCTCGCATCGGGGTTGAACTGGCGCGCGATGGTCGCAGTACGCCCTCGTTCGAGTACGGCTATTTCTTGGCGGATGGGCGGCGCTGCACCCGTATCGTCAACACCGTGGCGATCCGACCGCGTGGCTACAGCAAAGCGACCACGCCACCGGCACCGGAGCAAGGGGTGGATTGAACGACGCGCTCAGGCCGTCTCGAGCATCAGCGTGCGCAGCTTCTTGATCGCGTTCGCCTCGAGCTGGCGGATACGCTCGGCGGACACGCCGTATCGTGCCGCGAGATCGTGCAGCGTCGCCTTGTCGGCATCGCCCGCCATCCAGCGGCTGGCAAGGATGTCCCGGCTGCGCGGATCGAGCTCGGCGATCGCCCGGGCGAGCCCGGCGTGCGAGGCGTCCTCCCATTCGGCATCCTCGACCTGCTGTGCGGGATCGGCATCCGGGGCGGGCAGGTAGGCTGCGGGGTTGTGGATGTCCTCTTCGTCCGACTCGGAAGGCGAGGGATCGAAGGCGAGGTCGCGGGCGCTCAAGCGGCGCTCCATCTCGGTGACTTCCGAGGGCTCCACGCCGAGTTCACGCGCGACGGTGGCGGTCTCTTCGGCGGACAACCAACCCAGGCCTTTTTTCATGCGGCGCAGGTTGAAGAACAATTTGCGCTGCGCCTTGGTGGTGGCGACCTTGACGAGCCGCCAGTTGCGCAGCACGTATTCGTGGATCTCGGCGCGGATCCAGTGCACGGCGAAGGACACGAGCCGTACGCCGAGATCCGGGTCGAAGCGCTTGACCGCCTTCATCAGGCCGACATTGCCTTCCTGCACCAGATCGCCGACGGGCAACCCATAGCCGAGATAGCCGCGGGCGATGTGCGCGACGAAGCGCAGGTGCGAGAGCACCAACGCGCGTGCGGCCTCGACATCGGCGTCATCGTGGAAACGGCGCGCGAGCGACTGCTCGTCTTCGCGCGACAGCACGGGTACCCGCGACACGCGTTCGAGATAGGCGTCGAGACTGCCGAGGGGACCGGCAAGTGCGGCGTCCGAATAACGAGCGATCAGGGCGTTGGCGGTCATTGTCGTACCTCCAGTGCAGTCTAGCACTCCCTGACTTTGAGTGCTAAGCCGCGCCCAAGTTCAAAACTATTTTTACTTATAAATCAATAGTTTGAGAGAGCGATGGCGGTGGCTGGCAGCGGGTGTCGCGCCGTCATGGCTGCGGCGAGATGCGGGCGATCTGGCGGGCAGCGCCCACCCACGCGCCGACCAACCCAAGCAGGGTCCCTGCGAGCACCAACACCAGCGTCTCCTCCCCGGCGAGTCCGGCGAGTCGGAACTGGCCGCCGTAGAGCGAGACCAAGCGCGCTACCGGCGCTTCGAGGGCGGCGAGCAGCGCGGCGAGGAGGCCGACCGCGAGCAGCCCGCCGAGCAGACCTTGGAACAGGCCTGAGTAGAGGAAGGGACGGCGGATGAACGCGTCTGAGCCGCCGACCAGTTTGGTGACGGCGATCTCCGGCAGTCGCGCGGCGATCTCGACGCGGGTGGTGTTGCCGATGACGGCGAGCACGCCGAGTCCGAACAGCACCGCCGAAGCGAGGAACAGCGTGCGCAAGACCGCGAGCAGGGCGGCGAGTCGCTGCGCCCATTCCGTGTCGGCTTGCACGATCTCCACCTCGGGCCAGCCGGCGAGCGTGCCGCGCAGCCGCTCGAGGGCGGCCGCGTCGCGCTGCACCGTGGTCGGCTGGATCACGAGCGTGTGCGGCAGGGGGTTGCTTTCGAGCGCATCGAGCGCCTTGCCGAAGTCGGAACGCTCGCGGAATTCTTTGAGTCCCTGTTCCGCGGTGATCAGGGTCACGGTGGCGATGCCGGGCTGACCGCGTACGGTGGTCGCGAGCTCCTGCGCCCGCTCCACAGAGGTGCCGACCTTGAGGAAGGCCGAGACCTGCACGGCGGTCGCAAGATCCCCGGTGGCCGAGCGTGCGTTCTGCACCAGCAGCCAGAGTCCTGCGGGCAGGGCGAGCGCGACCGCGATGACGAGCGTCGTCAGCAGCGCGCCGAGCGGCCGGCGCAGCAGACGGCCGAGTGCGGCGACCAGCGCTTGCAGATGGCGTGTCGTCCAGGTGGCCGGTGAGATCATGCGGACACCTTGCCGTCATCGATGTGGATGCTGCGTTGCCCGAACTCCTCGACCAGCGACAGGTCGTGGGTCGCGACCACCACCGTCACGCCGACCTCCTGGAAGCGGCGGAAGAGGCGCATGACATCGAGCGCCAGCCCGCGGTCCAGGTTGCCGGTCGGTTCGTCAGCGATCAGCACGACCGGCTTGCCGACCACGGCGCGCGCGATGCCGACGCGCTGCTGCTCACCGACCGACAGTTCGGAGGGGAGTGCGCGGACTTGCTCGAGCAGGCCCACCTGGTCGAGCGCAGCGCGCACGCGCTTGTCGATGTCGCGGAACGGCGCATCGGCGACCACCAGCGGCAGCGCGACGTTGTCGTAGACAGGACGGTCCATCAGCAGTTGATGGTCCTGGAACACCATGCCGAGCCTACGGCGATAGGCGGGGATCGCCCGCGCGGGCAGCGACGCCGTGTCCTGCCCGTTGACCGTGACCGTGCCGCGCGTCGGACGTTCGAGCAGCCCGACGAGCTTCAGGATGGAGCTTTTGCCGGCGCCGGAGCGGCCGGTGAGGAACACGAACTCGCCGGGCTCGACCTGCAGCGATACCTCGCGCAGCGCGTCACGGCCGTTCGGATAGCGTTTGGAGACGCGGTCGAAGCGGATCATGGCGGAAGTATGCCCCTCAGACCGCAGGGCCGTCGACGAGCGCACGGGCGAAGGCGGCCGCGTCGAACTGCGCGAAGTCCCCCGCCTGCTCGCCAAGTCCCACGAACCGGATGGGAAGTTTCAGCTGCCGTGCGATCGCGAGCACGATGCCGCCGCGCGCCGTGCCGTCTAGCTTGGTGAGCACGAGGCCCGTCACGCCGACGGCCGCGTGGAACTGTTGCGCCTGAGCGAGCGCGTTCTGGCCCTGCGTGGCGTCGAGCACCAACAGCACTTCCTGCGGCGCACTGGGGTCTACCTTGCCGAGCACGCGATGCACCTTGCGCAGCTCTTCCATGAGGTGCGCCTGTGCCTGCAGGCGCCCCGCGGTGTCGGCGATCAGCAGGTCGGCACCGCGCGCGCGCGCCGACTGCAGCGCATCGAAGGCGACTGCGGCCGGATCCGCTCCTGTCGCTTGCGCGACGAGTTCCGCGCCGGTGCGGGAGGCCCAGACGCCGATCTGCTCGACCGCTGCGGCGCGGAAGGTGTCGCCCGCGGCGAGCACCACCTTCAGGCCATCGGCACCGTAGCGCTGCGCGAGCTTACCGATGGTGGTGGTCTTGCCCGAGCCGTTCACGCCGACCACGAGGATGGTGAAGGGCTTGTGCGTGCGATCGATGACGAGCGGCTGCGCGACCGGGGTCAGCAGCGCCGTGATGTCCTCGCGCAGCGCGGTGAGCAGCGCATCGACATCGCCCAGTTGCTGGCGGGCCACGCGTTTACGCAGACCTTCGATGAGCTCTTCGGTGACCACCATGCCGCAGTCCGCCTGCAGCAGCCGTGTCTCGAGCTCCTCGAGCGCCGCGGCGTCGATCTTGCGACCACCCAAGACCGCGCCGAGTCCGGCACTCAGGGTCTCGCCGCCGCGCGAGAACGCGGCGCGCAGGCGCTGGAAGAAACCGGTCGGCGCGTCGGAGGGCATCCGTGGATTCTATCAGCGTCACGGCAGGTAACGACGCAACGCAGCACCGCGCACATTGGATACTCTGAAGGGCCTGCGCAGGTTGCATGACGCTTGAAGAGTGCGCGACGATCGCGGCGGAGCGCGTAGAGGCCCCTCGTGACCCGACCCCCCCGTGACCCGATCTTCATGAACCGATCCCCATGACGCTGCGACCCGCTACGCCCCGTGATTTCCCGGAGATACTCGCCCTGAACCTCGAGTCCGAGCGCTTCCTCAGTCCTTTGACGCCGGAGCGTCTCGCGCGGCTGCATGAGCAGGCCGACCTCCATCAGGTCATCGAGGAAGGGCAGCAGGTCGTGGCCTTCGTGCTCACCTTGCGCGAGGGGCAGGACTACGACAGCCCGAACTACCTGTTCTTCGAGGCCCGCTACGACCGCTTCCTCTACGTCGATCGGGTGGTGGTCGCGGCGGCGTCGCATGGCCGCGGGCTCGGCCGAGTGCTCTACGAGGCGGTGTTCGCCCATGCGGCTCGGTCGCAGCTGCCCTGGGTCACCTGCGAGTACGATATCGAACCGCCGAACCCCGCGTCCGAGCGCTTCCATCGCGGCTTCGGCTTCGCGGAGGTCGGACGTCAATCGGTGGCCGACGGCAAGAAGCAGGTGTCGCTGCAGGCGGCGTCGATACGCTCCGACGGTTAGGTCCGCCGCCGCCCGCTCGGGTACCCTTCATCCCGTGACCCGTCCCGTCCAGAACCGCGCTGCCCAGACCCGCGAACTGCGCATCATCGCCGGCCAGTGGCGCGGGCGGCGTTGGCGTTTTCCCGCGGGGCCCGACATCCGCCCGACGCCCGACCGCGTGCGCGAGACGCTCTTCAATTGGCTCGCGCCGCAGATCCGCGGTGCACGGGTGCTCGACCTCTTCGCCGGCAGCGGCGCGCTCGGCCTCGAGTCGCTGTCGCGCGGCGCCGCGCATGCGATCTTCGTCGATGCAGATGCGAGGGTCGTCGATGCGCTGCGCGAGCGTTGCACGGAATGGAGCGGCGCATCCCGCGAGGCGGGTTCGCCGGTGGGCAGCGCCGAGTACCACCGCACCGATGCGCTTGCGTTCCTCGCCGGGCGTCCCGCCGGCCCCTTCGACATCGTGTTCCTCGACCCGCCGTTCGGCGCAGGGCTGTGGGGCAAGGTGGCGACGCGGTTGGAGACGGGCGGTTGGCTCGCCCCGGAGGCATTCATCTACCTCGAGGCGCCGGCCGGTGAACTGCCCCCGGGATTGCCGCCCACGCTGCAGCCGTGGCGTGACGGCAAGGCGGGCGAGGTCGGCTATCATCTGCTGCGCCGCGCAAGGCGGCAGGTCAGCGATGAGGAGTCTCCGGCATGAACCGCGGCGTGATGTATCCCGGCACGTTCGATCCGATCACCAACGGCCATCTCGACATCGCGAGCCGCGCGGCGAAGATGTTCGACCGCGTCGTCATCGCGATCGCCGCCAATCCGGGCAAGACGCCGTTGTTCCCCCTCGAGCAGCGCATCACGCTCGCACGGACGGCGCTCGCGGGCATCCCGAACATCGAGGTGATGGGCTACGCGAAGCTCACGGTCGAGTTCGCACGCGATAACGGGCTCGGCTTCATGTTGCGTGGCCTGCGCGCGGTGTCGGACTTCGAGTTCGAGTTCCAACTGGCGAACATGAGCCGGCACATCGCGCCGGACATCGAGACCGTGTTCCTCACGCCCAAGGAACAGTTCACCTTCATCTCTTCGACGCTGGTGCGCGAGATCGCCGTGCTGGGCGGCGATGTGTCGGAGTTCGTGCACCCGGCGGTGGCCGAGGCGCTGAAGACGAAGCGGCGCGCGCCTGCGGGCTGAGCGGCATCGGCGTTCCGGCGCGGGCGAGGTCCACCGCCCGCCACAGATACCAAGCCGCCGCTGAGCGGAACGGCGCCCAACAGGCGCCGCGCCGAGCGAGTTCTTTGGGCGTCGGCAGTGCGTCGGACCCATAAGCGAGCCTGAACCCGTTGCGCACGCCGTAGTCGTCCACCGGCAGTACATCCGGCCGACCGAGCTGGAACATCAGCATCATCTGCACCGTCCACGGCCCGATGCCGCGCACCTGCGTGAGCCGTGCGACGATCGCTGCGTCGTCGAGCGCGGCGAGCGTCGTGCTGTCGGGCACGACGCCCGAAAGGGTGTGCGCTGCGAGATCTTTGAGCGCGGCGGCTTTCGCGGTCGAAAGCCCGACCGAGCGCAGCGCGTCCGGCGCGGTGTCGCTCACTTGTTGCGGTGTCGGGAAGGTGCTCCCCGCGTACAGCGCGACGAAGCGCGCGAGGATCGTGTCAGCCGCACGGCCGCTGATCTGCTGCGAGGCGATCGCCCGAACGAGGTGCCGGAACGGGGACGCGCAGGGCTCCGCGCGTAGCCGGAAAGGTCCTGCCGTCTCGACCAGCGCCGCCATCACGGGGTCGACCCGCCGGAAATGCGGTAGCAGCACGCGCCGGTCGGGCGCGCGCGTCAGCTTTGACACGCCGGGCACCAGTAGGTCGAGCGCTGCCCCTGCACGCGCTGGCGCACAAGCGTGCTGCATCTGCGGCAGGGCTCGCCGATACGCTCGTAGACGAAGAGCTTCTGACGGAAATAGCCGGGATCGCCATCGACGCCGACATAGTCGCGCAGCGTCGTGCCGCCGACCTCGATGGCTTTGGCGAGCACCATGCGGATCGCGGCGGCGAGCCGGTCGCAGTCCGCGCGGGACAGGCCGCCCGCCTGACGACCCGGACGGATCCGGGCGTGGAACAGCGCTTCGCTCGCGTAGATGTTGCCGACACCGACCACCACCTTCGCATCCATGATGAATTGCTTGATCGCCACCCGTCGTCTACGCGAGGCACGCCACAGCGTGCCGCCGTCGAAGCCGTCCTCGAGCGGTTCCGGGCCGAGATGCCGCAGCAGCGGATGCTGCGCCGGGTCGCCCTCGACCAAGTGCAGCGAACCGAAGCGGCGCGGGTCGTTGAAGCGCAGCGTCTCGCCCGAGTCGAGCTCGAGGTCGAAGTGGTCGTGCGGGAGGCGTGGGGTGTCGGTGGGGAGCACACGCAGGTTGCCTGACATGCCCAGGTGCACGAGCAGCGCAGCGGGAGCTTCCCGTGGCAGTCGCTCGAGCGTTGCAGCGTCCAGCGGGAACAGCAGGTACTTCGCGCGGCGCAGTGCGCCGATCACGGTCGCGCCCTGGACCTGCGTGGGGAGCGAGGCCGGTACGCGCCATCGGAGCCGCGGCTCGTGGACACGAAGCGCACGGATGGAGCGACCCACGACGCGCGGCTCGACGCCGCGGCGCGTGGTTTCGACTTCTGGGAGTTCCGGCATGACGGGGTGCGTCAACGCAGAACGGGGCTGGGCGCACCCGGACGGGCGCGCCGCGGGATCACTTGATCTTGGTTTCCTTGTACGCCACGTGCTTGCGCACGACGGGGTCGTACTTCTTCACATCCATCTTCTCGGGATGGAGCCGCTTGTTCTTCATGGCCACATAGAAATGGCCCGTGCCGGCGGTGGACAGCAGTTTCACTTTCTCGCGCATGGCTCAGGTTCTCCGGCTCAGATCTTCATGCCCTTGGCGCGGAGGTCGGAGACCACCGCGTCGAGGCCGTTCTTCTCGATGGTGCGCATGGCGTTGGCGCTGACCCGCAGCGACACCCATCGCTGCTCGCCTTCGAGCCAGAACCGCTGGGTGTGCAGGTTCGGCAGGAAGCGACGGCGCTTCTTGTTGTTCGCGTGCGAG
>DBCG01000105.1:366-583 GCA_002292945.1 Proteobacteria bacterium UBA964 | reverse complement strand
AGTGAGTTCGCAGACGCGGGACATGGTAAGAAACCTTTCAGATCAGTAGGTTACAAGAAGACGGGCGCCGCAGCGACCGTCAAAAGGGCGGCATTTATACCAGTCTCGTGGCCGCTCGGCAACCTCAGGGTCAGCGTAGCGGGGTCTGGGCCCGGATGAGGCCCTGTCAAAGCACCCCCCGCTCGGCCAGGGAGACGGCCTCCGGCCCGGCGACGAT
>DBCG01000105.1:0-186 GCA_002292945.1 Proteobacteria bacterium UBA964 | reverse complement strand
GCCCCGTCGATGGTGCCGCGGAAGAGCTCCTCGAAGACGATCAGCCGGTGGCGGTTGTCGAGGTAGAGGCAGCAGAACACCTCGTACGGTCGGTCGCGCAGCTGCGCCGTGAGGAAGCGCCGGGTGTCGGCGGGGGAGTGCAGCGGCTCGCCGGGGCGCAGCGCCGCGCCGTAGTGCCGCCGCGCG
>DBCG01000025.1 GCA_002292945.1 Proteobacteria bacterium UBA964 | reverse complement strand
CGCCAAAGATTGATGGAGGGCTGCAGGTGGTCGAGGCCGGTGATCACGGTCGAGCCGGTGGTGGTGAGCCCCGACATGGCCTCGAAGTAGGCGTCGGTGAAGCTGAGACCGGGCAGGGCGATCATCAGCGGGACGGCCGCCGAGGCCGACATCAGCACCCAGGAGAGGGTCACCATCAGGAAGCCGTCGCGGGCCTTGAGCTCGCGCTTGTGGCGGCGCGTGAGACTCGCGAGCGCGAGGCCTGCCACCACGTTGATACCGGCCGCGACCGCGAAGTCGTCGAAGGTGCCGTCCTGGAAGATGAGCGCGCTGACGAGCGGCATCAGGAAGGTGACGGCGAACAAGGCCATCATCATTCCGAGGACATGCGCGACGGCGAGCATGGGGAGTGGGGCTGTCCTCAGCGCCGGCCGCTGGTCTCGCCCAGGAACAGGCGTTCGACCTGATCGACATGGCGACGGTCGGTGATGAACAGGACCACATGGTCGTCGGCCTGCACCACCGTGTCGTGGTGGGCCATCAGCACCTGCTCGCCGCGCACCACGCAACCGATGCGCGCGCCCTCGGGCAGGGCGATGTCCTCGATGCGCTTTCCGACCACGCGTGAACTGCGCTGATCACCGTGGATGATGGTCTCGAGCGCCTCGGCGGCGCCGCGGCGCAGCGAATGCACCTGGACGACATCACCGCGCCGCACATGCGTCAGCAGCGAGCCGATGGTGATGGTCTGCGGCGAGAGCGCCACATCGATGCTGCCGTTCTCCATGAGATCCGCATAGGACGGCTTGTTGATGAGCGCCATGACCTTGGCGGCACCGAGCCGCTTGGCGAGCATCGCCGAGAGGATGTTGGCCTCCTCGGAGTTGGTGACGGCGACGAAGGCGTCGCACTCGTCGATGTTCTCCTCGACCAGCAGGTCTTCGTCGGCCGCGTCGCCCTCGAGCACGATGGCGCTCTCGAGGCTCTCGGAGATGCGGCGCGCGCGTTTCGGGTCGCGCTCGATGAGCTTGACCTGGTTGTGCGCCTCCAGCTTGCGGGCGAGCGAGTAACCGATGTGGCCGCCACCGGCGATCACCACGCGGCGGACCGGCTTCTCCTCGCGGCGGATCTCCGCCATGAACTGCCGGATGTCGTCCTTGGCGGCGAGGAAGAAGACCTCGTCCCCTTCCTCGATGACGGTGTCGCCCTTGGGTTGGATGCTGCGGCCGCCGCGGTAGATGGCGACCACACGCGCCTCGGTGTTCGGTATGTGCTCGCGCAGGTTGCGCAATTTCTGGCCGACCAACAATCCGCCCTTGCGTGCGGCCAAGCCGACGAGCCGTACCCGGCCATCGGCGAAGTCCAGCACTTGTAGCGCGCCGGGATAGCGGATCAGGCGCTCCACATAATCCGTGACCAGCTGCTCAGGGCTGATCCAGACATCCACCGACAGGGCCTCGGCGCTGAAGAGCTTCGGGTGTTTGGTGTACTCGGGCGAGCGGATGCGCGCGATCTTGGTGGGCGTGCGGTAGAGCGTGTAGGCGACTTCGCAGGCCATCATGTTGACCTCGTCGCTGCTGGTGAGGGCGACGAGGATGTCCGCTTCGGGTGCGCCGGCAGCCTCGAGGACGGACGGGTGGGCGGCATTGCCGGCGACGGTGCGGATGTCGAGCCGGTCTTGCAGGTCGCGCAGCAACTCTTCGTCGGTGTCGACGACCGTGACTTCATTGGCCTCTTCTCGGGCCAGCTGGTGGGCGGCGGTGCGCCCGACCTGTCCTGCGCCGAGGATCACGATCTTCATGGCGCGCATAGCGTACTCTCAAGGGGGTATGCTTGCCAGCATGACGCCGACGACAGCCGCCCCGCCGGAGCGGGGGGAATTCAGCCGCGGTTGGAAAGTGCTGGTGGCGAGCCTGCTCGGGACGGCCTGTGGCGCTTCACCGCTGCCGTTCAACACCATCGGCTTCTTCATCGACCCGTTGCAGGCGGAGTTCGGCTGGAGCCGTACCGAGATCAGCCTCGGCATCACGATCTACGGCCTCCTCGCGGCACTGCTTGCGCCGGTGTTCGGGCGGATGGCCGACCGTTACGGCGTGCGACCCGTGGCCCTCGGCTCGCTCGCGGCCTTCGGGCTCGTGTTCGCGTCCTTCGCGCTGATCCCGGGGTCGCTCGCCTGGTACTACTTCGTCTGGGTGCTGGTCGGCCTGGTCGGTATCGGTTCCACCCCGGTCACCTGGACGCGCGCCGTCAACGTCTGGTTCTACCGCCACCGCGGCCTCGCGTTGGGCCTCACCCTGTTGGGTACCAGCGTGTCCGCGGTGCTGCTGCCCATGATCACCGTGACCTTGCTCGATTGGCAGGGCTGGCGCGCCGCCTATGCAGGCCTTGCGCTCCTGCCGCTCCTGGTCGCCTTGCCGATCGGTCTCCTGTGGTTCCGCGAACCGCAGCCCGAGGAGCGCCCTGCCGAGCTGCGTGCCGCCTCCGATGCCGGTTTGCCCGGCTTGACCCTCCCCGAGGCGTTGCGCTCGCGCGGGTTCTGGTTGTTGTGGGTCTCGATCCTGCTCGTGTCCTTCGCCTACGGCGGCTCGCTGGTGCACCTGCCCTCGATGCTGGGCGCCCAGGGTTTCTCACGGCCTGAAACGGCTTCGGTGATGATGGTGTTCGGGTTGTCGATCG
Organism: Proteobacteria bacterium UBA964; assembly: GCA_002292945.1. Classification (GTDB taxonomy): domain Bacteria; phylum Pseudomonadota; class Gammaproteobacteria; order Steroidobacterales; family Steroidobacteraceae; genus UBA964. The sequence continues at coordinate 23,732 of DBCG01000025.1, read as the reverse complement.
CCGCGGGTCGCCTCATCACGGGCCTGCTGCTCGACCGTTTCTGGGCACCGTTCGTGACGCTGCCGATCCTGTCGTTGCCGGCGCTCGCCTGCTGGATGCTCGCCACGGACCACTCCATGACGATGACGGTCGCGGTGCTCTCGGCCTTCCTGCTCGGGTTTGCGGCCGGCGCCGAGACCGACCTCATCGCCTACCTCGCGGGTCGCTACTTCGGCATGGCGAATTACGGCCAGATCTACGGCGTGCTCTACATGGCGTTCGGCATCGCGGCGGCGATGTCGCCGACGGCCTACGGTTGGGTACGCGACACGACCGGCAGCTACGACCCGATGCTGTTCGCGGCGGCGTTGATGTTCATCGTCGGTGCGGTGCTGCTGCTGTTCCTCGGGCCCTATCCGGATCTGACCGCGCGCGGCGCACCCTCGTCGTCGTCTGCCGCTACCAGCGCACCCAGCCGAGCTGCCAAGTGAGCAGGATGAGCCCGCCGAGCACGATCCGGTAGTAGGCGAAGCCTGCGAAGGAATGCTTGCTGACGAAGCGCAGCAGGAAGCGGATTGCGAGCAGCGCCGCGAAGAACGCCGCCACGCTCGAGACGACCAAGGACTGCACCTCCCCCGGTGCGAACGGTTCGCGTGCGTCGAGCAGCTTGTAGCCGGTCGCGGCGAGCATCACCGGGATCGCGACGAAGAACGAGAACTCGGCCGCCGTGCGCCGGTCGAGCCCGGTGAGCAGGCCGCCCAAGATGGTCGCTGCGGAGCGGCTGGTGCCTGGTACCAACGCCAACATCTGGAACGCGCCGATGCGCAGCGCATCGAGCGGGCCGATCTCATCGACCGAGCGGATGCGCTCGATGTGCGGTCGCTTCTCGGCCCACAGGATCGCGAGGCCGCCGACCACCAGCGCCATCGCCACCGGCACCGGCGCGAAAAGCAGGCTGCGGATGGTGTCCTCGAACATGAGGCCGGCGACCGCCGCCGGCAGGAACGCGAGGAAGAGGTTGGCGGCGAAGCGTCGTGATCCTGCATCCGAGGCGAGGCCGAGCGCCGTGCTCCATAATCTTTGACGGTATTCCCAGCAGATGGCGAGGATGGCCGCACCCTGCATCACTATCATCTGCCGGAAGCCGACCGACTCCTCGAGGCCGAGCGCGGCGCGCACGATGATGAGATGACCGGTGCTCGAGATCGGCAAGAATTCGGTGAAGCCCTCGACGAGGCCGAGCAGGATGTCGATGAGCCACTGCATGTCCGCGCCTCAGTCCGGGATCTTGCGACCGCGTGTCTCGATCACCCAACCGATGCCGAGCAGACCGATGAGCGGCACGAACCCGACATAGAAGAGCGTGTTGAGCACCACGGCGGGATCGCCCGCGCCCGCTGCCGCCACCGAACCGACGAAGAACGGACCGCCCGCCGCGACGATGCGACCGATGTTGTAGGTGAAGCCGGATCCGGTGGCGCGCAAGCGTGTCGGGAAAAGCTCGGGCAGGTAGAAGGTGAAGGCGCCGAAGATGCCGAACACCGTGAGACCGATGAAGAAGTACATGTACAGGCGCAGCTGTGGCGGCAGGTCGAGCCCGAAGGTGGCCAGCAGCGACACCGCGGACAGCGCAAGGTAAGTGGCGAACATCGGCTTCCGACCCCAATGTTTGGCGAGCGGGATGGTGAGCAAGGTCCCGATCAGGCCGCCGATGTTGAAGATCGCCGTGGCTTGGGTCTTCCAGGACTCGACCAACATGCTGGTGGCGGTCTTGTCGATGCCAAGCTGCAGCGCTTCGATCTGCGCGAGGTTCGCCGCCACCACCGGGATGAAGGCGTTGCAGCTCCACCAGGTGAGCAGCGCCACCATCACGACGATCAGCGCGCTGCGGGTGCTCGGCCAGATGTCGGGCGCGAAGATCTCGCGCAGCCGTGGGGGTGGTGCAGTGGCCGCCGCTTTCTCCCAACGTTCGGGTTCTTTGACGAGGGTCCGGATCCAGAACGCGAAGGCAGCGGGGAGCAAGCCGAAGAGCAGCACATAGCGCCAGGAGACCTCGGGCACCTCGGGGAACAGCCACCCTGCGACCACGGCATTGACGGTGGTGGCGAGGAACAGACCGAAAGGCGCGGCGGTATAGAGGACGGCACCCGCTTCGACGCGTTGGTCCTCGGGCACGGCTTCGGCGACCAACGCGCATCCTGCCGCCCACTCCCCGCCGATGCCGAGGCTCGCGATGATGCGGCAGACGATAAGCTGTTCGATGCTGGTGACGAACGCGCACAGCGCTGTGCCGAGCGCGTACAGCACCATGGTGATGAGCAACACACGCTTGCGGCCATATCGGTCGGCGATCGGTCCGAACAGCACGCCACCCACCGCCCAACCGACGAGGAAGATGGCGGTGATGACGCCGGTCCAATAGAGGGTCGCGGTGCGCGCTTCGGGGGAGCCGATGGTCAGCCCGAGCAAGGTCGGGATCGCGTTGGGTGCGACGAAGTTGAAGAGCAGACCGTCGAAGATATCGAAGCCCCAGCCGAGCCAGGCCGCGAACAGCACGGTCCACTGGTAGCGGTTCAGTCGCAGCATCGTATCCCCCGGAGGTTCCGTGGCGTCGGGATCAGCGCCGTGCGGCGTTGATGGCGTCTCGCAGTTCCAGTGTCGCACGGCGTGCGGCTGCAGCGAAATCATCGCCGTGGCCGGCATAGAGGATGCCGCGTGAGGAGTTGATGACGAGCCCGTCGTCCGCAGCGGTCCGGCCGGCCTGTACCGCGCGCCGCACATCGCCGCCTTGTGCGCCCACGCCCGGCACGAGGAAGGTCATCCCGCCGGTACGGGCGCGGATGTCGGCGAGCTCTTCGGGGTAGGTCGCGCCGACGACCAGCAGACAGTTACCGCGGGTGTTCCATTCCTGTGCGACCTTCTCGGCGACCACTTGATAGAGCTTGCGGCCGTCGACCATGAGGTCCTGGAACTCGCGCGCGCCCGCATTGGAGGTGCGGCAGAGGATCACGATGCCTTTGTCGCCGTACTCCAAAAACGGCTCGACCGAGTCGCGCCCGAGGTAGGGGTTCACGGTGACCGCATCGGCGCCATAGCGCTCGAAGGCTTCGCGGGCGTATTTCTCGGCGGTGCTGCCGATGTCGCCGCGCTTGGAATCGAGGATCACCGGCACGCCGGGCGCCCGCTCGCGGATGTAGCGCAGCGTATCGAGCAGCTGGTCCTCTGCGCCGACCGCGGCGTAGTGCGCGATCTGGGGTTTGTAGGCGCAGACGAGGTCGGCGGTGGCGTCGATGATGGCGCGATTGAAGGCGAGGATGGCATCCGGCCGATCGCGCAGGTGGGCGGGGAAGCGATCGATCTCGGGATCGAGGCCGACGCAGACCCAAGAGTCGTGGGCCGCCGCGGCGGCAGCAAGTTGCGCGTGGAAGATGTTCCGGATCATGGGCCGCAAGTGTAGCCGACGGGCAGGATCGCCACGCTGTGCATCGGGTGGCCGATCAGGTGGGGGTGAGGTTCGCGTACTGCAACATCAGCCACTTGCTGCCTTGGCCCTCGAAATTGACCTGCACCCGCGCGTGCGGGCCCTGGCCTTCGATGTTGAGCACCACCCCGGCGCCGAACTTGGCATGGCGCACCCGTGCGCCGAGGCGTATGCCGGGCGCGGGCGGCTCTTCGCGCAAGCTCGCCGACCCGCGGCTTGAGCCGCTCTGGCCTGCCTGGCGCGCGCTGGACTGGCTGTTGTGACCGCCGCCGAAGCCGCTACCGAAGCCGCCGCCGAAGCCCCTGCCGAACCCTTGGCCGGCTCGTGTGCCGCTCACCCTCGGACGGACCTCTTCGAGGAACTGCTCTGGGATCTCCTTGATGAAGCGCGAGGGGATGCCGTAGGCATCGATGCCGTGCAAGCGTCGTTGCTCCGCATAGGTGAGGTAGAGCTGGCGCATGGCGCGTGTGATGCCGACATAGGCGAGGCGGCGCTCTTCCTCGAGGCTGTCGAGGTCGTTGAGCGAGCGTTGGTGCGGGAACAGGCCATCTTCGAGACCGGCGAGGAACACCAGCGGGAACTCGAGTCCCTTGGCGGTGTGCAGCGTCATCATCTGCACGCAGTCTTCCCAAGCCTCGGCTTGGCCTTCCCCGGATTCGAGCACGGCATGCGCGAGGAACGAGTCGAGCGGCGGCATCGCCTCTTCGCCCTCGCTGCCCTCGGGCACGAAACCTCGTGCCGCCGAGACCAGTTCCAGCAGGTTCTCGGTGCGCGCCTCGCCACGGTCCGCCTTGTCCTTGCGGTGGTGCTCGAGCAGCCCGCTCGCCGCGAGCATCTGGTCGACGATCTCGTGCAGCGCGAGGGTGGCGGTGGCGGTGGCGAGACCGTCGATCACCTGCACGAAACCCTGCAGCGCGGCACCCGCACGACTGCCGAGGCTGCCGTCCCCGAGGCTGGCGAGCGCTGCTGACCAGAGCGAACTGCCCGACTCGCGCGCACGCGCGCGCAGTGCATCGAGCGTCTTGGCGCCCAAGCCGCGTGTGGGCAGGTTGACCACACGCTCGAACGAGGCGTCATCGTTGCGGTTCGACATCAGGCGCAGGTAGGCGAGGGCGTCCTTGATCTCGGCACGCTCGAAGAACCGCAGGCCGCCGTAGACTTTGTATGGCACGCGCGCGGAGATGAACGCTTCTTCGAACGCACGCGATTGCGCGTTGGACCGATACAGCACCGCCGTCTCGCGCCGGACGCCGCCGTTCGCCACCCATTCCTGGATGCGTTGCAGCACGAACTCTGCCTCATCGCGTTCGTTGAACGCAGCGTAGAGGCGCAGCGGATCGCCTGCAGCGCCGCTCGTCCAGAGGTTCTTGCCGAGGCGGCCGGTGTTGCCGGCGATCAGTGCGTTGGCGGCGTGGAGGATGTTGCCGGTCGAGCGGTAGTTCTGCTCGAGGCGCACCAGCGTGACCTGCGGGAAGTCGTTGCGGAAAGTCTGCAGGTTCTCGACCCGCGCGCCGCGCCAACGATAGATCGACTGGTCGTCGTCGCCCACCGCGAACGGCGCACCGGAGGAGCCGACCAGTAGCTTCGTCCAGGCGTACTGGATGGCGTTGGTGTCCTGGAACTCATCGACCAGCACATGACGGAAGCGGCGGCGGTAATGCGCAAGCAGTTCCGGCTGGTCGCGCCACAGCTCGAAGGCACGCAGCAGCAGCTCGGCGAAGTCGACCACACCGGCGACGCGGCAGGCGTCCTCGTAGTCTTGGTAGAGTTTGACGAACTGGCGCCGAGTCGGATCGTTGCCGTCCTTGAGCGCCTTCGGCCGAAGGCCCTCGTCCTTCTGCTGGTTGATGAAGTACTGGATGTCGCGCGGGACCCAGCGGGTCTCGTCGAGCTGCTGCGCCTTGAGCAGCTTCTTGATGAGCCGCAGCTGGTCGTCGGAGTCGAGGATCTGGAAGGTCTGGGGCAAGCCTGCTTCGCGCCAGTGCAGCCGCAGCAGGCGGTGGGCGATGCCGTGGAAGGTGCCGATCCAGAGCGCGGCGCCCGGCATGCCGAGCAGCGCTTCGGTGCGGTGGCGCATCTCGCTGGCGGCCTTGTTGGTGAAGGTGACCGCGAGGATGCTGTGCGCCGCAGCGCCCTCGGCTTCGACCAACCAGGCCACGCGGTGCACGAGCACGCGCGTCTTGCCGCTGCCCGCACCGGCGAGCACCAGCACCGGCCCGGGCGGTGCGGTGACCGCCGCACGCTGCGCATCGTTCAGCGGGTTGAGGATGGGGGAGATGTCCATGAGCGGTCGCGATTCTACCGCCATCCCCTGCACGATGGCGCGTCGCTAGTCGACCCGGCCGAGCTTCATGTCCTCTGCGAAGCGCAGCAACGCCGAGATCACGGTCAGCAGCACCGGTCCGAGGATCAGGCCCACGCCGCCGAACGCCGCCGCACCACCGATCACGCCGACGAATACCGCGAGCGTCGAGACCTCGCCCTGCTTGGAGACGAGGATGGGCCGCAGGACGTTGTCCGACACGGAGATCAGCGCGCCCCAGCCGAGCATGAAGAGCGCGGCGCCGCTTTGCCCCATGCCGGCGAGCGCCAGTACCGCCGGCACCCAGACGAACGCGGTGCCGCCAGCCGGCAACAGCGAGAACAGCGCTGCGAGCACGCCGAACACGACCGGCGAGGGCAGGCCGGTGAGCGCGAAACCGACGCCGGTGAGCATGCCTTGGATGAGGGCGGTGAGGCCGGAGCCATAGACGACCGCCCGCGTGGTGTCCGCGACCAGCTTCGATAGGCTATCGCGGTGCACGGCGTCGAGCGGCAGCAGGTGCATCAGCCGTTGCAGCATGGCGCGGCCATCGCGCAGCATGAAAAAGAGCAAGAACAGCATCAGCATGAAGGTGATGGTGGTGCTGAGGACATTGAGGACGAGGCTGCTGCCGAGGTTGGCGGCGATCCGCAGCAGGTTCTGGCCAAGGCCCACCACCCAGTCGGACACCTGTGCGCCGTCGAGATCGAGCAGCGTGATGACGTGGGTGATGATCGGTCCGAACACCGGATATTCCTCGAGGCGGCCGAGTGTGTCGGCATCGATGCGCCAAGGACTGTGCTGCAGCGCGTAGACCAGCCTACGGCCTTGGTCCACGAACGCGACGCCGACCAAGGCGAGCGGCGCGAACACGACCAGCGGCGTGAGCGCCGTCAGCAGGCCCGCGGCGAGGTTCGGACGGTCGCCGAAGCGGCGGGTGAGCCGGGCCTGCAATGGCGCGAGCAGCACGGCGAGGCAGATCGACCAGGCCAGAGCGCCCCAGAAGGGCGTCAGCACCTGGAAAAGCGCGTAGCCGAGCACGGCGACACTCAGGACCCCGAAGCCGCGGCGGTAGAACTCATCCATCGGGCCACTATACTGGCTAGATGGCCCATCCTCTACGTCGTGCGCTCCTCGCCTCCTTGGCGGCGGGCGGGGGCTTGCTGCTCGCGGGCTGCGCGGGTTCTTTGGGGCGCTCGCCGCCCCCGTCCGAGGGTCCCCGAGTGTCGTCCACCAACAATCCCAAGGCCTATGCCTACGCGGTCATCAGCGTCGCCGACATGGAGCAGGCACTCGCGCTCTGGTCCTCCCGCTTCGGGATGCAGATCGTCGTTCGACGCGAGGGGCGCGATCCGGCGCTGGCGGCGGTCTGGGGGCTCGGGTCGGACGACATCATCGACCAAGCGCTGCTGCGGACGCCGGGCATGGCGCAGGGCGGCGTACACCTGGTGCGCTTCCGCCTGCCAGGACCGGCGGTGCGCGAAGGCGCCGCTGCCACGGATCTCGTACCGAAGAGCGTCGACATCGCGGTGCGCGACCTGCCGGCGCGCCACGCCGAGCTTGCCGCCGCAGGTTATCGTTTCCGCTCGCCGATCGGTCGATTCGAGACCGACGGCGTGGTGGTCGATGAGGTGCACCTGCCGGGGCCGGACGGCGTCAACCTCGTGTTCCTCGAACAGCAAGGCAAGCCCGAGCCCGTGAGCCCCGAAGGCTATGGGGTCGCGCCGCAGATCGTCGCGATCTCGCCGGACAATCGCCGCGAGAAGGCCTTCCTCGAGCAGGTGCTCGGCCTCGAAGAGACTTCATACCACCGTTTTGCTGGTCCCGAAGTCGAGCGCACCATCGGCCTGCCCGCGGGTGCCGGTCTCGACATCCGCATCTTCGGGGATCCGGCGTACGCCTATGGCCGGCTCGAGATCGTGCAGTACGAAGGTGTGACGGGCGCAGACCTGTATCCCCGTGCTCGACCGCCGGCGCGCGGGCTGTTGTCGGTGACATTCTTCGTGCCGGATGTCGCGGCGGTGCTGGCGCGCGCGGCCGCTGCGGCGTCCTCTACGACTGCGTCCTTTGCCGCACCGGTCGATCATGGCGTGCGCCGCACGATCTTCGGCGAGGCGCGCATCGCCACGCTCATTTCACCCGCCGGACTGCGCATCGATCTCGTGCAGCGCTGAGCGGGACCTCACGATCTGCTGCAGGCCGGTCTCAAGGCGTCGATGTCGGGTCGTTGAGGCTCGTTGCGAGCAGGATCCCGCGCAGGACGAGATCCGGGATGACCTCGTCGAACACGCCCTCTTGTTCAAAGAGTCCGGCGAAGCCCCCGGTGCCGAGCCGCAAGGGCGGGCGTTGTGCATCGGGGAAGTTCTCGCTCTGCAAGCGCGCAAAGATCTCGCGTACCGCGCCCAGTTGCCCGAAGTACGCGCCGCTCTGCAGGCTCTCGACGGTGGAGCGCCCGAGGCAGGTCCGTCCGTGTTGCGGCAGGATCTCCACCGCCGGCAGCCGTGCGGTGCGGGTCTCCAAGGCCTCCAACGAGATCCGCAGGCCTGCGACGATCACGCCGCCGAGATAATCGCGTTCCGAGGTCACCGCACAGAAAGTGGTGGCGGTCCCGAAGTCGGCGATCAGCAGATCGCGGCCCGGATAGAGGTGGGTCGCCGCGATGGCGTTGGCGATGCGGTCCGCGCCCACTTCGAGCGGATTGCGGTACTTGATCCGCAGGCCGCTGCGCACGCCGGCTTGCAGCACGAACGGTTCATGCTCGAAGTATTTCTGGCAGGCACCACGCAGCGAGAACAGCGCATCCGGCACCACTGAGGCGACGCCGATACGGGTGATCGTCGCCGGGTCGACGCCGTTCTCGCGCAACGCCGCGCGCAGGAACACGCCGAGCTCATCGCTCGACGCACGCGAATCCGAGGTCTTGCGGAACTGCAGCAGCAACGGCGCATCGACGCCGGCATGGGGATAGAGGCCGGCATGCACCGTGGTGTTACCGACATCGATGCAGAGGATCATGTGCGTCCCTCCGGGGTGGGCAAAGATTCCAGGAAAGCGGCGAGACGCTCACCGAGGATCTCCCGGTGGTCGAAGGATTCAGGCGCCGCCGAGACATCGGTCCAGAGCGCCCAGTGCGGCCAGTCCTGCAGGTCGTTGGCCACCACGGCGACGACGCCCTCGTGCGCCAGCAGCTGCTCGATCTTGAGTCGGCGCTCGGCGTCTGCGGCGCCGACGGTCAGCTTGAACGCGACGATGCGCAGCGCCGGGTTCCGCGACCACGAGCGCACGAGCCCGACCAGCTTCGGTGTGCGCTCGAAACGCAGCGTGAGCGTGTCGGTGTCCGAGTCGATCTTGCCGAGCGACGGGTGTTCCGCGGCAGCGATCGGGCGCCAGTCGCTGATGGCCGCCGACTGCACCAGCACGTCATAGGACTCCTCGGTGAGCAGTCTGCGCAGGCTGCGCTCGAACGAATCGAAATCGTCATAGCGCTCGAGATGGGCGATATCTTCCGCGCCCGGCGCGCCCTCGGCCGTGAGCAGCGTGACGACATGACCGAGTGCGGCGAGGTCTGCAGCGATCGCCGAACCCGTGCCACCGGTCGAACCGTTGACGATCGAGCGCACCGCATCGAGCGGCATGCGTGTCCCGCCGGCGGTCACCAATATCTTGAGCGCACCGCGGCGAACGACGGGATGCCGTTCCTCGGGTGGGCGCGCGGGTGGGCGTTGCGCAGCGCGCAGGACCGCCTCCAGCAAGACTTCGGGTTCTGCGAGGCGTCCGGCGCCGATTTCGCCGCAGGCGAGCGCGCCGCTGCCGCCTTCGACGATCGTGCAGCCCATGCCGCGCAGCCGCTCCAAAGATCCGCGGGTGGTCGGATGCTCGTACATCCGGGTGTTCATCGCAGGTGCGATGAGCCAGGGCTTGCTGAAGTCGTGGGCGAGGAACAAGGTGCCGACGAGATCGTCACCGATCCCCAGCGCCAGTTTGTTGAGCGTGTTGGCGGTGCAGGGTGCCGCCAGCACGACATCCGCCCAACGCACCAGCCGGATGTGGTCCATGTGATCGCCCGCCGCGAAGGTGTCCGAGCGCACGCGGCGGCCGGTGAGTCCCTCGAGGCTCGCTTCGCCGATGAAGGCGCGCGCGGCCGATGTCGTCACGACCTCGACCTCGGCGCCCACAGGCGCCTGCACCAGGCGGGAGATGAGCTGGACGACCTTGAACGCGGCGATGGAGCCGCTCATCAACACCAGGACGCGCAGCGGCCGATCAGTCGAGGGCGACATTGTCGATCAACCTTGTCTCGCCCAAGAACGCGGCGATGTAACGGCGTGACGCCGCGGCGTGCGAAGTTCCGAGTGCACGGTCTTCCAGATAGTCGATGCGGAACCCGGCGGCCTCCAGCGTCGTACGGGCGGTGGCGGCATCCGGTGACTCGCGCAGGGCCCGCACGAGCTGCGGCGCGAGCCGGCGCTGCTCGGCGGTCAGCCGCGAATTGCGCGAGCTCATCGCGAGCCCGTCCGTCTCTCGCACGGTGGGGCAGCCGATGACCGTCCAGGGCAGGAAGAACGCCTCCACCATACCGCGTACCAGGGTGAGTTGCTGATGGTCCTTCTCGCCCATGTAGAGCCGTTGCTGCGCGGGATCGACGCCGATCTGCGCGATCTGCAGCAGCTTCATCACGACCGTGAGCACGCCATCGAAGTGGCCGGGGCGTGAGGCGCCGCAGAGCACGGTCGACACCGCGCTCTCCTGCACCTTGTAGGTGTAGGCGTCCGGATAGAGCTCTGCTGTCGTCGGCAACAGCACATGGTCGATGCCCGCCGATCGCGCGATCGCGAGGTCCGCTTCGAGCGTGCGGGGATAGCGCTCGAGGTCCGTCGGGTCGTCGAACTGGGTGGGGTTCACGAAGATGGACAGCAGCGTCGTGCCGCATTCCTGCCGGGCGCGTGCGAGCAGTGCGGCGTGTCCGGCATGCAGGTGGCCCATCGTCGGCACGAAACCGAGGCTCGTACCGACGAGGCTGCGCTTCGCGGCCGACCATGCGGCGATGCTGCGATGGACGATCACGCCACGGTCTCGGGTGCCGCGGGAAAGCCGCCCGATTTCACATCGCGGGCGTACTGATCGAGCGCCGAGGTGATGAGTGAGGCGCCGTCGAGGTAGCGTCGTGCGAATCGTGGTTTGAACTGCGCGTCGAGCCCGAGCAGGTCGGTGACGACGAGCACTTGGCCATCGCAGTCGCCACCGGCGCCGATGCCGATGGTCGGGATCGTCAGACGACGCGTGATCTCTGCGGCCAGCGATTGCGGCACGCACTCGATGACCATCGCGAACACGCCGCAATCCTGCAGCCGTTCGGCTTGCTCGAGCAGCGCCGTCGCCGCCTCGGGGCTGCGGCCCTGCATCGTGAAGCCGCCGAGCGCGTGGATATGTTGGGGTGTCAGACCGATATGACCCATCACCGGCACGCCGCTCTGCACGATGTGGCGGATGTCGGACTCGAAGCCGTCGACGCCCTCGAGCTTGACCGCGTTGGCGCCTGCGCGCAGCAAGCGTTCGACGGCGCGCATGAGCGCCTTGCGGCCGTGGCGGTGCGCAAGGAAGGGCAGGTCGGCGACCATGAATCCGTCTTGTCCAAGGCCGCGACGGACCGCGGACACATGCAAGGTCATCATGTCGAGGTCGGCGGCGACCGTGTCGCGGTGTCCGTGGACGGTCATGGCGACGGAATCGCCGACCAACACCCCATCGATGCCGGAGGCGGCGACGAGGCGCGCGGTGAGCGAGTCGTAGCAGGTGACGAAGGCGATCTTGTCGCCGCGGCCCTTGGCGGCGGCGAACTGCGGGAGCGTGGTCATCATCAGGTACCTGTCCTCAGGATCAAGTCCGAGGTGAAGGCTACACCGACGATGCCGGGCGTTCAACGACGGCGGCGCACCCGCACCGAAGAGCCGCCTGATCCCTTGCTCAGCAGGAACGAACCGAGCGCGCCGGGCGTGATGGTCACTTCATCGCCGACGCGCAGACTGAAGCGCGTCCCGGTCGGAACCTGTATCCACACTTGACCGTTGTCCAACGTGGCCACCCAGTCGCCGCTCGCGGTGGTCGATATCGACTGGACCTTCGCCTGCAGGCGCTCGAGGGCTGGCGCAGCGGCTTTCTCCCGGTCGAGGCTTTCGCGGGCGACCTCGCCCCGGTAGCCGAACCGTTGCTCAGCCGAGGGTGCTGCCCGAGCGATCTCGCGATCGAAACAGGCGAGACGCCGCGCATCGTCGGCCTCTTTTCGACACTCGAGGAGTCCGGCGGGCAGCGGTCCGGGCGCCGGCTCGGCGGCGGGCAGTCGCAGGGTGGTGAAGGTGGTCAGCGCACCGACGAGGGTGACCCGGAGCAGGGACGTCTTCTCTCTAGCGCGCATCGTCAGATCTCCCACTGGGGTTTTTGGCCGGAATGCGAGTCGATGGCCTCGAAAAGCCCATTGACCAACCGCCGCTCCTCGTCGGTGATCTCGGGTCGCCAGATGTCGAACAGCAGGATCACGCGGGTCTCGGTCGAGTCGTTCACCGCTTCGTGCTCGATGGTGTCGTCGAAGGCCCAGGCCTCGCCCAGCTTCCATTCGCGGATCTCGTTGCCGACGCGCAGCGCGCAGCGGCCGGGGACGATCAGCGGCAGGTGACAGATCAGGCGCGTGTTCACGAGGCCGTGGTGGGGCGGGATGCGCGTGCCCGGACGCAGCAGCGAGAACAGGATGGACGGTGAGCGGTTCGGTGTCAGGGCGAGCGGTGCCGCGCGCAGCGCCTCGAGGGTGCGCGGGCAGCGTGCGGCGTTCTCCGGGACCGGCTCACCGTTCTTCCAAAGATAGAACGCGCTCCAGTCCGGGTTGTCGATCATGCCGGCCTCTTCCTTGCGGGGCCGGTTCGGGTTGCCTTCGACATAGGGCCGGAACGCCGTGGGATCCTGCATCACGCCGAGGAGTTCCTCGCGGATGGCGTCGGTGGCGGCCTCGAGTGCGCCGAACCAAGGGAAGTGGCTGCGGTCGTAGAACTGCAGGTTCGGCAGGCCGGGGAAGTAGTAGTACTTGGGCTGCTGCACGAACACCTGCCGCTTGCCGAGCACGATGTCGATGGACTCCGTGAAGCGTGCGCTCGAGCGTCCCGGTTCGAAGCCGCGCTTCGCGAGCTGCGTGATCAGGTGATCGGCGTATTCCCGGCTGTGGCGCTCGCAGGCGGCACGGATCCGATCGAGCTCCTGTTGCGTCGCCGCGGCCAACTGGGCCGCGGGTGGCGCGACGCGCAGCGCGGTCTGATAGAACGACACCGCGGCGCGGCTGTCGCCCGCGTCGGCATGCAGGTCGCCTCGTCTGATCAGGGCGGCGAGGTTGCGCGGCTCGACGCGCAACAGCCGGTCGAGCGCGGCGGCGGCGCCGCGTGCATCGGCGAGCTGCCGGCAAGCCTCGGCGACACCGAACAGCACCGATGTCCCTGCTTCACCGCCTTCGAGGGCGCGCAGCAGCAGGTCGCGCGCCGTCTTGGTCTCACCCCGTCGCAGCGCGTCGAGGCCGGCGCGTGCGTCGTCTTGCGGCGTCGCCATGCTAGAGTTCCTTCGGTTGTCCGGGCGTCGAAGTATACCGCTCACCTCCCCTTGCCCACCCCGCCGACCGTCCTGCATGTCCCAACCGACTCCCGCCGCCGACATCGCCGCCGTCCATCAACAGATCCGCCAGGCGCTCGCCGCCGGGGATCTGTCCGCCGCCCAATCGGGCTTCGAGGCCTTGGTCGCGCTGCGGCCGCGCGACCCGGGCGCGTGGCTCAACCTCGCGGGGTTGCGGCGTCAGCGGAACGATCTCGACGCGGCGATGGCCGCGGTCCGTCGGGCGCTCGAGATCGAGCCGCGCCATTTCCACGCGCTGCTCATGCACGCCTCGCTGCTCGAGCGCGCCGCAGGCCTGCGGGCCGCCGGGCCGGCGTATGCGATCGCGTTGGTCCAGGCGCCGCCCGACGAGGAGCTCGATGCGACCACCCGCCAGACGGTGGCGCATGCGCGTGCGGTGTCGCAGGCGCACGCGCGGGAACTCGGCGGCCATATCCGTGAGCAGACCGCGGCGACCCGCGACCGTTGTTCCGGCACGGAGAAGCGCAGACTGGACGCCTTCATCGACACCACGCTGCGGGTGCGGCCGCGTTACCAGCAGGAGCCGATGGAGTACTACTACCCCGGCCTGCCGCCGATCTGGTTCCACGATCGAAGCCGCTTCCCCTGGCTCGAGGCCTTCGAGGCGGCGACCGATGCGATCCGCGAAGACCTGCTCGCCATCCAGCGCGAGGACAACGGCGGCTTCGCGCCCTACATCCAGTATGAGCCGCACCTGCCGCTCGACCAGTGGCACGAACTGAACCACTCGCCCAAGTGGACCGCCTATCATTTCTTTGAAAGCGGCGCGCCCATCGAAGCGCGCTTGGCGCGCGCGCCTGGGGTGCGCGAGGCCTTGAAGCTGCTGCCTCAGCCCTCGGTGCAGCTGCGCTCGCCGACGGCGTTGTTCTCCGCGCTGCGGCCCGGCGCGCGCATCCCGCCGCATACCGGCGTCGCGAACTTCCGCCTGCTCGTGCATCTGCCGTTGGTGATCCCGCCGGGCTGCGGCTTCCGCGTCGGCGCCGAGACCCGCGAGTGGCGGGCGGGCGAGGCCTGGGTGTTCGACGATACCATCGAGCACGAGGCCTGGAACGGCAGCGACGAGCTGCGCACCATCATGATCGCCGACATCTGGAGCCCTTTCCTGTCGCCGGAAGAGCGCGCGGCGATCGCCGCGGTGATCGCTTCGACCGATGCCTACCAAGGCGTCCGGCCCGGCCCCGACGCCTGACGGCGCCGGAGATCGCCAGCCCAAAAAAAAGCGGCGGTCCCCGAGAGGACCGCCGCCTGTCTAACCGGCCCGAAGGCCGTCGACCGTGAGGTCGATCAGAACTTCACGCGTACCCGAGCGAACACGTAACGACCCAGCGCATCGTAGGTCTGCGGGTAGGTGTTGCCGTTGCCGGTCGTACCCACCGAACCGTTGATGTCCGGATCCGTGTCGAGGATGTTGTTCACACCCACGACCACCGACGCCTTCTCGCTGAAGTTGTAGGTGCCGACGAGATCGAAGTAGCTCTGCGCACCCAGAACGCTGTCGATGCGTCCGGCCGGCGCGCGGAACTGCTCCACCTCGTCGTAGTAACGCCAGGTGAGCGCCAGGTTCAGGTTCCACGGGGTATCCCAACCCGTGCGGAACTGATGACGCCACTGCGGGTTCGGCGTGCCGCATGAGCCGGCGAAGAAGCCGACGCAGTCGTACGCCGCGAGGCCCGGGCCCGGCTCGGTGGTGAGGTCCTGCAGGTAGGTGCCCGTCAGGTTGAAGTTCAACTCACCGAACGAACCGATCTCGAGACCGGTGTAGGTCGCGTTGATGTCGATACCCGACGTCTCCACCGCACCGATGTTGATGTTGGTGTCGATGACGTTACCGCTGCCGAGCCAGAGCTGGCCGAGGGCGTTACGACGGATGCGCGAGCAGGCCGCAGCGTCGTTGTTGGTGTAGCACGCCTTCAGGGTGTTCTCCGCGCCGAAGGACGAGATGGTGTCCTCGATGCGGATGTTGAACCAGTCGACCGACATCACGAGACCCGGCACGAACTCCGGCTGGAAGATCACGCCGACCGTGTAGGTGTCGGACTCTTCCGGCTGGAGGGCCGGGTTGCCGCCCTGCAGGAACTGGTACTGACCGGCCGGGCTGTCGAGGGCTGCCGAGCCCACGTTCGCAGCCGGGACACCCGTCGCGATGCACTGGGCCGCAGTGGCCGTCCGGGCATCGACGCCGCAAGGATCGCCGTCGATGTCGAACAGGTTGAAGCCCTGCGCGGTGAACAGCTCGATGATGTTCGCCGCACGGACCGCGCGCTGGAAGCTGCCACGGACCTTGAAGGACTCCACCGGCGACCAGTCGAGACCGACCTTGTAGGTGTTGGTGTCGATGTCACCGTAGTCCGAGTAGCGATAGGCAACGTCGGCGACGAGGTTTTCGGCGAAGGCCGCGCCCTGCACGAGGGGCACGCGCGCCTCGGCGAACAGGTCGGTGACCTTGGTCGAACCGGTGATGCCGATGGTGGCGCCGCCGGTGCCCGAGAGCGCGGCCGTGGCGAGCAGCGCATCGGTCTCACGCTTGAGCTTGTCACGACGGTACTCGGCGCCGAGGGCGACCTGCACGGTCTCATCGGCGGTCGGGAACTTGAAGCCCGAGTCGCCCGAGACGGTGGCGAGGGCCACATCCTGGTCGATGCTGCCGACGGAGATGCCCGGCGCCTGCAGGTAATCGAGAGCGGCCTGCGTCACGCCACCTGACTGGAACGGGTTGTAGGGCACGCAGCCGTCGGCGCGGGCGCCGGCGTCACGGCAGCCGATCGTGCCGTTCGGCAGTCGGACGGCATCCAAGGCCTTGTTGATGCGGTCGATGACGAAGTAGTTGAGGGTCTGTTCGTTCGCCTTGACCGTCGAGCGCTGGAACGACACATCGTAGTCCCAGTTGTCGCTGAGCGCACCGCGGGCGCCGACGATGGCGCGGAACGAGGTGTTCGAGAACGACTGCTGACGACCACCGCCTTCGGTGTTGCGGCGGCCGATGTACATCACGGTGCTGCCGCCCGACGCGACGAGCGCCGGCGTACAGCCGATGGCGGCCAGCCGACCGGCCGGCAGGTAGGGGTTATCGCAGTTGATGGCCGAAGTGTCGAAGAAGATGCCGCCCGGCGCGATCTGGGCGATCGAGCGGTAGTCGGTGAACATCATCTGCGTGTAGACATCGACGCGGTCGTTGAGCTCGTAGTGACCGCTGGCGCCCGCGTTGTAGCGGGTGGCCGGACGCAGGTAGTGGTTGGTCGGACCAAAGTTGTACTGGTCGGTGGCATTGCTGAAGTTGCGCCAGTTGGCACCGTCCGCCACGAAGTTGTAGGTGGCGAAGTCGGTGAGGCGCGCCGGGGAGGCCGTGCCCGAGCCACCGCAAGAGAACGAGACCGTCGGACCGGCGTTCAAGGCACAGGCCGAGAAGTCGCGGTCGCGCTGCAGGATCTCGTCGTTCTCCATCCAGCCTACGTAGGCGGTGAAGTTGCCGCGGCCATCTTCGGTGCTCATGCCGACGAGCAGCGAGGCTTCGCGGCCGAAGCCGTCGGTGACGTTGTCATCGGGCAGGGCGAACTGCGCCGGATTGGTCGCGGCGCGGCCGGCGATCACATCACGCAGCTTGACGGCGCCGGGGCCGCCGAAGTCGTTCTTGTGCTGGTAGAAGCTGTACTGACCCGAGACCTCGACGCCCTCGAAGTCCTTCTTCGTGATGAAGTTCACGACGCCCGCGATGGCATCCGAACCGTAGATGGCGGAGGCGCCACCGGTGAGGACTTCTACGCGCTCGATGAGCTGCGAGGGGATCTGGTTGAGATCGGCTGCGGACTGGCCGACGCCGCCATAGGGCATGCGACGACCGTCGACGAGCACGAGGGTGCGCGAGGAGCCGAGGCCGCGGAGGTTCACCGTCGCGGTGCCCGAGGCGCCGTTGGCGACCGTCGCGTTCTGCGCGGCGAAGGCCTGCGGCAGCTGGTTGATGAGGTCCTCGATGCGGGTGACGCCCTGCGCTTCGATGTCGGCGGCGGTGACCTGGGTGACCGGGCTGCTCGACTCGAGGTTGGCTTGCTTGATGCGCGAACCCGTGACGACGATCGTCTCAAGCTCGGTGGCACCGGCGGTATCCTGCGCGTGGGCGAACGGGGCGACGACCGCGGTCGAGATCGCTCCGAACATCAACGCACGACGCACGGCGAGTGCGACAGTGTGGGTGGAACTCATTAAGGCCTCCTAAGGACGGACTTTCCGTCGATTTGATAACGAATACATCGCATACTTTACGACATTGTGGTTGTAATGCAATAGACTGTCGCTAAAATACAACGCCATGGCGGCAACCCTTGTCGTCAGCAGGCGCATATATAAGGAATACCCGCAGATGTCTTCGAACGCATTTCGCGAAACCTTGGAGCGGGCGCTGGCAGCCCATCGGGCTGGCCGGCTCGAGGACGCCTTGGCGGCCTACCGGGCTGCCCGCTCGATGCGGCCGGACGATCCGGAGGCGGCCAGTCTGACCGGTCTGGCGCTCGCCCAAGCGGGTCTGACGGCTGAGGCGTTGCCGCTGCTGCAACGGGCGACCGATCTCGCCCCGGCGGATCCCGGCATCCGGTTCAACTTGGGGGAGGGGTTGCTGCACGCCGGCTCGCTGGAGCAGGCTGAGGTGGTATACCGGCAAGTCCTTGATCTTAAACCAGGTTTCGTCCCGGCGTGGTCCCGTATCGGCGATCTGGAGGCCGAGCGGGGCAACGATCCCGGCGCGGCCCATGCGTATGCCGAGGCGCTCGAGGTCGACCCGGCTGCTGTCCATCCTGCGGCGCGCCTCGCCGAACTCGCGCTGCGTCACGGTGACACCGACAAATCGATCGCATTGCTCGAGGTCGGTCTTTCGCAGCATCCGACCAACGACCGGCTGCTCGGGGTGCTCTGCGAGGTGTTGGCGGCACGACGCGAGTGGGGGCGGCTCGGCACCACGGCGCGCGCTTGGGCGGACGCCCGTCCCGAACTGCCGGATCCCTGGAAGCAGCTCTCGCGAGCGGCGTTCGAGCTCGGCCGTATGACCGATGCGGTACAGGGCTTCTCGAACTACTTGATGCGAGGGCGGCACGACGCCACCAACCTTGCGGCCTACGCGAGCCTGTGTCTCCACGCGCTCGATTTTGCGGCGGCCGAGGCGGCGCTGGTGGCTGCCGAGGAACTCGATGCGGACCATCCCGAGGTGTTGGCGCGGCGGGCGTTGCTGCACATGTACCTCGGTCGCTTCGATGCCGCCGCCGATGCGGCGCAGCGCTGTCTCGAGCGCCAGCCGGACAATGTCGCCGTCTACACCGTGCTCAGTCGCCTGCAGCAGGGCCGGTTGGACGATGCGCAATGCGAGCGGCTGCAGTCGATCGTGTCACGGTCGGCGGCGCCGTTCGACTACCGGATCCCGGCAGCCTTCGCGGTCGCACACGCTTTGGATGCGCGAGCGATGGACAGCGCCGACACCGAGCGTGCCTCGGCGGATGTCGCGCTCGCGTTCGAGGCCTACACGCGGGCCCACGACATCGCGCTTGCGCGCGACTCTGCGGAGGGTCGCAGCTTCGATCGCGCAGGACAGTCGAGGCGCACCCAGCGCTTGCAGGCCTTGTTCCCGGGCGGCGGGTCGGTCATCGCCCTGCCGCCATCGCCGGTGCCGCGCCGACCGGTGTTCATCGTCGGTATGCCGCGCTCCGGCACGACGCTGGTCGAAGCCGTGCTCGGGGCCCATCCGCGCGTGCATGCTTGCGGCGAGCGCGGCGCGATGCAGCGGATGTTGGGCAATCTCGTGTCGCTCGCGGATGAGGGTCGGGCCCCGGATGAGGCGATGCTCGCCAAGTGGGCGACCGGATATCTCGCGGAGCCTGCCGCCCCGGCGGGACGCGATGTCCTCACCGACAAGCAACCGCTCAATTTCAGCGCGGTGGGCCTGATCGCGCAGTTGTTCCCGGATGCCGTGATCCTGCATGTGCGTCGTGATCCGCTCGAGACTTTGCTGTCGATATGGCGCCAAGAGTTCGCGAAGTCCTGGGCATTCACTCATCGGCTCGAGGATCTCGGTCACTACTACGGCGAGTACGCACGCTTGATGGCGCATTGGGAGCGGGTGTTACCGGGTCGCCTCATCACGCTGCGCTACGAAGATTTCGCCGCCGACCTTTCAGCCGCCGCGCCACGCCTGCTCGAGGCGTGTGGCCTCAACTGGGAGCCGCAGGTGCTCGAATACGCTTCGCTCGAGCGTCCGATCGCCACCTTCAGTGCGGTCGATGCGCGCGGACCGGTCGCGGTGCGCCGCGGCCGCGCTGCACGGTATGCCGCCCATCTGGCGCCCTTGGTCGAGTCGCTGCGCGCAGCGGGCGTCGATCCGACGACGGGGGCGCTCGCCGAATAATTCAGCGGCCGGTGGTCGCAGCGTCGATCGCTTCGGGGTCGAGACCACCGGCTTCGAGCGCCGCGCGCAGCGGGGCGAGGTGGGCAGCGTAATGCCGCCAACGGCCGGAGGCGCTTTGGTAGAGCGGCCGCCGAACCTGCCAGACGCTTGCGGTGCGTACTGCGCCTTGCGTGGCATGGAAGTCGAGACAACCCTCGTGCCAGGGCAGGCCGCAGTGGGTGAGCAAGGCCGCGAGCGCCTCGCGCGGGGCCTGCACCAACGCATCGTAGTCGAGCGTGTGCACGGCCTCGCCGAACATACGGTCCCAGTGCGCCATCAGTCGTCGTTGCTGAAGGAGGTAGTGGGCGGTGTCGAGGAGGTCGGTGGCGTAGGACATGCCGTGGTCGAGGTGCAGGAACCACACCGACAGGCAGTTGTCGAGCGGCCGGCGGCGCGTATGGACGATGCGTGCGTGGGGGAACAGCGCGCGCGCCACGCCCAGATACAAAAAATTGTCCGGGCGCTTGTCGGTGAGTACACCGCCTTGCGGGAACGCTGCGGTGCGCTGCATCTCGTAACGCGCGGCGAGCGATGCACTGCGCGCGCCGTCGAGCGCGTCCAGCGCGGCCGGGAAGGGTGCAAGCTCGCGTCGCACCATCGACGGCAGCCAGCTGAGCTCACCGCCTGCCGTGATGTCGGGATGCGCTGCGAGCATGCGCTCTGCGAGCGTCGAGCCGGAACGGAACATGCCGCAGATGAAGAGCGGCGGCGGCGGGGTGGATGCATCGGCCTCGCGGTATCGCAGTGCGCGCGCGAAGAACGCGCTGTCGCAGCGCTGGATGATGTCGTCGATGAAGCGCTCATGCGCGTCGCGATCGTACCGTGGGGTTCCGGGCGGCGCGCTGTCTCGGCTCGCGTGGTTGGCTGCGGTGTAGGCGTCCCAAGCGGCATCGTGGTCGCCGCAGGCATCGAGCGCGCGACCGAGCGCAAAACCGAGGCTCGCGCGCGCTTCGGGCGGCAAGCCTCGCCGCGCCAAGGCCGCGCGCAGGCGGCCGATCATCGGGTCGTCGGCATGCACGATCTCGCAGGCATTGGCCGCACGCGCCAAGGCCTCCGGATGTGCCGGGTCGAGTGTCAGCACACGCTCGTAGAGGGACTGCGCGGCGGTGCGTCGACCCGTGTCCTCGTGCAGGTTGGCGAGATTGAGCATCGCCGGTACATAGTGAGGTGAGCAGCGCAGCGCGGCCTCGTACTCGAGAGCGGCATCGGCCGGACGCTGAAGGTCTTCGGCGAAGATGACGCCACGGTTGAGGTGGATCTCCTCGGGTCCGGCAGCGCCCCGCGTGAGCGCTTCGCGGTAGGCGTCGAGCGCCGCCTCGGCGCGACCGAGGTGACGGCGCCGCAAGCCGAGGTTGTACCAGCTGTCGGCGAGATCCGGCCAGCGGCGCAGGGCGTCTTCCAGCACGCGTACGGAGTCCTCGAGACGCCCGGCGGCCGCGAGCGCGTCGGCCTCGGCGATCAGCGCTTGGACGATCAGGGTCTGTGGGGTCGTGGTCGGCTCCATACGGCTACCAGGCGTTGCGCAGCTCGCGCAGCTTGCGGAACACCTGCCGCGGATCGGGGCGCATCGGCATCTCCGGAAATCTTTGACGCAGACGGTCTATGAGCTCCGGGCTGCCGAGCCGGAAGAAGACGTTGATGCGACGCTCGTCGCCGAGCGTGGTGACGGGGGCATCGGCGCCGTCGCCCGCTGCGTCCGTGACCTGCGCGAGCAGCGCCGCGGCGGCCGCGTTGCCCGGCTCCATCTCGAGCGTGAAGGCGAGGTTGCGCGCGAGGTAGTCATGACCGGGGTGTACGGCCACTGAGTCCGGCAAGCGCGCGAACTGTCCGGCGAAGGTGTCGTAGAGCAGATCGGGGTCGCCGCCGTTGTGGCAGTTGCCGGCGCCGGCGTTGAAGAGCGTGTCGCCGCAGACCAGCGCCGGCCGGTCGCCGTGCGCCAGCAGGCAGACATGCGCGCGCGTATGCCCGGGCGTATCGAGACACTCGAGTTCGACGCTGCGGCCGATGCGGATGATGTCGCCTTGGCCCACCGCCCGGTCGAGCGCGCTCAGCTTCGGCCCGGCGCCTGCGTGCGCCAGCACCTTCGCGCCGGTGGCCGCACGCAACCCGTCGTTGCCGCCGATATGGTCGCCGTGCTCGTGGGTGTTGAGGATGTGGGTGATGGTCCAGCCGTTGCGCAGGGCGGCGGCATGCACCGACTGCCAGTCGAGGGGGTCGACCGCCATGGCCTCGCCGGTCTCGCTGCAGGCGATGAGATAGTGGAAGTTGCGCCAGGCGTTCCCCGGCCAGATGCGATCGATGATCATGCGCTCAACCTCCGGCCTAGATGCCCGTCCATCGACCGATTATTGGCCATCCCCGGCTGTGGAAGGGGGGTCCGTTAGGGGTAAATTTTCACATGAGGCATTTCACTCAGACCGGGTGTAGGATTCAAGTGGGGGCGGAGTGCATTGGATGTCCAGTTCGAACGGAACCATGGAGTCGGTTCCGGCGTTGGAGGCTGTTGCCCCTCCGTCGGCCGTCGTCAACACCCTCACCTCGCGCGCCGCGTGGCAGCAAGCCCGTGACGCCTGCGCGCGCGACCCTGGCGGCTACCACGCCGAGCACGCGCGCCGCGATCTGCACTGGTTCGAACCGACCGTCGGGCCCCACGGCGCCTGGTTGTCTTTCGACGCCGCTGCAGCCAGTTGGCGAGGGTGGGATGCGAAGACCGGCGCGCCGGTCGCGCCCGTGCTCGCGCCGGACTACGCGCCCTGGCGCACCGCGCTCGATGCGAGCGATGCGCCCTTCTACCGCTGGTTCGACGGCGCCCTCACCAACGCCTGCTTCAATGAAATAGACCGGCATGTGCTCGCCGGGCACGGCGAGGAGACCGCGTTCTTCTTCGAGGGCGATCGGTGGGACCAGTCCCTCGATGGCGGCCGCGGCGGTCCGGTGACCTCCTACGGCGTGTCGCGCCGTCGGCTGCTGCTCGAGACGGTGCGCTGCGCGCTTGCGCTGCGGCGCCTCGGTCTTGCGACCGGTGACCGTGTCGCCATCAACATGCCGAACATCCCGGAGCAGCTCTACTGGACGGAGGCCTGCAAGCGGCTCGGCCTCGTCTACACGCCGGTGTTCGGCGGATTCAGCGACAAGACGCTCTCCGACCGCATCCATAACGCCGGCGCGCGCGTGGTGATCACCGCCGATGGCGGCTATCGGAACGCGCAGGTCGTGGCGTTCAAAGAAGCGTACACGGACCCTGCGCTGGACGGCTATGTGCCAGCTGAAACAGCGGTCGAGGCTGTGGCCGGCGCACTGACCCTGCTCGGGCTCGCTCCGGCGCAGGCCGAGGCGATCCTCGCCGGCGCCCGTGCCGCCACCGCGAACGAGATCACGCTCGAGCGCTCCGATGTGATGCGCGGCGTCGGTCGCGCGCTCGAGGCTCAGGCCGGCATCGGTTCCGCCGACGCGAGCCGCATCCGTACCGCCATCGCTTCGGCGTTGGTGACGGTGCCGCCGCGCATCGACACCGTCATCGTGGTGCGCCACGCGGCGCTTCCCGGGCTGCTGTGGCGGCCTGAGCGGGACCGCTGGGGTCACGAACTCACCGATGCCGCCACCGTCGAGATCCTCGCCGCAGCGCGGGCTGCCGGTTTCGCCGTGGATTCCGAGGACGCGTTGCTCGCGTTGCCCGACGCCTCGCTGGTCGCGGCGTTGTGGGCCGCGGTGCCGCCGGAGCCGCTCGATGCGGAATTCCCGCTGTTCTTCATCTACACCTCAGGTTCGACGGGCAAGCCCAAGGGCGTGGTGCACGTGCATGGCGGCTGGGCCGCAGGTGTCGCGCACACCATGCGCGTCGCCTTCGACGCCCGTCCGGGCGATGTCATGTATGTCGTCGCCGA
>DBCG01000069.1:8310-8488 GCA_002292945.1 Proteobacteria bacterium UBA964 | reverse complement strand
GGCGGGAGTCGATGAGCCAGCGCGCGAGTTTGGCGGCGGTGGTGGTCTTGCCGGCGCCCTGGAGCCCCGCCAGCAGCACCACGTAGGGCGGCTGCGCCCGCAGCTCGAACCCGGCCTGGGGCCCGCCCATGAGCTCGACGAGCTCGCGGTGCAGGATGGAGACGAACACCTGCCCCGG
>DBCG01000069.1:6207-8182 GCA_002292945.1 Proteobacteria bacterium UBA964 | reverse complement strand
AGGGTCTCGGCGATGTTGTCGTCGCTGATACGCCCCTTGCCGCGCAGGTTCTGCACGGTCCGGGCAAGTTTTTGACTCAGGGTGTCGAACACCGCATGATTATACCGTGGGTGACCCTTCGCTCCCTGTCCTATTGGGCTTGTTAGCCCTTTGCTTGCTGCTTTCCGCGTTCTTCTCGGGCACCGAGACGGCGTTGATGAGCTTCAACCGTTACCAACTGCGGACCATGGCCAACTCGGGCCACCGGGGTGCGGTCTTGGCCGAACGGTTGCTGTCCCGGCCCGATCGGCTGATCGGGCTGATCCTGCTCGGTAACAACCTCGTCAACAATCTCGCCGCCATGTTGGTCACGGTGATCGTGATCGAGGTCTGGGGCGACGATTGGATCGCGGTCGGTGCCGGTCTTCTCACCCTCGTGATGCTGATCTTCTGCGAGGTCGGCCCCAAGACCTACGGCGCGCTGCATCCGCGGCCGCTCGCCGTCAACTCCGCGTATGTCTACACCGCCCTGCAGTGGCTGTTGCGCCCCGCGGTCGCCGCGATCGGGTGGGTGACGAACGGTGCGCTGCGGCTGGTCGGACTGAAGGTCGACCGGCAGACTCAACAGTCCACGCTCTCGCGCGAGGAACTGCGCACGGTGGTGGCGGAAGCCGGGGTGATGATCCCGCGCAGCCACCAGCAGATGTTGATCGGCATCCTCGATCTGGAACGGGTGACCGTGAACGACATCATGATCCCGCGTCAGGACATCTCGGGCATCGATCTCGAGGACGACTGGGAGCGGATCCTCGAGCAGCTGCGCCAGACTCCGCACACGCGACTGCCGGTCTACCGTGGCGGCATCGAAGACATGATCGGCTTGTTGCACATGAAGCGCGTCGCACAAGAACTTGCCCGCGGTTCGCTCGACCGCGAGCGTCTCGAAGAGATCGCGAGCCAACGCGAGCCGTACTATGTGCCGGAGAGCACGCCGCTCACGGTGCAGCTCGCGAACTTCCAGCGCGACCGCCGACGCGTCGCGTTCGTGGTCGATGAGTACGGCGATGTCCTCGGGCTCGTGACGCTCGAGGACATCCTCGAGGAGATCGTCGGCGAGTTCACCTCCGACCCTGCGACGCTCTCGCACCGCGATGTGCACCGAGAGACCTCGGGCGCGCTGATCGTGAACGCGGGTGCAT
The DNA here is from genome assembly GCA_002292945.1 of Proteobacteria bacterium UBA964. Lineage (GTDB taxonomy): Bacteria > Pseudomonadota > Gammaproteobacteria > Steroidobacterales > Steroidobacteraceae > UBA964. The sequence continues at coordinate 7,004 of DBCG01000069.1, read as the reverse complement.
CGATCCGCGACCTGAACCGCAGCCTGGGGTGGTCGCTGCCGACGGATGGCCCGAAAACCCTGAACGGACTTTTGATCGAGCGGTTGGAGAACATCCCCGCAGCAGGCACCCAGCTGCGCATCGGCAGCCTGCAGATCGAGGTGCTGCAGGTGGCGGACAACACGGTGCGCACGGTCCGGGTCCGCATGCCCCGCGCGACGGATGCCGCCGGCTCAGCCGAGCCCGTCGAACGCCATGGCGAGGGCCGCGGCGAGCCCTGACACCCCGCGGATCTCGAGGCCCTCGATGGGCCGACGCGGCAGGTTGTCCTGCGGCACGATCGCCTGACGGAAGCCCTGCTTGGCGGCCTCGCGCAACCGCTCCTCGCCGAACGCGACCGGGCGCACCTCGCCGGTCAGGCCGACCTCGCCGAACGCGACCAGGGTCGCCGGCAGCGGTTTGTCGCGCAGGCTGGACGCGAGCGCGAGCAGCATCGGCAGATCGGATGCGGTCTCTCGCAGGGCCAAGCCGCCGACCACATTGACGAAGACGTCGTGGTCCTGCAGCGACAGCCCACCGTGGCGGTTCATGACCGCCAGCGACATCGCGAGCCGGGTCGTATCGAGCCCCTGCGCGACCCGCCGCGGGTTGCCGAAGCGCATCGGGTCGACCAGGCCTTGTATCTCGACCAGCAACGGCCGCCCGCCCTCGCGCGCCACGGTGACGATGCTGCCCGGCGCGATCTTCTCCGGCCTCGCGAGGAAGATCGCCGAGGGGTTGGCGACCTCGCGCAGACCGTTCTCGACCATCGCGAAGAA
>DBCG01000069.1:0-6115 GCA_002292945.1 Proteobacteria bacterium UBA964 | reverse complement strand
TAAAGCACCGTATCGACGAGGTGCTCGAGCATCTTGGGCCCGGCGATGGTCCCCTCGCGGGTCACATGGCCGATGATGAACACCGCCGTCCCGGTCGCCTTGGCGAAACGCACCAAGGCCGCCGCGCATTCCCGCAGTTGCGAGACGCCGCCGGCGCTGGCATCGACCTCGGACAAGGACACCGTCTGGATCGAATCGACGACCAACAATGCCGCGCCAAGCGCGCTCGCCGCCGCGAGGATCCCCTCGAGGTCGGACTCGGCCGCGATCCGCAAGCCGGGCGCCTCGAGGCCGAGCCGCTCCGCACGCAGTCCGACCTGATCGGCGGATTCCTCGCCGCTCGCGTAGAGCACCGGAGCGTCTGCGGCGACCTGTGCCGCCACTTGCAGCAGCAGCGTCGATTTGCCGATACCCGGGTCACCGCCCAACAGCGTGACGCTGCCGGCGACGATGCCGCCGCCCAAAACTCGGTCGAGTTCTCGTGAGCCACAGGAGCGGCGAGCCGCGCGGCCCGCTGTGGCAGATCCGGGAGGGGCGCCTGCGGCGTCGGGTGACGCCACGCCCCCTAGAGCGAGGCTGCGTGCGGCAGGCACAGCACCCTTGCGCTCTTCGGCTGGCGTGCTCACCGCCGCCTCGAGCGCATTCCACTCGCCGCACTGCGGACACTGGCCCTGCCAGCGGGGCGATCGCGCACCGCAAGCTCGGCAGACGAACAAGGCGCGACTACGAGGCATAGGCTCGATGCTAGCACCGCGCTAAACTCTCTGAGATGGGGAATGCAGGAACATCGCCGCCCATGCAGTGTGCCGGTGTCACGGACATCGGCAAGGTGCGCCAGCGCAACGAGGATTCGATCGGCGTCGACGCCGAGATCGGCCTCTTGGTGGTGGCCGACGGGATGGGCGGCCACAACGCCGGCGATCTGGCGAGCCGTCTCACCATCGAGACACTGTTCACGAGCGCCCGCAGCCTGCCCGCGCTGGAGCCGGATCGGCTGCAGAGCGCCGTCAAGCGTGCCAACGCGGTCATCCTCGAAGCGGCGGACGCCGACCCGAGCCGCTCAGGGATGGGGACGACGGTGGTCGCCGCGTGGTTCTCTGCGACGCATCTCGATGTGGCCCATGTCGGCGACTCGCGCCTCTACCGTCTGCGTGCAGGCGTGCTCGAGATGCTCACGCGCGACCATTCTCAAGTGCAGGAACTGGTCGACCGCGGCATCCTCACCCCTGCCCAAGCACGCGTCTCCACGCGGCGCAATTTCCTCTCGCGGGCGCTCGGCACCGACCCGGATGTCCGGATCGACTGCGCTCGGCACGCGTTGCAGACCGGTGATGCCTACCTGCTCTGCTCCGATGGCCTGACCAACATGCTCGAGGACGAGGAGATCGCCGTCATCCTGCAAGACGCCGGCCCCGTGCAGTCGATCGCGGAACGTCTGGTGTCGCTCGCCAACGAGCGCGGCGGGCGCGACAACATCTCGGTGGTGATCGCCCGGCTGGACTGAGGACCGACGCGCTCCGTCGAGTCTCAGCCGACATACTCGCGAGGCACCCGTGGTGCCACGGCACACAGCAATTCATAGGCGATCGTGCCGGCCCATCCGGCGACCGTCTCGACCGGCAGCCCCTCGCCCCACAGCACCGCCCGTTCACCGACCGCGATCGCAGGCAGGTCGGTGACATCGACCGCGATCATGTCCATGGAGACGCGACCCGCAAGGGGCGCATGACCTGCGCGGAAGGCGACCGGCGCACCCGAGGGCAGATGCCGCGGCAAGCCGTCCGCGTAGCCCGCTGCGAGGATCGCGATCTTCGAGTCGCGCGCCGCCTGCCAAGTCCCACCGTAGCCCACCGTCTCGCCGCGCGGAACCTCGCGCACGGCGATGACTTCGGTGGAGAGCGTCATCACCGGGGCCAGCCCGTCCCCGCCACCCCGTTCGGCAGAGGGCGGAACGCCGTAGAGGGCGATACCCGGACGGATCCAATCACCCTGCCCCGCCGGCCACAGCAAGGTGCCGGCGGAGTTGCCGATACTGACGACGGGACGGCTGCCCGACAGCTGCTCCCAAGCCGTCACGATCGAGGCGAACCGTGCGAGTTGTGCCGGCGTGGTATCGACGCCGGGCTCATCAGCGCGGGCGAAGTGGGTCATGAGGCGCAGGTCCCGCAGCGCGACGCCGCAGGCGAGCAACTGCGAACGCGCCTCGAGCACGGCCTCGGGCCGGAATCCGAGACGGTTCATGCCGGTGTCGACCTTGAGCCAGACGATCGGCGCCGAGTGCACCCCGCGTGCCGCGAGACGCCGGAACATCGCGATCTGACCGGGCTCATGGACAACGAGATCCAGACCCGCGGCGAGCGCGGCGGCGAGATCATCGTCAGCGCTCACGCCTTCGAGCAGCAGGATCGGATCTTGGATGCCGCCGTCACGCAGTTCGATCGCCTCGCCGAGGCGCGCCACCGCGAACCCGTCGGCCACGCCGGACAACGCCCTGGCCACCTGCAGGGCGCCGTGCCCGTAAGCATCGGCCTTGACCACCGCGAAAGCGCGGCTGCCCGGTGCGGCGCGGCGCAGGACGGAGAAGTTGCCGCGCAACGCGGCGAGGTCGATGCGTGCGCGGATGCCCATGGACCGCGCTCCGGTCAGCGCAGCACGCCGTCGGCGTAGGAATCCGGCGCGTAGTTGGTGAAGCGCGAGTACTGGCCTTGGAAGGTCAGCAGGAAGGTGCCGGTCTCGCCGTTGCGGTGCTTGGCGAGATCGATCTCGGCGATGCCTTTCTTCGTGGTGTTCTTGTCGTAGACCTCCTCACGGTAGATGAGGAGGATCATGTCGGCATCCTGTTCGATGGCGCCCGACTCGCGCAGGTCGGACATGACCGGTTTCTTGTCGACACGCTGCTCGACGCCGCGGTTGAGCTGCGACAAGGCGATCACCGGCACGCGCAATTCTTTGGCCAAGGCCTTGAGACCGCGCGAGATCTCCGCGATCTCGGTGGCGCGGTTCTCGTTGTTGCCGGGCACCTGCATCAGCTGCAGGTAGTCGACGACCACCAGACCGAGTCCGTGCTCGCGGTGCACCCGACGCGCCCGCGCACGCAGCTCGGTGGGCGTGAGGGCCGGCGTCTCGTCGATGAAGATTCGGGCCTCGGAGAGCTGTCCGGCGGCACCGGTGATGCGCGGCCAATCGTCATCGGAGATCTGGCCGCTGCGGATATGGCCGAGGCTCACGCGACCGATCGAGGAGAGCATGCGGGTCATCAGCTGTTCGGAGGGCATCTCCATGGAGAAGATCGCCACGGACGCCTTGACACCGCCCTGCAGCGCCGCGAACTCGGCCATGTTGACGGCGAAGGTCGTCTTGCCCATCGATGGGCGGCCGGCGACGATCACGAGGTCGCCCGGACGCAGACCGCCGGTCTTGCGGTCGAACTCGTCGAAACCGGTGGGAAGGCCGCGCAGGCCACCCGGGTTGTTGTGCCATTCGTCGATCTGGTCGATGAGCGCCGGCATCAAAGATTGCACGGACACCGCGCCGTCGCGCGCACCGCGCACGCCCTGCTCCGCGATGGCGAACACCCGCCCCTCGGCGTGCTCGACGAGCTCGCGCGCGGTCTCGCCTTCGTTGTTGAAGACCGAAGCGGCGATATCGGTGCCGGCCTTGAGCAACTGCCGCAGCAAGGAGCGCTCGCGCACGATGCCGGCATAGGCGCGGACATTGGCCGCTGTCGGGGTGTCGCGGACCAGCGTACCGAGATAGGACAGGCCGCCCGCATCAGCCAAGCGCCCGATGCGCTCGAGATGCTCGCTGACCGTGACGGCATCGGCGGGTTTGCCCGCCCCCGCGACCTGCCCGATGGCCTCGAAGACCAGACGGTGGTCGGGACGGTAGAAGTCCTCGGATCGCAGCACATCGGCCACGTCGTCCCAGGACTGGGAGTCGAGGAGCAGGCCGCCTAGAACGGCCTGCTCCGCCTCGATCGAATGCGGCGGGGTGCGCACATCTCCGCCGCGCGCGCTCACGACCCGATCAATCCTCTGCGGTGATCGAGACCGGCAACTGCACGTCCACATCGGTGTGCAGGTGCAGCACGACCTGATGGTCGCCGACCATGCGGATGGGACCGTTCGGCAGCCGCACTTCGGCGCGGGCGACCTTGTGCCCCTGGGCCGAGCAGGCCTCGGCGATGTCGGCGGTGCCGACCGAACCGAAGAGCTTGCCTTCGCTGCCCGCACGCGCGGACATCCGCAGCGTGAAGCCCTCGAGCGCCGTCGAGCGCGCCTGTGCCGCGGCCAACTGCTCCTTGGCGAGCTTCTCGAGCTCGGCACGACGGGCCTCGAACTTCGTGACGTTGTCGGGCGTCGCGAGCGTCGCCTTGCCCTGCGGCAGCAGGAAGTTGCGGCCGTAGCCCGACTTCACGTTCACGCGGTCGCCGATATCGCCGAGGTTGGCGACCTTGTTGAGAAGGATGACGTCCATGATGGATGCTCCGGTCAGTGCTGGTCGGTGTACGGCAGCAACGCGAGGAAACGCGCGCGCCGCACGGCCACGGCGAGCTGCCGCTGGTAGAACGAACGCGTGCCGGTGATCCGGCTCGGCACGATCTTGCCGGTCTCGGTGATGTAGCCCTTGAGGGTCACGAGATCTTTGTAGTCGATCTGCTTGACGTCTTCCGCGGTGAAGCGGCAGAACTTCTTGCGACGGGTGAAGCGGCCACCGCCGCCCTGCTTGCCATCTCTCATGTTTGGTTTCCTTTTATGCGCGGATCAGGCGTTGTCGCCGATCGCATCGTCATCGCCCATGTCGTCGCGACGCCCACGGCGCGGGCGATCGACTCCACCTTCACCACCGGCAGCCTCTTCCTCGGCGGCACGCGCCATCGGCGAGGGCTCGGTGACCGGTCCGTCCATCTTCACGACGAGGTGTCGAAGCACGGCATCGCTGAAACGGAACGCTCCGGTGAGCTCGGCCAGGGTCTTCTGGTCGGTCTCGATGTTCAGGAGGATGTAGTGGGCCTTGTGGACCTTGGCGATCGGGAAGGTCAGCTGGCGACGGCCCCAGTCTTCCACCCGATGCACCTGACCGCCGCCCGCGGTGATCAGGGTCTTGTAGCGCTCGAGCATGGCCGGAACCTGCTCGCTCTGGTCCGGATGGACCAGGAACACGATCTCGTAGTGCCTCATGGGATCTCCTTACGGTGTATGACGCCACCCGGCGAAGCACAGCCGGTGTGGCAAGGGAACCCCCGCCTAGACGGGGGGCGCGGACTATAGCCAATAGCCGCCCACCGGGCAAGCCGGACCGGGATCGTCAGGCCCCGCGCTGGCGCTGGGCCTCGTAGAGGAGCATCCCGGCCGCGACCGACACATTCAGGCTCTCGACGGCGCCGAGGGAGGGCAGACGCACCATCAGGTCGCAGTGCTGACGCGTGAGTTGCCGCAGCCCGCTGCCCTCGGCACCCATGACGATCACGGTCCCGCCCGTCATATCGACCTCGGAGGCGCGTTTGTCCGCCTCCGCCTCGGCCCCCACCACCCAGAGTCCGGCCTGCTTAAGGTCCCGCAGGCAGCGTGCGAGGTTGGTGACGACCACGATCGGCGTGCTCTCGGCGGCACCGGCGGCGACTTTGCGCATGGTGGCGTTCGGCTGCGCGGCCCGATCTCGCGGGATGATGACCGCCAAGGCACCACAGGCGTCGGCCGTCCGCAGGCAGGCCCCGAGGTTGTGGGGGTCCTGCACGCCATCGAGCGCGAGCAGCAACGGCGCGTAACGCCCACCCGCCGCGGCGGCGCCCGCCGCTTCTTCCTGCAGGCGCGCGAGCTCGGCGGACAACCGGTCTTCATCCCAGGGCGCGACAGGCCGGACCTCCGCGACCACCCCTTGATGGACCGCATCACCGGCGAGACGCGCGAGACGCGCCGCGTCGACCCGTTCCACCGTGACCCGCGCCTCGGCCGCCGCCGCGAGCAAGGCCGCCACGCGCCCATCTTCGCGGCCTCGCAGCACGCAGACACGCATCACCCTCGTCGGATCCTTCGCCAACACCGCCTGCACCGCGTGCAGGCCATGCACGATCTCTGGAGCGTTCATGCAGCCTACCTCAGCGCTTGGGCGGCAC